>CAYSZH010000192.1:0-7741 GCA_964435305.1 uncultured Granulosicoccaceae bacterium
GGGCAGAAGCGTGACCAAAATGATGTCCAACCCCACTCAACTGGAGCAGTTTTAATAGCTTAAGTTACATCATCAGAATGATCGCCCATTAAATAGCGTGGACCAGGCCCAAGCGATGCTGCTGCGTCACCGGGATTGTAAAGCTTGCAGCTTGATAATGAGAGGCATCCACAGCCTATACAGCCGGATAGATTTTCTCGTAACAACATGAGCCCTTGAATGCGCTCGTCGATTTCGTGGGCAAAGTGCTTACTGAGCCGCTCCCAATCCCGTTTCGTGGGGGTTCGTTCGTCGGGTAAGCCTGCCAGTAGCTGCCGAATATCGGCTAATGAGAAGCCAAGGTTTTGTGAAATTTTCACGAAAGAGAGCCTGCGAATATCACTACGCTTATAACGGCGTTGCCCACCAGCATTGCGAGTGGGAGATATTAATTGTTCTTGTTCGTAGTATCGAATGGCGGTTATCGCAAGACCTGTTCGCAGTGCGAGTTCACCAATGGAGATACTTATCGCAGGTTTGCGGCTTTGGTTCATGTTGACTCCATCTGAAAATTCTTCTTGACCTCTAGTTTACTAGAGGTATTAAGATTTACCTAATGCTGCAGGTGCAGCATTGGCTTTTTCAACATAAATTAAGGTGAAACCATGAGCGAAGCGATACTTGAGCACATCAATATGACGGTACAAGACCCGTTAGCAACAGCCGGGTTATTGGTTGATTTGTTTGACTGGCGTATCCGATGGCAAGGAGAAGCACTAAACGGTGGATTTACGGTACACGTAGGTGGCGAGAAATCGTACCTCGCCCTGTACGCGCCAGTGACTGAAATGCAACGAGCAGGGGATACGCACACCCTCTTGCTGGGTTTAAACCATCTGGGTATTTTGGTTGACGATCTAAAGGAAGCTGAAAGCAAAGTCATGGAAGCTGGTTTCGAAACGCATTCGCACGGAAACTATGAACCAGGGCAACGATTTTACTTCGACACAACTGACGGATTGGAAATTGAAGTCATCAGCTATCAGACTTAGCTCGTGTAGCAGACGGGGCCAGGTCTCTTGATCACATCTTGCTAAAGGCTTATGCTGTAGTTATGAGCAATCAATTTTCGTTAGCACGGATGGTCTGGCGTTACCTGCTTGTCTGCTTACCTGCGATTTTTACACCTTCTGCAGTAGTAGCCGATCTAATAAAACTGGATACGGAGGTCGGGTTCGAGTCGGTATATCTATTAAAAGATCCAAACGCGACAAGTGTTACGGTTGCCGTGACAATACTGGCAGGGGAGGTTGATTTCGCGGGCCCTGAAGGTCTGTCCCACTACCTTGAACACCTGATGTTCTGGCATGCTGACAATGCAGGCGGTCAGCCGCTACACGCCCGCGGTGGTAATGCCTGGGTAAACGGTATTGTCACCTCCTATTACAACGAGAGTGAAAAGCGCGATTTAAATGACATGCTCGAATTCGCTGCAAGGCTGTTTGACCCACCGAATTTGGACAAAGGCTTTATGCTAAGAGAGCGTTTGGTCGTCGCCAGAGAGTATGATTTACGCGTCTCCGAAAGTCCTGATCGACGAATTCGGACAAAAATTCGTAAAGATCTGTACAACAATTTGGCAGTGAGTCGAAGTGTTATTGGCACGCCAACATCCATTCATTCATTAACCCTTCCACAAGCATTTCAATTTCACAGTCGTTTCTATCATCCTGCTAATTCGGTTCTTTTTATCGCGGGTAACCTAGATAAGCCGGAAGCGGAAAACGCGATAAACAACCATTTTGCTGATATAGAGCCTGGTAGTCCTCATAAAGCTGTGTGGCGCGATGCAACCATTGCAGAGACCTCAGACAACGTAACGGTTTTCACTGATCCTCAGGTTAATCATGAGCGGCTCATGTACCTTACATTGTCTCAGTGGCCAGGCGGCAACACCGCATTGCAAAATCGCTACAGTTTGTGGCTATTGCAACGGGTATTAGACTCTGCTTTGGAAGGTGGTGTTGCTCGCCCCTTGCGTATGGATAACTTTGTCCTGAGGTCTTTCGACATGGGCTTTAACAGTTATCTAACAAACTATTTCGAATTTTTGTTTTATGCTGAACCTGATAGAGGCGTGTCACTGACACAGGCGACCACAGCTATCGGTGAGACGATTCAATCGCTGGCAGCTGCCCGTGTGCCTGAAGAAACGCTTGAGCGAGTCCGGTCTCGACTGGTACAAACCGAAACTCGTCATCGCAACAGCACAGAAAGCAATTATTATCGTATGTCGGAAGAACTCAGTTCTGGCTTAAGCCCCGTGACGTTCAGTGAACACCTGGAATATATCAAGCAAGTGAGGCTTGAAGATGTCAATGCACTGTTACGAGCGCTTGCTAACCCAAAGCGTCGTTCTATTGCTCACATAACACCTGTTGCTCATGAGTCACCAAAGGAGGATTGAAATGGATTTGTTCAAGAGTCTAAACAAAAGGCGTCATTCCCTACGACCGTTGTATCGCACAAAGGTGCTGCTTGCAATAACGGCCGCGTTATCACTCAGCTCGATAGCGCTGCATGCAAAAGCTGCTGCAGATGAGACTTTTCCGGTGCAAGAGCACACCACAGATGCCGGTCTTTCGTTCTGGTATTTTCATATGCCAGATGCGCAGCGTACGGCGCTTTTTATTGATTGGGAACAAGAGGTTCCACTTGGCGAAGGTACGCATCCGGCTGTTGCAGATGTGGGTGTGGAAATCATGCTTAAAGGTGGTGCAGGCGGGCGCAGTGCCGCCGATATCGTAGCGGCATATGAGGATCTGGATGGAGGCTCGGGCCTGTGGGTACGACCTAGAGGAGTTTCTGGTTATATCGTAGCGCCAGATCAGCATTTTTCTAAAGCTCGTGAAATTGCTCAGCAGGTGTTAACAGAGCCTGCGTTCGAACAACGCTGGTTTGATCGTGAGCATCAAATTGCTATCGAATCGGCCATTGATGATCGAACCAATTCCTGGGGGCAGGCCTGGAATCTGGCGCGTGAAGTGACAACAGGTGACCATCCTTACAATAAGTTTTGGTCCTTCAATGCGTTAGATGATTTTAAAGCGGTATCGTCAGCTGATGTAAAGTCCTGGTATGAGTCATCCTTTAGTAGTAAGACGGCGACTATCAGCGTTGCGGGAAGCCTGGCTGTTGAAACGGTTGCTAAAGAGATTGATTTGCTGTTCGCCAATTTGCCAGACAATGTACCCACAAAACCGATTGCCATGCAGAAGCCCGAGGCAAGGGGCAAAACCATTTTGCTGCACAACCCCGAAGCCCCTAAAAGTGTTGTCTTGTTGGCGGGTAATTTCCCTGATAACAATGAGGCTAACAACACAGCGCTGCAAATAGGTCTTGGGGTGTTAGGCGCTGGAAAAAATTCGCGTTTATTCAAAAAAGTACGATCTGGTATGGGAGCATCTTACGGATTTGGAGCGAATGTGCATGACGTAACGCAAGAGTACCGAATGTTTGAGATGAGTGGTGAAATCGAAACTGAGAAATTGCAGGACGCGCTTACTGAGATCGAAGAGACTTATGAGAAGTTTCGAAGTTCTGGTGTGGGACCCATTGAATTTCCGGTTTTCAAACGCTTTTATAAGCGAGAGGTTAGAAAGGACTTGGAAAGACCCGTGAACGTGGCATACCATCTCAACAATGGGGTTCGTTATGGATTTTCGACAGATTATATGAGCAACACGATGCAGCGTATAGATTCCCTGAACAGAGGCCGTGTAAACAGCCTTATTTCTGAATCGTTCCCTGCGTATGAAGATATACTAAAGCTAGTCGTCTCGCCGGACGATACAGCGCTGGACGACGCTTGTGTAATAACAAAAATTGTGGATGTGCATGGTTGTTTTTAATTTGATGTTGCCACCGGATTAGTGCGAGTATCAATTCTACAAATGACCTATAGGCGCACTATTGTAACAGCCTTAAGGTGATACTTTAATCACAACCCGAATCGCCGCCGTGCTTAATTCAACAGTCAGAAAACAACACCATCCTTTTCTAAATCGCGTGACGATTTTGCATCTCTAAACACCAGGGGGTGTTCAGTTTTTTGCTGGTCTGCGGGTAGTTGTGCTTTTTCGACAGCCTGCCGAATTTTGCTATGCTCAGGCGATTTGTCACACACAGGGTCTGCCGCAGTTGGGTCTCCTGCAATCATATAGGCTTGACATCGACACCCCCCCAAGTCATTTTCTTTTTCCGGACATGAGCGACAAGGCTCTTTCATCCACGCGTCGCCTCGAAACCGATTGAAACCTTCACTGCTGTACCAGATCTCTTCAATGGAATGTTGCGCAACCGAAGGAAAAGCAGGCCCAGGCAACATTGCCGCTGTGTGGCATGGTAGTGCAGTACCATCTGGGCTGATGGTCAGAAATACATTTCCCCAGCCATTCATGCATTTCTTGGGGCGGGTTTCGTAATAGTCAGGTACTACAAAAATGATCCTGATTTTATCGGCGTATTTATCCCGGTATTCGTTGGTTATTTTTTCTGCGCGTACCAATTGTTCCTTGGAAGGGAGTAAATGTTCCTGATTTACTTTGGCCCAGGAATAAAACTGGGTGTTAGCGAGCTCTAAACATTCAGCTCCTAAATCGATCGCCATTTCAATGATATTTTCAATGTAGTCGATATTCAGTCGGTGAATAACACAGTTCAGTACCATAGGAATGTCGTGATCGGCAATAATTTTGGCAACTTTGTGTTTCAGCTCAAACGTTTTAGTGTGGGACAGAAAATCATTAAGCTCTTTTGTTGAGTCTTGAAACGATAGCTGAATATGATCCAGCCCTGCATCTTTCAGTTCCCTTGTGCGAGTTTCGGTTAGTCCAACTCCAGAGGTGAGCAGGTTGGTGTAAAAACCGAGCTGATGAGCTTCTGCTACCAATATTTCAAGGTCGTCTCTAAGTAGGGGCTCACCGCCGGAAAAGCCGCATTGAACGCTCCCAATTTCACGGCTTTGATTTAAAACTCTTAACCAACCTGCAGTATCCAGTTCATTTTCAACGCTATTAAAATTGACCGGGTTGTAGCAGAACACACAGTGAAGCGGACATCGGTAGGTAAGCTCACAAAGAAGCCAAAGCGGTGGTCCTACCTTGCATTCATGACTATCCATTATTGTCTACCGCGCCCAAGGTTATCCAACGTTTTTTCAGCGCGATTTCGATAAACGCGATGACATCGTCTAGCAACCCTTTTTGTTCAAACGCGACCTCCAGTTCGTCAACGACAGACAGTATGGTTTTTTTTCCATCGCAGCGCTGAAGTATTTCACCCGCTGGCCCATTAAGTTTGACCATGCCTTCTGGATACAACAACACCCAACTGTCCTGTGCTTTCTCGAATTGTAATTTGTAAGGCTTTGCCACTGACGCAATTTGTTTCGCGTCGATTGAAACAGGTGGTTCAGTGCTCATGTTGGTTGCTCTGTGTTTGGTCGGACGGGTGCTGCGGCTTTGTCCGGCAATCCGTAGCGCAAGGCCATGGCATCGTTCATTTGCCACAACACATCAAGCTTAAAATTTAGTATCTCAAGGGCTTTTTGCTGCAATTCAGGTGTGTTGAAGTAGTCTAGAGTGATGTTCAGCCCGTGTTCAACATCGCGTCGGGCTTGCGTTACCCGGTTACGAAAATAAAGCAAACCGTCAGAATCAATCCATGGGTAATGCTCTGGCCAGGTCGCCAGTCGTTGCTTATGAATTTTTGGTGCAAATAATTCAGTTAGTGATGCGCAAACCGATTCCTGCCACGGTCTGGTTCGTGCAAATTCTACATAGGCATCTACAGCAAAGCGGACGCCCGGTACGACATGGCGTAAATCGGTTACTTCCTCACGTGACAAACCTGTAGAGGTACCTAACCTAATCCAGGCTTCTATACCGCCAGCATCTTCAGCACCAGGAATGTCACAACCGTCATGATCAATCATTCGTTTGACCCATTCGCGACGAACTTCTCGATCATTGCAATTGGACATGACCGCTGCATCTTTCACTGGAATAGCAATTTGATAATAGAATCGATTCGCAACCCAGCCTTGAATTTGCGCCTGAGTTGCATGACCCTCGTTCAACATGACGTTGAACGGATGATAAATATGATACGCCTTTCCCTGTTCACGCAATCGAGCTTCAAAATCGCTACGAGATAGAAGTGTTGGCTTGCTATTAGTCATGGTCAGCTTCCAGCGATATTGTCATACCATCTTCCGCCACTTCAATTCCGTGTTTGGCCAACATTGCGCGCTCGGCTCCAGACTCATTCAGAATAGGGTTAGTGTTGTTTATGTGAATCAGCACTTTTCGCGTGCTTGAAGGTAGCTTGTCCAGCCATTCAATCATACCGCCACTGCCAGATTGCGCCAGGTGGCCCATTGAAAAGGCTGTTTTCTTCGACGCACCGGCTTTGATCATTTCATCATCCGTCCACATGGTGCCATCAACCAATACAACATCAGATTGCTTCATAGCCTCCCAAACCGCGGGCTCAATTACACCAAGGCCGGGTGCATAGAACAGTTTTTTATTTGATTTCCGGTCGTGCATTAACACGCCTACAGTATCACCGGGTACCGGCTTATCTCTGCGTGGAGAGTAGGGCGGTGCATTGCTGGTCAATGGTATAGCTGTAATATCAACTGAGGCAGCACCTGGCAAGTTTATGGCCTCACCTGCTAAATCGATTTCGGTCCAGTTTACGCCGCAATAGTAGTCCAATACAGAGAGTAGTGGATTCCCGGTCGATAGATCTTCTTTGACCGGTGCTGTGGTAAACAGGTTTATTGGCTTGTTGTGCTCGCGAAGCATCAACAGACCGGTTGTATGATCTATTTGCGCATCGAGTAAGAAGACCGATTGAATGCCAGTATCGCGTAGCTGTCTAGCCGGTTGACTGGCCGGAAATGCTTTGATTTGCTGCAGAATATCTGGGGATGTGTTGAACAATGCCCAGTCGATGCCGTCGTCACTTATGGCAATAGAGGATTGGGTTCTGGCCGTTGCCTTAATTTGTCCTGATCTAAAGCCACCGCACATCTGACAGTTGCAATTCCATTGTGGAAAACCGCCACCTGCTGCCGAGCCAAGAATATGTAATTTCAAAAGTTAATGAATGGAACCGAAGATGACAGGCACCAGGCTTGTGGCCAGAGGTGCCTGTCATTAATTCACGCTTAGCGGTTTGCGAAATACATCGTGATCTCGAAGCCAAAACGCATATCTGTTGCTGTTGGTGTTTCCCACTTCATAACTGTCTCCAAATACTTAAGGGTTATCGAGGTTGTGCAGTGAAACCGAGCACAGGAATATAGTAATCAGTTCAAAGATATAGTTCAATGTAAACGAGGGTGTTTGGTGTGTGCTCAGGATCCATATGAGCCAAAAAGGCAAAGTTCTTGAGACATAATGACCATATAGTTCACATTATTGCTGATGATATGTGACTTAGAGAACTCAATGCATCCAAGTATCGCGACAATGTTGACAGTCAGGAAAGAATTCCTGGTCCACATAAACGTCGGATTTGTTTCTGGAGGCTGTCTGTAAAGATGACTTCCGCCGCCAGGGTGGCAGAGTCGATAAAGCCTATAGTACCGCTGCCAGAGGAGCATTTCGCTGCCGGTGGTAATAAACAGCATGATCTTTTAAAACTGCTCCAGTTGAGTGGGGTTGGACATCATTTTGGTCACGCTTCTGCC
>CAYSZH010000193.1:0-7668 GCA_964435305.1 uncultured Granulosicoccaceae bacterium
GAGGCACGTGTTGCGGAAGCTGAGCGAGCTGAAGAGGCAAGGGTTGCCGAGGAGGCGAGGCTTGCGGAAGAGGCACGTGTTGCGGAAGCTGAGCGAGCTGAAGAGGCAAGAGTTGCCGAGGAGGCGAGGCTTGCGGAAGAGGCACGTGTTGCGGAAGCTGAGCGTGCAGAAGAGGCACGAGTTGCAGAAGAAGCTCGGGTAGCGGAAGCCGAACTTGCAGAAAAAGCCAGGGTTGCCGAGGAAGAGAGGCTTGCCGAACAGGCTCGGGTAGCCGAAGCGGAGCTTGCGGAAGCAGCGAGGCTTGCAGAAGAAAACAGGATTGCAAATGAGGCCCGGGAAACGGCGGCCAGGATTGTGGAAGCGGCCAGAGTTGCTGAAGAAGCCAGGCTTGCAGAAGAGGCCAGGGTGACTGAAGAAGCCAGGCTTGCTGATGAGGCACGGGTAGCTGAGGAAGCCAGGGTTGCTGAAGAAACCAGGCTTGCAGATCAAGCCCGGGTGGCACAAGAAGCCAAACTTGCAGAAGAGACTCGAATCGCAAAGGCCGCGACACTTGCAGAAGAAGCCAGAATTGCAAACGAAGCAAAACTTGCGCGGGAAGCTCGGCTGGCCAAAGCGAGAGCTGAAGAGGCTGAGCGAAGAGCGGCAGAAGCTAAAAGACGACGTATCACTAATAAAGATATGCAGAATGTGCTCTCGCAATTTAATCAATTAAAAACGGCGATCACCCAAATGGATAGTGTTGCGGTGAAAGCACTCACTGTAACGTCTCAGCGGAAGAGCGCTTATTTCGATTTCGTATTCTCCAACTTCGAAAAGGTGGAGGCAAAAATCGAAAGTCCCAGCACCAGGCCAAGCGATCAGACAATACAAGCTGTTTTAAGCATAGAAAAACTGACCCGCGCTAATGGGGATATCGCCTTCCCACCGCCCGAGTTTAGAAAAATAACCATTCGGTCTGTTCGTGAAGGTAGGTGGTCGAAGATCATGTGGTAACGCTGATCTTTTTTGTATTGATATATTGAAGAATCACTAAATTACAGCAGAAAGTAAACCAAAATTTTAGTAAATGCAAAAGACGTTAAGTCTAAGGGTCAGTGTGAAGATGTTCAGGTCACAAAAGCTAAGACGAGCTGCAAAAGAGTCGATCAAAAAGTGCATGGTAGGTACCTTGGCATTGTGTGTTGCCATAACAGGTACCTTGCCTGTAATTGTTCAAGCGCAAGATGTCGCTTCTGACTTTGAGCCACCTGTTATTGAGCACGAAGCTATTGAGTTTGGTGAGCTGGGTGAAGACCAAACATTTTCTGCTGTTGTCGTCGATAACGAAGAGCTTTCTGAGGTCACTTTTTTTTATCGCTTTGAAGGAGAGACCGCGTTTATCAACAAGCCGATGGAGTTGCTCCCAAGCTTATCGCTTTACTCAGTCACCATTGAAACTACTGATAGAACAGAAAAAAGTATCGAATACTATATTCAGGCAGAAGACACGGCGAGCAATGTCGTTCTAAAAGGGTTTGCGTTTGAACCGCTTGTTCGTGTTCTGCAAGATCCAAATGCAGAACCGGAAGCAATTGCGGGAGTCACAGATAGCACAGCTCCTGCTGATACGCCTGCTGTTCCAGCGCCTAAGAAGCGCTCTCGGTTGTTGTATGTGGGGCTTGGGGTATTGGCGTTGTTGGCTGTTGGTGCTGCAGCTGCAGGAGGAGGAGGCGGTGACTCTGGCCCTGGCCCTGGCCCAGAGCCTGAAGGATGTTCGCCCTGTACTGTTAGTGTTTCTATTTCGCCATTTTAATGACAACACAGGTGCTACCTAAAGCGGTTACTCTTCTAAATAAATTGCTATAGTATCTGGTGATTGATAAGGCCTGAGCCGTATTACCATGGTTCAGAGAATACCAACCAGATACCTTCATTGAATTCAGACCCTCACATTACCGAACATCTCCTCGAACGAGTTCAAAATGCTGACAAGTCGGCATTTTCAGATCTCTATGAGCTGGTTTCAGCGCGTCTCTACGGCATTCAGTTGCGTATATTAAAAGACAAGGCAATCGCTGAAGAAGCTTTGCAAGAGACGTTTATCAAAGTGTGGAATAACGCATCGCAATTTGATCCAGACACCGGGTCTGCGTCCGTGTGGCTGAACAGTCTGGCGCGCAACCAGGCGCTGGATATGTTGCGGCGCTCTCGCACAAGGGCCAATGTCAATGTTTTACTACCCGATATGAACCCTGACAACTGGCGTGGCGAAAACAAGCCAGTGGCAGAAGAACTAGCGGATATTCAAGCACTGACAAACTGTCTGGAAAGGCTGGATGAAGAGGCTCAACGCTGCATTGTTGGTATTTATTGCGAAGGTTTTACCCACGATGAGCTGAGCGCAACCTTGGAACGCCCTTTGGGTACGATAAAAAGCTGGATTCGTCGAGGGCTTGTCAGCCTTAAGGAGTGCTTGCATGAGCTCTCGTGACGAACAATGGTGGGACCTGCAAGCAGCCGAATACGTTTTAGGGGTGCTTTCAGAACAAGACAGGGCGGTATTTGAGCGGCTTCTGCGAAGTGACGAGGATGCGCGTCAAGCCGTTGCGGACTGGGAGCGCAGGCTCGATCCCTTAAATCAAACCACACCGCAAGTAACACCATCGCCACAAGTTTTCGAACAGATTATCGATCGAATTGATCTTGATGAGCTGACCTCATCGGGTAAAAGTATTTCATCCAACGTCATTGAATTAAAAGAAGACGTCAGGTTTTGGAAAACGGCCATGGTTGCAGGTATGGCAACGGTGGCGGCTATTGCGGCGGCCCTGTTCATTCACATAGGCAAGCCATTATTAGACAGTGGTGCGCCGACACCTGCGCAGGTGGCACAAATCTCGACTGTAACGGTGCTTGAGGATGAGTCCGGGCAGCCGATATGGGCGCTCAACTATCGATCAGTGACCGACAATGCCGACATCTCTGCGTCAACCGAAGAAGAAGGCAATGCCCAAGCTGAGGGAGAACTCATTGTATCGGTGGTGGGTGAATGGCCGCTGGATTCAGATAAGAGTCATCAGTTGTGGATGGTCTTCGCCGATGGAAGTGGTGTGCAATCGGTAGGACTGATGCCAAATACTCCGGGAGAATCAACAGTGCTTCCGTTGCCGATATCATTGTCGGATGCGTCGAATTTCGCAGTGAGCCTGGAAGCCTCTGGAGGAACCTCGGAACCCGCGCCTGAGGGCCCGGTGGTGTCGATCAATGCAATCACATTGCCGGTGGGGTCGATCTAACTAAAAATTCTGGCTAGCTGCATCTCAAACCAACGCGTGTGCGTAGTATTGATGCATAGCCAAATTTTTTTAGATAACGGTAGGCCTAGCATAATGGCTCGATGTTCATCATTTGAGCTTGCTGTTCTTATAGGTAGTTTAAATGAGTAGTGATCGTCAGCTTCTACAAAATTCACACAGGGTTCTGCTGTGGTTATTGTGTCTAGTACCGGTTCTGCTTTTACCGTTGTCGAGCAATGCGCACGAAATCAGACCCTCCATTGTTGATCTATCGCTAGATCAGGCTGTTGCAAGCATTGAGTTCCGTGTCAACCTTGAAGCTGTGCTCGCAGAAATAGGTTCAGATCACGAGGACACCGACGATTCTCCAAGTGTTGATTACTACAATTCTTTGCGTGCAATGGATGCCGCCGAACTTAAACTTGTGTTTGACACGTATATCGATACGTTCCTGAATAATGTTTCGATTACCGATAATGCAGGCGAAACGCTTTCACTCCAATTAAAAGCTCTCGACATTCCGGCCGTTGGTGATATTCAGATTGCAAGAGATTCGTCACTGACATTGCAAACATCGCTCGCAGATGATGTCACGGCTGTTAGCTTATCTTGGGCGCCAACATACGGTGCGTTAATACTACGAGCTGGCAGTGAATCGACAGACAATCTGTTTAATCAATATTTACAGCCTGGGGATACCAGCGATTTTATCCAGCTGGGCGGGCAATCGTCCACGAGCTGGTTGTCAACTGCCAAGAATTACTTTGTGGTGGGGTTTATCCACATCGTACCCAAGGGCCTGGATCATATTCTATTTGTGATTGGGCTTTTTCTGCTTTCGCCTTATTGGCGCGCTATCGTATTGCAAGTATCGGCTTTCACTGTTGCACATACAATTACCTTAGCCCTGGGGATGACAGGGTATCTGCAAGTTTCAGCATCCATAGTAGAGCCACTCATCGCTTTATCGATTGCCGTGGTTTGCCTTGAGAACGTGTTTACGGCCAAGTTAAAACGTTGGCGTTTAATTGTCGTCATTTTGTTTGGGCTCTTGCACGGCTTAGGGTTCGCCGGCGTATTGAGTGAAATTGGTTTTTCCAGCGGGATGTTTCTAACATCGCTTCTGTCATTCAATATCGGTGTAGAAGCAGGGCAGTTACTGGTGATATTTGTGTGCTTCGTTTTAGTGGGCTGGCCGTTTCGAAAAAAACACTGGTACCGAAAGGCGCTGTCACTGCCAGCGTCTATCGCATTGTCTGTTGTGGGCACGGTATGGTTTGTTCAGCGTATTGCTATGTAGTCAAGTCAATCGAACTCGTGTGGACGAATGCGTAACGAGTGCTCGCCTTATTTAAGATGTGTGTTTAAATCCAGGCATTATTTATTTATCAGGAGGAAAGAGTGATAGACAAGAAATTGGTAGTGCTCTTTAGTCACTTGCTCTTATACGCGCCAATTGTCAGTGCACATGAATATTGGCTCGCACCTATTACGTACACTGTCGAGACAGGCCAACAGATAGACGTGGATATTCGCAATGGGGATAATTTTGCTGGAAGCGCGTTTCCTTATCTACCAGAGTCGTACGAGGAAATCACATTTGTCGGCGCCGGAGAGCAACAAGCCATTGCCAGTCGGATTGGCGATATGCCCGCTATCCACCCAGTTGCAGAGCAGGAGGGCTTGTACTCCGTCTTATTGGCATCCACAGAGAGAACGCTGACTTATGAGGGTTGGGAAAAATTCAATACATTTTTGAGCTACCACGGATTAAACAGTTTTGTGGAAAAGCACCGGGCTTTACGCTTTCCAACAACCAACATAAAAGAACACTACTACCGATTTGCTAAAACATTTGTGCAGGTTAGTGACAGCGGCGAACATTCGACTCTGTCCACCAAAGACAAAGACGTCCTGTCAAAAGCGTATGGCCAGGAACTGGAAATCAGGATTCACAATAATCCTTACGCGGATGATCGCGTCATTGAGTTGGAATTGTTGTATCAGGGTGTGCCGCTGGAAAACAGGCAGATCGAACTGTTCAGTAAAGCTGGCTCAGTTAAGCGAGTGGTTACAAAAACGGATACACAAGGAAGAGCTCGGTTTAACGATGTGGTGCCAGGTGAACACATGCTTAACGCCGTACACATGGTGTCGGCAACAAGACGAGGCGCGCATTGGAAAACCCTTTGGGCGTCTGTAACACTATCGACAGTGAAATAAACAAAGTCTGCAACGGTCAAAACTCTCGATCAACGGCTTGTGGGTAGAGATAGGTTTGCAGCCCTGCCTGCAGGAAGATGATGGAGAGTGAACGCTGGATAGTGTTAATCAGCGACTCTCCGTCATCTTCCTTTTCTACACAGCGTTAGTGTGCTGGTGCAAGAAATGGGAAAGCATTGTCAAACGCCAGATCATTCTGTGCAGGGTTCAGTACACCCACCAAATCAGTTGCTGAGTGAGGTGGAGTGTCGCCTGTCAGTTCAAGCAGTGCAAGCGCTAAGGTGACATCTATAACAGGGTCGGCAAGCAGTCGTCCATTAGGAAATCCAGCCGCAGCGTTTGTATCGATCTTGACCGTATCGGGAATAATTAACGGGACAGCCGCTGTGGCACAGGTTCCCGTACCATCTCCAACGACTGTGCATGGCGTTAATCCCAGACTCAGCAACTGCTCATCGAGTGCACCGTGAAGAAACTCCAAACTGCCTAGAATTTCTGGTACAAACTCGCCATTGCTATCGTTTACCGGGTCAGCGGTGTTGTAACTGTCGCTGCTCATGATTAATGCTGTTGAAATAGCGGGCATACCTGAGCGATCGATTCGGCTGTAGCGTTGTGGTTCTGCTGTACTGAAAGCGAAAGCGACCGTGTCGATGGGGGCCGCACCCTCTACGGTAATAGCATCGTCATCACTACTACTACAGGCCGTTAACAGGCCACAAAGCGTAAATAACAGGAAGGTTGTTTTTATCAATGTTGTGTTCATGTTTTCCTCACAATGTGCCAGTTGTTGACCAGGATTGAAATGCACCACCACCAGGCAGTATCGAGTCAATCGGTAGCTGAATAGCGATAGCGGTAACGTTGGCACCAGCCACATCATCGCGCGTTGGGTCAAATGAGATTGTTCCGGTGCTGATCGTCTGTCGAAAACCCGTTTGATCAAAAAAGAAAGGATCATCAGCAACGCCAGACCAAACTGTCATCGATCCATTGTTGATAATCGACTCCACCGGGCCTTCCAGTGGTGAGTCTCCGATACCCGATATCTGGATGCCCCAGTTACCGGCATCATCTTGTCCAAAGCGGGCAAGGATATCCAAATCTGATACACCATCAGCCGTTGCAGAAGTGTCAAAGTGGAAGGTGTATAAAATGTCGCTATCGAAGCTACCTGTACTGCCGGCAGGCGCAAATGTACCAAAGGTTAGAATCAGGTTTAGGTTTTCACCTTCGTGCCATGCATAGTAATCGCCAATATCGGCGACTACCCTTGCTGAAGTGCCGGGCGCTTCCTGATGATCAGCGGCTTGCACATAGCCACCAAGCAGCCCAATTGCGCCAAGCCCTATGCCCAATGTGAGTGTTGGAATGTTAAATTTAGATGGTTTTTTCATTGAGTACCTCGTAAATCGATAAGTTAAGATCAGTCCAACTTAAGACAAGACGATAGGTAACCACGCCTCATTTATCGGTTGACTGATAAGCACTACGCAGCGGTAGATCAACGAGATGCAATACGGATAATTATTTTATTTCTTTTCAGTAATCTGGTTTTCGATACGAGGAAACTGGTTTGCAGGGCAGCCGCTATTGGCTTGTACCCATCCTTATAATTCAGGTAATCGTTACCGTACTTCTCAGAAAGAACATCGTGTATAAGACGCCGCAACCACAATTCAAGTGACTCAATTCTTCTCCTGCATTTCTGCGCCACATCAATACGGGTAGCCATTATTTCTCTTACTCAAATAGTTCTAAGAATACCGCTGCAATCAGTCCAAAACCAACAGTGAATTCCAAAGGCAGTACTTTGGCTTCTGGCCGGTTGCAGACTATTGCTTGTTTTACCGAAACCATCCTTATCTAATTTTCGCTATAGCCCGTTGTAATGTATTCCTGTGAACACCCAGCACATTCGCCATACCCGATACTGTTTCGTCTCCTTGTTCAATTGCGCATTTTGCATGAGTAATTTTTTCATCAGTTAACGCTAAAGGCCGACCTAGTGTTTTCCCACGTTTACGAGCGGCTTCCATACCTGCTTTTGTACGCTCACTAATTAAATCACGTATGAATTCAGCCAATGCGCCCATAATTATGAAATACTAATTTGCCGCCTGCGGTTGTTGTGTCGATACCGTCCTGTAAGGCAGTAAATTGAACACCA
>CAYSZH010000194.1:0-7652 GCA_964435305.1 uncultured Granulosicoccaceae bacterium
CAAGAGCACCTGAATGGGAACAAGTTGATCAGCTTGCTTCCGTAATTGGTAATACAAAAAACTATCCGATACTCATTCATTGTGTTAGCTCTAATAGGTCTGGAGCAATTTGGGCACTGTATAGAGCACGTATGGGTGTGCCTACCGAAATAGCCATCCAAGAGGGTAGATGTTCTGGTTTGGAGAGTCGTGAGCAAGCGGTACGTAATCGACTCGGTATTAGTTAGTTCGGAAGCTCACTTATTTTACATGATTCAGTCGATTGAACTAGCAACTTAGTTCGATAGTAAAGCCTTATTTTTATGCTCGATTCAGTTGAACTAAAGTGTGCTAGTTGTACTGGTTTTTTTGCAACTCTAGTTAGTGTTACCTTTATTTACGCTCAGTAACTTTGTCACAGAGCAACGATAAGAATCGATAGTAAGCTTCTCATCTTGCTTTCATTACAAGAGATAACTATGAAATTCCGTATTATTCACGCTGTTTTCGTTCTTTGCACCGTTTTGTTTACAGGGCATACATTTGCAGCAGAACCTGTGTCGAAATCTAAATTCGGTGGTATTGCCATTGGCGGCAAAGATACCGTTGCTTACCACACGTTAAATCGTAGCCCACAAGCAAGTGCTGTGAAAGGTAAAAAATCTTTTCTGGTTGAGTATAAAGGCGCAAAGTGGCGTTTTCTAGATAAAGCCTCCGCAGATAAATTTGCAGCTGATCCCGGAAAATATTCACCAGCCTACAATGGTCATTGTGCTAACGCACTCAGCTTAGGCAAGGGCTTGGTTAAAACAGATGGCACCCATTGGGAGATACACGGTGACAAGCTATATCTCTTTTACGCGGCCGCTGGTCGAACCCGCTGGAACGATGGTAATTGGGAAAAATACAAAATTGATTCAGATGCAGCTTGGGCAAAAATCACCGAGTGAACGTACTGAGAAATATATAGCGGACTTAACTGTATAAATGTGATTACCGAGAGAAACTGACCGACAGCGATCGGCGCTATGTCCGGACATTCGCTGATTTGTGTCTTCGCTGAATAAGTCCCTAACAACTGCGTATTTGTTGTAAACGATCGGTTTGGCCAATTGTGGTGATTTTCTGGGCGTCGATCCAACCATGCGTTTCTCGATTATTGAATATATTGCATAGAGGGAAATACCTATAACGGCCAAAATCATTAGCCCCGAAGAAACAAAGACAGGTTAATAAAGGATTAAGATATTATCAACATCATGATATTGTAAAGTGTGCTTAATACGTTTTTTTCTTTCATCATCAACTTCACTGGTACTCGTTCATGCAAAAATGCAAGTTTAAAAATAAGCAACGGATTTCTCATTCCTCCACTCCTATCACGACCGCATTAAAAGCGGGTGGCTCTGCAGTTTTGCTGGCCACCGTCATGGCTTGTAGCAGTAGTGACGATGATTCGGGCGACTCTGTAGGGGCGAGTGGCTCCGATGGGCTGGTTAGCGTGATCAGCTCAGCGGATACGGTAGAAACTCTCGCGAGTATTGAGTCAACGTTGAGTGGCAACGCTGCAGTGACTATTGTCGGCACGGTAGACCATCGAGCTAATGCGGAAAGCGTAAGTCTGGTGCAAGGGCCTAATTCAGTACTGTTTTTTGGCAATCCAACTCTGGGCACGCCTTTGATGCAACAGAATCAGCAGGCGGGCATTGATTTGCCACAAAGGATGCATGCTTATGAGAACGCTGCAGGCGAGGTGCAGCTCTCTTACAACTCAACAAACTTTCTGCAACAACGGCACGGGCTTGATGCAGCTACTCCGCAGCTGACCACTATTGGCACTGTTCTGATGGGACTGGCCGAAGCCGCCTCTGGAGCCACCATAGACGCAGCCACCGCAGGCTCATCAACAGTCACCGAAGACGAGGGCTTGGTCGTGGTTACCAGCACACGTTCGTTTGATGAAACCTACAGCGGCCTGATCACAGCAATTGGCGATAGCGGCACATTAGGCATATTTCGTGAAATTGATCATCAAGCCAACGCCACTGGTGTCGGACTTGATCTTGGCCCAACTCGGGTGGTCATGTTTGGTAACCCGAATGTCGGCACTCCTTTGATGGTGAGCCAGGCAGCCTCTGGAATCGATCTTCCACTTAAGGCGCTGGTGTACGAAGATGCTGACGGGAACGTGCTGGTTGCCTACAACGATCCAACCTACCTCGCTGCTCGTCATGGCATTACCGATCAGGACATGCTGATCGGTAACATCACGACAGCGGTCTCCGGTCTTGTTGCGACGGCCACGGGTACAACCGCTGAAGCGGCCGGTTTCTGATAGCTTGTTGTAGGTGAGAGGTGCTGGGGTTCTTGAATATAGGGCCTCGGTACTACCTCATTTGAGATGCGTAATTTTTGTACTTTACCCAGTCAAAGGGGAATGGTCATTCACTTGAATTAGGCGCACCTTTCGGTTCGATTAAAAGCACTTTCACTTCCGCCTCTACTCGAGGCCTATGTACTACACCTTTCGGTACAACAAACAGCTCACCGGCTTTAACTGTTCTGGAAGTCTCATCCTCAATATCCATTATCATTTCACCTTCGAGAACATAGAAGAAATCGTCAATGGTGTCATGCTTATGGAATGGGTAATCACCCTTAAACTTGACAACCATTACTTCATTCTCGTTGTAGTCTGCAACGACATGCGGATCCCAATGCTTCTGAAACAGTGATAGCTTTTCGCTTAGCTTAATGCTTTTCATGCCAAATTATCAGGTATGAATATACCGATGAAGGCCTACGCCTGACCGTATAGTGCCTGTCAATACACGATATATCAGGTAGCGGCGACAGGCGACACTCGACTCAAAACGGACTGTCGAATTTACTCTTTCGGGTCTTCACCATGTCGCCTGGATAGGTAATGAGCATATCGTGGCATAACATTTGGCATGATTGTCTCCCCCTCGGAAGGGCGATCGACACCAAAAACATAACCCGGAAAGTCCAACTGTTTCTGGATGTCCCAGATTTTGTCGTGCTGTTCGGGAGGTAAAATATGTGCCGGATCCCCAACTGCAATCCAGCCCAAAAGCACTGTCGCATCAGGCTCTAATCGGCTACGCAAGTGTACTATTCCATTGATACGGACTTCAGCACGTCTACCAATTTTTGCACCGTTAAAAATCGTTGTGCCGGTAGCGAGGAAAGCCTCATCTTCTACTTCACAGCCAGTTAGATAAGCCCGTGGACCAATTAGTACGTTGCTGCCGATCACAAGTGGATTGCCGCGGACACCGCGCAGAACCGCAGTGTCCATCACTACCACGTTTGACCTAACCGTGTGGGGCCGCTTTCAGCTGAAAGTACAGCTCCGAATCCGATCGAGCAGTTTGGTCCGATGGTTACGTCGCCACTAACGCATGCGTTGGGCGCTACACGTGAAGTCGGATGAATCGTTGGCGACGTTCCGTCATGGGGTAGGATCACAATTGCTTCCTCCTTGTTCGTCGTTAGTGTTAATCGATCACGAGAACCATAATCGGCATGCTATAGGCTACTCTCCAGCAAGTAGAACCTATGTTGGCAATTTGAGGAAATCACCATCGACAATGAGCAAATGCACACCGGTCTTTGTAATTGACCGGTGTGAACTAAGATTGTCCGAAACTATATAGGACATGCCAGGTGTCAAAACAGTGGATGTACCGTCTTTCAGTTCATTGACTACTTCGCCCTGTAAGCAATAAACAATGTGTCCTTTTTCGCACCAATGGTCTGCTTTATAGTCCTTCGAGTATTCCACATACCTTACGCGCAGCCCCACAAATTCCATTGTCTGCCAATAGGCCACACCGGTGGTACCAGTATGTTCCGTTTTCGGTATTGCTGCCCAGTCAATGGTTTGAAACGGAATGCCTTGGTTCTCCAAAATTCTCTCCCTTTTTTTGCACAAAAACGAAATTAATAGAAACCAGCCCAATGTTTCTTTTGTATGCTATTGGCCGAACAGAGCCACTGGCTTCAGTTCGATTGTACAATTAAGTTATTACCTTTCCGACTTCCGCATCAAGCACAAAGCAGCAGTTCAAGCCTGAAGAAAGTTAAATCGACGCAAGACCTGCTTAGTAACATTATTGACGACCCAGATCTGGCGCTAAGAAAGAATTATGTGAAAACACTATCAACACCTCCCCGGTAAGGCCCACCATTCAATCCGTTCAGACAAGGTTCAGTTCCAGATTGTTACTGTGTCCCCTCGACGTATTCACGAGAGCACAATTATGAGAACCGGTACTATTCAGGCCCTGCTTGTGGCCGCGTTTCTGACGTTTTCCACCACTGCGGCGGCTAATGGCTTCCTGGCCATAGAAGGTTCGGCCATTACACTGGTCAACGGCAACGAATCTGGCCGATCGGACGAGCTTACTCCCGGTGGGTTGCGCTTTCGGCTTGGTACGCCTATTGGTCGATTGCTGGATCTGGAAGGTCATCTGGGTTTTAGTTTCGATGATGATAACGATAAGTTCGACGACATCAGCGCAACCTACTATGGCGCTTATCTCAAAGCCTATTTGCCCATCGGCCATAGTAGTGCACTATTTGCACTTAGTGGTTTGACCAATGTTAATCTCGACCAGAGTGTCGGCACTAGCGAGTTGTCCGATAATCGCGTTGGGGTGTCGTTTGGTTTTGGTCTGGAGACGCAGTTGACCGAAAACGCTGATCTTACCGCAGACTATATGTCCTATCTGCGGGATGAGGGACTGTTTGAAGAGATCTCGTCGTTTAACTTTGGTATTAAGTTGTACTTTTAATGGCGTGAACGGCTAACGCGTCATAATACGGTCGGCACTGAGCTGCAATTGCCTGCCGTTCGGCGTTCAGTGACGGTTGTGGTTTTACTGTACTGATAAACCCGGTCGAACTGGCAACGGCTGCATACCAGTGCGTGTGCCAGATACCGTCTGTGGCCTGTATTCCGGTTGGCCACTCCAGCATGGACTCTTCAAAATCCAAATCCAGACGTGCACAAACCTGACGCAGTTGATCACCAGGATTTTGTAAAAATCTTTCAGTATCAATAACCGGGGGCACGCGCCCCTGGCGTTCTGTTATCAATTCAAAAAGCCGATGCTGCTGCTCATAGCCCAGATCATCGGTATTCGCATCTGGCCGGGTTTTGCTATAAGACGCCACCACGCGCTCCGGCGCTCTGATCAAAAAACAGTGCGATAATTTTGCCAGCCAGTCCAGCTCGATTGAGGGTAGCATGTGCGTGGTGATGTGCTTTTGGTAATACAGTGTTTTATCGTTGGGTACGGCGCTGGTAATGTTTTTAACAACCTGTTCCCAGGTGGCAGGTTGTGACGCGATGATCTCATCAAAACCAGGATGTGGAATGTGGGTTTGTCTGAGGTAGTAACCGTAGAACGGCTCATCGATCACCGCGGTATCACTGCGATTTCCCCAAGAGCGCATCATCGCTGTAGAAATGTTACGCGGTCCAGACCACATGGCAAGGTAACGGGCGGACATAGACACTGAATCCTTAAGGATAAAAAAGCTTCGCAGGATTTTACGGCGTTTTCCCACACTTGCATACGCTACAATGATGTCAAGGGTAAGCCGAATAACCGATTGACTCGATCTGGCATCAAATCCACCCCGGCATCTGGACGCAGCGGAGAATGCGGGTGAAAAATACGGCCACTGGGGTAATCCATGTTATCCGGGCGCGCCAAAGATATGGGGTCTATAGCGGTGTTGCTGGCACTGGTGTTGCTCTTGTGTATCTTGTGTATCGGTCATCTTTTTTAGTCATTGCTGCGGCGTGGTGCTGCGGTGTTGGATTTTCAAAATAACCTAAAGATTGAAAACTGGTGAAATACAAACGCTATCTGTGCATCGTCTGTGGTTGGGTTTATGACGAAGAAACTGGTGCGCCATCGGAGGGGCTGGCACCGGGAACACGTTGGGAAGACGTACCGATTACCTGGACTTGCCCGGATTGTGGTGCCGGCAAGGACGACTTTGAATTTATCGAAATAGAGAGAAACTAATGTCTGGTCAGACACTGACACAAACGTTACTGGAGAATGCGCGAGCACTCGAATCGCAGCAGAGCGCTCACGACCAACCCGCCGAGGCTGGCGAACTGATCGCTTTGCTCCAGGATGTAGCAACGGCATGTAAGCGCATTTCTGCGCTTGTTAATCAAGGTGAGTTGGCTGGTGTACTGGGTACCGCCGGTACAGAAAACGTACAAGGTGAGCAGCAAAAGAAGCTCGATATAATCTCGAATGATGTGTTTATTGAGTCGAATGTCTGGACCGGTCGACTCGCAGGACTTGCCTCGGAAGAGATGGACGATATGTTTCCGATTCCGTCCGCTTACCCGACCGGTGATTATCTGATCACCTTCGATCCGCTGGATGGTTCTTCCAATATTGACGTCAACGGTTCGGTCGGCACGATATTCTCCATCATGCGGCACACATCAGATTCTGCCGCTGATAACTCGTCGTTTTTACAACGCGGTATGGAACAGGTCGCCGCTGGCTACTGTCTGTACAGCAGTGCGTCCATGTTGGTGTTAACAACCGGACAAGGCGTGTCTGGATTTACGCTCGATCCCGTCGTGGGTGAATTTGTACTGACACATCCGTCGATGCACATTCCAGCCGAAACTAGCGAATATGCCATTAATGCCTCTAACGCTCGACATTGGGAAGCCCCGGTTAAACGTTATATCGATGAGGTCATTGCCGGTCGCGAAGGCCCGCGTGAACGTGATTTTAATATGCGCTGGGCGGGCTCCATGGTGGGTGATCTGCACCGGGTGCTGTGCCGCGGTGGGGTTTTTCTGTATCCACAGGATGCCAAAATGACAGCCGCCGGCAAGACCGGCAAACTGCGTCTGATGTACGAAGCCAATCCTATGGGTTTTATCGTTGAACAAGCCGGGGGACTGGCCAGTACCGGGCGCGAGCGCATTCTAGACATACTGCCAAATGACCTACATCAACGTGTACCGGTGATCATGGGTTCGCGCGACGAAGTGCAACGTTTGGTTGATTACCATTAAGGCGTGTTCACAGCATGGTTGATTCAGTGCCATTTTGGGAACGTCTTTCGCTGGATGAGCTTGATGATCAGCAATGGGAGTCGTTGTGTGATGGTTGTGGTCGTTGCTGTTTGCAAAAGCTAGAAGACGAGGATAGCGGCACGGTGTACTTCACTGATATTGCCTGTCGCCTACTCGATTGCAGCACTAGCCGCTGTCAGGATTACGACCGACGCTTTGACCAGGTACCGGATTGCACCCAGGTTCGTCCGTTGACCGAACAAAAAAAACAGTGGCTACCGACAACTTGTGCCTATCGTTTACTGGCCGAGGGTAAGCCACTTCGTGCCTGGCACCCGCTGGTCTCCGGATCTGCCGAGACAGTCCATACTGCTGGAATATCCATCGGGCGTATCGCTACTTCCGAAATTTCGATTCCACTTGAGCACTACGAGCAACATATCATTCACTTTGAAGTTGATTAATGACTCAGCGACATATTTAACCAGGCGCTAGCTCAGCGTGGGAATTTGTCAAGTGAAAATGTAATCGGTTTTTTGTCTTGAACTGTCCTGTCGGTAATTTAATCAAGATGACTGCAACG
>CAYSZH010000195.1:0-7614 GCA_964435305.1 uncultured Granulosicoccaceae bacterium
GATTTTGGCTTAGCGTAATAATTGCCGAGACTATCGCTGCATCACCCTTGTCAGTATCAAGATCGGCGACAAACGATTGATCTATTTTCAGCTTATCCACAGGCAAACGCTTAAGATAGCTCAAAGAAGAAAATCCCGTTCCAAAATCGTCAACGGCGATTTTGATTCCAAGTTCTTTCATACTGCTTAAAATTTGAATACCCTTTTCAATATTGTGCAAAAAAAGGTTTTCGGTCAGTTCTATTTCAAGCAGTGTTGGATCAAGGCCACTAGCAGACAATGCATCATCAACATCTTTTATCACATTACCTCGTGTGAACTGTACCGGTGATACATTAACGGCTACTGAAAAACGACCAATTTCGTTTTCATTCCATTTCTGCATTTGCATGCTGGCCTTATTCAACACCCATTGCCCCATTGGCAAAATCAAGCCAGTCTCTTCTGCTAGCGGGATAAATTCACCTGGACTTATGGCACCGTTTTCGGGATGTTCCCAGCGCAATAGAGCCTCAACACCGGAAATTTGCCCGGTATGCAGATCTATTTTTGGCTGATACAGCAATATCAGTTGATCTTCTTCTATTGCCTGCTTAAGTTCTCGTTCCATAGAAAATTTAGCAAGCGCAATTTCATGGATTTCACGCGAGTAAAACTGATAACCGTTCCGTCCAGCCTCTTTAGCGTGATACATCGCTACATCAGCATGCTTCATCAGCGTTTTGGCATCTCGACCATCCGCTGGATACACACTGATTCCAATCGTTGTAGTCACAACCACTTCGATATCACCAATGGTGTACGGCTTGCTCACAGATTCTGCGATCCGTTCAGCCACGCGAGCGGCGTCTTCTACTTTAGAAATATGCCCAAGCAGTACAACGAATTCGTCTCCACCCAGGCGAGCAACGGTTTGCTTCGAATGACCACTGGCAGCAGGTGGCAAGCTGAGCGTATCCGATTCCCTGAAAATAGTGGACAGACGCTGCGATACCTGCATTAACAAATCATCACCGGCATCATGACCCAGTGTATCGTTGACCTGTTTAAAGTGATCAAGATCTAAAAACAACAACGCAAATTTAGACCCGGAGCGGTTTGAGATACTCAGGGTGTAATTAAGCTGTTCATTCAATTGCGCACGGTTAGGTAACCCTGTGATCAAATCATAGTAAGCCAGATCATGAATTTGCTTTTGCGCATTGGTTCGCTCGGTGATGTCCTGCATGGTACCCACCATTTGCGTACAACTTCCCGATTCACCCAACTGCGGCTCTGACTCCAGCCTTAATGTGCGTGACTCGTATTCATCATCACCATCACCTGTCATCGAAAATTCAATTGTGAGGTAACGGGTCTCTTTTGCCGCCGTTTCCGCAGTGGCACGCACGTTGTTGCGCTGATCAAAATCTATTTTTTCGAGAAATTCATCCCATGTACCATGGGTTACATCAGCAGAAAAACCCATTATGCGTCCAAATTCACGCGACCACGACATCTTCCCAGAGCATGGGCTCCACTGCCAATGACCAAGTCGAGCAATACGTTGCGCATTATCTAGTTGCGCCTGACTTGAGCGAAGCTTGTCTGCGGTATCTTTCGAACGCAGCATGTATTGAACTCGGTAAGGCAATATAAAAAAGTTGACGGGCTTGGTCAGAAAGTCGGTTGCGCCCTCATCGTAAGCACGGGTGATGGATTCCAGGTCATCCAGACCTGTGATCATCAATATAGGGACGTACTCACCAAGGTCGTTTGTGCGAATTTGCGCGATTGCCTCAAAACCATCCATGTTCGGCATAACCGCATCCATAATGATGAGATCAGGCTCATGCTCAAGAAATTGATCAATCGCCTCTTGCCCATCTGATGCTTGGAGCACGTGAAAGCCAGCATCCTCAAGAGCACCCTCAGCCATAATCAGACTGGCAGCATCATCATCAACATGCAATACAACTGGTTTCTGATTGCTGTTATTGCGTGAGAATACCGGGTCTACTGTGTGTGAGGCTACCTGGTTCATGCCGCCTGCTCCTGATGCAGAGCCAGTGCCACAGATGCCTCTTCAAACTGTGCCTTGACAGTGTCCTCAAGCGCTTGACATAGATCGATGTTATCTTCGCGTCCAGCCGCTTCTAATTGATGCAAAGTGCTAGAGAGCGCGATGGCGCCAAGATAGGCTGAACTGGATTTAATACTGTGAGCCGACAACCTGATCTGTTCGCAGTTTTCAGTGCGAATAGCGTCGAGCAAGATCTCAAGCTCTGCTCGTGAGCCGGATTCAAACATGAACACGATCTTCTTAAGCATGTCCGGCTTCCCCGGACGCTGCAAAGACCTGATTGCGTCAATCGCTGCTGAATCAATCACATTCATTATTATTGTGTAACTTCCATCACCAAATTAATCAACTAAGTTGAAGTGCCAGTAGCGTCATCATCAAATGAGGGATGATCCAAGTGGAATTTATGTCGCATTGTTGCAACCTCAGCTTGAAGCACAGCAAGCTCCTGCATCGACTCAAACAATGACGGCTCATCTTTTATAGAGGCCAATGGCACAGCCTTCGGCGCATTGGACTGATTTTGTAATGTTCCAAAAGCCCATTGCCAAACCGTCAAACAGCAAAGCAAATACAGCGCAAACCCTGTAGATGAAGCAAGGTTCATATGCCCCCACACGATCAGCAGATACGCCGCAATAGCGTTAAGCATCACAACAGCTGGTTTTACCAATTTCCTTATCACTTTCTAAGCACACTATCTTAAGCAGTTAAATACAACCATGAACAACGAGCGAGCAGTGATGATAAATAGGGATAAAACCACTGGCACCTGAACAATTTAGCGACGATTTGTTCTGCTTCTTGATCGCTGTATCACGGCGGGGTTCTATCTGCTCGAGAGAAACAAGCGCTCTGGCAGCTGAATTGCCGATTCAGATAGAAAAGCACGACATTTTATGCAAAATGTTGCATCAGAACAAAGTAAAGTGTGACCAATGACTCAAAAAAAGTGGATCATATCCACAACTCTAAAATCGGTGTTGAGTCACGAAATGGTTGAGACAAAGCTCGAAAAACAAGTATTTACCCGCTTACAAATGGCATTTGTTTTCAGCAGCGCCACTAGATAATCGCACTGCTGCGCCAACGCGATAGCTCCTCAGCGCTCGCACCTATCCAGCGCTGTAACACCGCTTCATTATGCTCGCCCAGCTTTGGCCCAGCCCACTGCGTACTTCCTGGAGTATCCTCCAGACGAGGGTGAACAGCTGGTATTCGACGTGTAGTGCCATCGCTCTTGATGCTTTCAATGGCGCCACGGGCCTTAAAGTGTTCATCCTCGACGATGTCTTCTATGGAATAAATGGGACCAGCAGGCACTCCCGCCTCGTTGAGCACGTCCAGTGCCGTATCTAAATTCAATTTGCTGGCCCAGCTTGATAACACAGCATCAATTTCGGCTTCACGCTGCACTCTGTCTGTGTTGTGGGCATATTTAGGATCATCAGCCATCTCAGGCCGACCGATGGCTCGCATCAAGCGCACAAAAATAGAGTCGCCGTTGCCACCGATAATAATGTAGCGACCATCTGCACAAGGATACGTATTAGTGGGGACAATTCCGGTAACAGTGGTACCAGATGGCTGGCGCACAATTCCAGCACCATCGTACTCAGGCAACACCCCTTCCATCATATTAAATACCGACTCAACAATTGAGACATCGACTGTCTGTCCAGCTTGATCTTTCCCCTGCCGATTTATCAGCGCCAATAAGGTGCCGATGACGGCATGCATTCCAGCGAAAGTATCTCCCAAACTTAAGTTTGCTCTTACCGGCGCTTCACCGGGAAAACCATTGACATAACGCATACCGCCCATCCCTTCGCATACAGAAGCATAACCAGGGCGTGAGGCATAGGGGCCAGATTGCCCGTACCCAGAGACTCGCGTATACACCAATTGCGGATTGCTTTGTCGAAACTCTTCTGGCCCAAGGCCCCAGCTCTCCATTTTTCCAGGACGGAAATTCTCAATGAGTACGTCAGTTTTGCACAACAGCCGATGCGCCAAGGCCTGCCCTTCTGATTTAGATAGATCTACGGTGATCGAATGTTTATTGCGGGCGATACTACTCCACCAATAGGATGTGCCTGTCTCATCAAGCACTCGCCAGTTTCGCAATGGGTCACCTTTACCTGGCGTTTCAATTTTGACCACCTCGGCACCAAAATACGCCAGCATCTGTCCAGCAAACGGCCCGGCAATGAGCTGACCCATTTCCAAAACCCGAATGCCATCCAGCGGCTTTTTGTTTTCCATTCAAAAATTCCAATTTAAATTCAAGCGCAAAGCCAGTTTGGTTTAACATTATGCCTGTCAACCAGCAATATTGAAGTGAAGCCCCATGAATGTACAAATGCCAGGTGATGGTGAATTCCCACTAGACCAGAACGAAGCTAACTACACACCGCTCTCGCCATTGAGCTTTTTGCAGCGTTCGGCCGATGTTTACCCCAATTACACCGCACTTATTCATGGTGATAAAAAAACCACATGGATCGAAGTGTACACGCGATGCCTAAAACTCGCCTCCAGCTTAAGCAAAGCCGGCATCAAACCTGGCGATGTAGTGTCAATTATTGCACCCAACATACCCGCCTTGTTTGAAGCGCACTATGCCGTTCCCATGTGCGGTGCAATTTTAAATGCAATAAACACTCGCTTAGAAGCCAGCACAATCCGATATATTCTGGAACACAGCGAAGCCAAGGCCTTGTTTGTCGATCGTGACAACAGTGCAGTGATCAATGAAGCGATAAAAACACTGCATACGCCGCCATTGCTAATTGATATTGATGACGCATTGGCAAGTGGAGATGCAATTTGCAACCTTGGCTATGAAGAGTTTGTAAACAACGGAGATGAAAACTATCAATGGCAGTTGCCAAAAGATGAATGGCAATCCATCTCACTGAACTACACATCTGGCACCACCGGAAATCCGAAAGGGGTCATTTACCATCATCGTGGTGCTTATATGAATGCCATGAGCAACATCACCGGCTGGCACATGGGGCCACACCCCGTATACCTTTGGACACTGCCAATGTTCCATTGCAACGGCTGGTGTTTTCCATGGTCATTGGCTGCAAATGCAGGCACCAGTGTGTGCAGCCGTACGGTCAACGCTGCCGTAATATACGACAGCATAGACAAACACGGCGTCACACATTTTTGTGGCGCACCCATCATTCTCAATTTACTGATTAATGCAAAAGAGTCGGAGATCAAACCACTTCCGCATGTTGTGGAGGTAATGACAGCGGCCGCACCACCACCAGCGAGTGTATTGTCACGAATCGAAGCACTGGGCTTTCATATTACTCATGTTTATGGCCTGACAGAAACCTATGGACCTGCGGTAATGTGTGCATGGAAAAAAGAATGGGACGCCTTAGATACAGATGCGCGCGCGGCACTCAAATCGCGCCAGGGCGTACGGTACCAAGTACTTGAAGGCCTGGCGGTTCTCAACCCAGATACCTTAGCGCCTGTACCCCGTGATGGGAAAACAATTGGTGAGGTGATGTTTCGCGGCAATATCGTGATGCGGGGCTATTTTAAAAATCCGCAAGCGAATGCTGAGGCATTTAAAGGGGGTTGGTTTCATAGCGGTGACCTGGCCGTTATGGACAACGAAGGGTATTTAAAGATTCAGGACAGAGCGAAGGACATCATTATTTCTGGTGGCGAAAACATTTCTTCTATCGAAATCGAAAATTGTCTTTACTCTCACCCAGATGTTTTAGACGCAGCCGTTGCGGCTAAGCAGGATGATCATTGGGGGGAGACACCGTGCGCCTTTGTCGAACGCGTAAAAGGTTCAAATACAACAGAGCAAGAACTCATCGACTACTGCCGGCAACATCTTGCCCATTTCAAATGTCCAAAGCACGTTGTATTCAGAGAACTGCCTAAAACTTCGACCGGCAAGATTCAAAAATTTAAACTGCGTGAATGGGCGAATGACTTTTAGTCAATCAATTTCACTGTCTAAAGCATCTCTGAAAAACAACGCGTTGTTTACACGGCCCAATAAAGATAATAATTGTAAATCCACGGAGATAAAAACCATGAGCACCAACAGCTATGCTGCCCCAATCAAACTGAAAAACACGTTTCTATTCACAACTGGTTTTAAGTGTGTCGTGGCTCTGGCAACATCGCTGACTCTTGTTGCCTGCAATAGCAGCAGCTCGACACCAGCTGATGACCTTCTTGACGGTGATGGTGGTGATCCAAGCGCTATCGTAGATAACGGTGGCAACAATAATAGCGTTGATGGAGATACCAGTAATGAAGGAGAGGAAGCAGATGCACAGGCATCACTGCTCGATCTGTCAAACGTCAACATAGCTGACGTTGAGGGTAATCCAGAAGTTTATCCGAATGAAAGTAACTCCACTCGCCTCTTTGGGCCAGTTGTTGGTACTAACACGCTGATGAACAGTGAGATCGTAAAACGCCTCACTATTTCAGGCCAGACCAACTCTGAAAGATTAGGTGTTGTGGCCGCGTTTGCTACCCGTGAAAGCCAAGCACGGCCTAACAATGCTGACATTGTTATTGCTCTTATTAATCTGAGCGATCAATCCATATGCTCATTGCAGGTTGATTACGAAGCACTTAACTCAAGTGGCGATTCGCTTGGATCGGGGCAAACGTCTCGGGGCGGCGCGATGCTTAATACCAATGATCCTGGTGCTGACTTGACAGACATAAACAACAGAACTTTATTTAGCTGTATTCCAGCAAATTCTGTGATACACGTAGATGGCTTAGAATTCATGTCTTTTGATTTTGACGAAGTAGCGGAGCTCGTTTTTGAAGTAAGAACAAACGATATCAACATTCCCGAAACACTGCCCCTGGAAACAGCAAGCGTTAAGCCGCTTTCTTACACTGTGAATGAAAACGCTACCATCAGCGTGCTGCTCGAAAATCAAAATCCAGAAAATATCTATGAATTGGAAGGCCTGCGCATAACCATACTCGATGAAATGGGCCTACCACTTGGCAGCGCGTCTGGCGACATAAGAGAGGTTTTTCTGGCTCCGGGCGACACCGTAATGATTGCGACCTTTACCAGCGATAATGGCCCAATAGCCGGCATGTCAACATCCATTCGTGCAGAGGTGAATGTGTCCTTAGCTGATCCTGAGCGTTAATCGTTGTCGCACCGCGCAGCCGATCTTTTCTAATACCGATCGGCTGCGCTCAAAAAGTGATGGAGCACTCTGAAATCTAGATAACTTATAGACGCAGCGCACACTCTTTGCAGAGCGTCTGTATTTGACTATCGCCCACGACGATTGCAATACCACTCTTATTGCATTGTCATGGATTAAACAATGTCAACCGCGATTGTTCTACTCGCCGTAGCCGCTTTTTTTATTGGCAGCATAGCGCTGACCGTATTATCAAAATTATTGCACCTTAGACTTCAAGAACCTACTACTCGGGTAGCCACCCCCTCTCAGCTACCTGATCATTTAGAAACTGCCCCAGTATGCTGGGGATGGAAAATTCTGATACTGTAGTGTCAC
>CAYSZH010000196.1:0-7602 GCA_964435305.1 uncultured Granulosicoccaceae bacterium
TGAAGCAGAGCAGGTGCAGTTTTATCGCAGCTGGCCTAACAAAGACATACAACAACTAAATGCACATACCTTTCCTGATATCGATTCTCTAAAAGTGCATCACAAGCTCAGTGCTGAGGCCAAACCGACAGCGCCTGTCGCGGTTGACGAACTGCTCGATGAAGATGAGCACAGTGCACCGCGGATGGGCATAGGAGCTTATTTGCCAGCCTTGATTCTTTTGGTTCTGGCAGCGGGTGATTGGGCGCTTCGTTTTTTTAGTGGCGTATCCATCCTGGATGTCACTCACTCCTTGCTTTTGATTGGTGGTGCAACATTGCTTACGCTGCCTGCGCTGGTTCGCTACTTGCGGCACTAGCAAACCACCTTAAAGGTTTTCCACAAAGTACTGCTGAAAAGAGGCGCGCATTATTTGCGCATGTTCTAAGGACCACGCTGGGGTCGAAACCGGCTCGCCCATCTCCCCTTAAATGGCTGACTTGAGTGTTGTTCAATGACTTAGGTAATTTCAGAGGCCCGGAATCACTGGGCTGCAGCGGATCTGAAATGCCAACAACACTCAAGTCAGCCATTTAGCATTTTCCCTGATTAAGAAATGCTCTTCCGTTTCTAATAGTGGTTGCATGTCTGGTTGATTTGATGCAGAATAGATATCAACATATAAAGATATCTTTATATCATGGAAATTTTACTTTCAGGTCTTCGTGCAGCAGGTGAGCCAACTCGACTCAGGCTTCTCGCAATGTGTGCCCATGCTGAACTCAGCGTAACCGAGCTGACTCAAATTTTAGGGCAAAGCCAGCCACGTGTGTCGCGACATCTTAAATTGCTGGTTGAGGCGGGGTTATTGGCGCGTTATCGCGAAGGTGCTTTGGTGTTTTACAGCATTGCAGAAGAGGGTGAGCCTGCCGTGTTGGCCCGCACACTGGTGGATTTGCTACCCGGTGATGACGCTGCCATGAATCGTGACTTGGCGAGGCTCGATTCTATAAGGCAAAAACGTGCTGAAGCTGCCGAGCAGTACTTTAACGACAATGCCTCTGAATGGCATCAGATCCGCCGCTTGCACGTACCTGAAGAAGATGTCGAAAAACAGCTCCTTGCGGTGGTAGGAAAACGCTCGGTTGAATCTTATCTAGATGTGGGCACAGGAACGGGACGAATTCTGTCGCTACTTTCGGAACGTGTTGAGCGCGGCGTGGGCATTGACCAGAACGCCGAAATGTTGGCCCTGGCACGAGCACAAATAGAACAATCGGGTTTACGAAATGTGCAGGTGCGCAAAGGCAATATGTACAACCTGCCCATAGAAGATGACACGGTTGACCTTGCTACGGTGCACCTTGTTTTACACTACAGCCAGGAACCCCATCTGGTGATTAACGAAGCCGCGCGCACACTGCGCGATGGTGGTCGATTAATCATCGTGGATTTTGCACCGCATCAAGAAGAGCAACTTCGCCTCGAACATAAGCATCAACGTTTAGGCTTTCAGGATAAGGAAATTCGCGAAGCCCTTACACAGGCGGGTTTGAAACCAGGTAAGACTAAATCGTTACACGGTGATCCAATCACGGTCAATATTTGGCAGGGTGTTAAACCTGCTTTGGTTCATTAGTGCCAATAACAAAAGCAATTAATAAAATGAGCACACCTTCTTTATCGTTTGAATTCTTTCCTCCGCGCACCGATGCGCAATCGCAACGTTTTTGGCGCACGTTAGGGTGTTTGGAAACAGTGTCACCGTCGTGGGTGTCGGTCACGTACGGCGCCCTGGGTTCCGCTGCACAGGCAAGCCTTGATACGATAAAAGCACTGCAAAAAGACAATGCAATACCCGTTGCAGCGCATCTTACCTGCAGTGGGCAAACAGTTGAATCGGTGCAACAAACATTGGACTACTTTGTTGACCTGGGTATCAATCACATTGTTGCTTTGCGTGGTGATAAGCCTGCACGCAGTGATGCCGCGCGTGGAGACTTTACCTATGCTGAAGAGCTTGTCAATCTGATCTCACAAACGGGCCGCTTTGATATCAGTGTTGCAGCCTACCCTGAAGTGCACCCAGAAGCACGCAGCCTTGAACACGATTTAATTGCACTAAAAGCCAAGTTCGATGCCGGTGCAATGCGAGCATTAACGCAATTCTTTTTTGAGCCGGATGTGTTTTTACGCTGGAGAGATTCGGCGGTGAGTATGGGCATAGATCAACCCATCGTGCCTGGGATATTGCCTATCCACAACATTGATAAAGTCATCGATTTCAGTGCGCGCTGTGGCGCTACTGTGCCGCCTGATCTTATCGCACGTTTCCAAACCGCGACTACAGCGGATAGTCAACACGCCTTGGCAATCGAGCAGTGCGTAGAGTTGTGTTCCACTCTGAAGGCTGAAGGTGTCGATGATTTCCATATTTACACGCTTAACCAGTCTACGCTTGCTTACTCGGTAAGTAAGGCCTTGTTGGGTGGTGAGGCGCACAGTGTTGCGGCCTAGGTAACGGCCTAGCTCGCACGCTATGTTCTCCCTGTCTGAAAGCGGGACAGGTTATAATTCTTGTTTCTTTTCAAAGAACGTGACCACCTTATGAGTGATATGCCCCGAGTCGGCTTTGTGAGCCTTGGCTGCCCGAAGGCGCTGGTGGATTCAGAACGCATCCTGACGCAACTGCGAACCGATGGCTATGATGTTGTCCCCAGCTACGACAGCGCCGATATAGTGGTGGTTAATACCTGTGGGTTTATCGATAGCGCGGTTGAAGAATCGCTCGATGCCATCGATGAAGCATTGAACGAACACGGCAGGGTCATTGTTACTGGTTGCCTTGGGGTTAAGGCGGATGACATTCGTGAAAAATTCCCCAGTGTGCTATCGGTTACCGGGCCTCAGGCTTATGAAGAAGTTGTGGGTGCGGTGCACGAACATTTGCCGATCAGTCGCGAGCATGACCCATTTATCGAACTTGTGCCCCCGCAAGGAATTAAACTAACGCCGCGTCATTACGCGTACCTTAAAATATCTGAAGGCTGTAATCACCGTTGCAGCTTCTGCATAATTCCATCGATGCGCGGCAAGCTTGTGAGTCGAGATGCAGGTGATGTATTGGCCGAAGCGCAACGCCTTAAAGATGCTGGTGTGCGCGAATTGTTGGTGATATCTCAAGATACCAGCGCATACGGTGTTGATATGAAATACCGTACAGCCTTCTGGAATGGCCGGCCGGTTAAGACTCAGATGAAGGCGCTGTGCGAAGCCCTGGGTGAGATGGGAATTTGGGTGCGTCTGCATTATGTTTATCCTTATCCACATGTAGACGATGTTATTCCGCTTATGGCATCGGGTGCTTTACTGCCTTATCTTGATATCCCGTTTCAGCACGCAAGCCCGCGTATTCTTAAATTGATGAAACGTCCGGCCGCATCAGAAAATAACCTGACGCGTATTAAGGCCTGGCGAGAGATCTGTCCAGAACTCACCATTCGCAGTACGTTTATTGTTGGTTTCCCGGGTGAAACAGAAGAAGAGTTTCAAGAGCTTCTTGATTTCTTGCAAGAAGCTCAACTGGATCGCGTAGGGTGCTTCGCTTATTCACCTGTTGAAGGGGCTGCCGCAAACGCCTTGCCCGATAGCGTGCCCGAAGAGGTGAAGCAGCAGCGCTTAGCGAAATTTATGCAAGTACAAAGCGATATCAGCGAACAACGCCTGCAATCAAAAGTGGGTAGCCGGCAGGTTGTCCTTGTCGATACTGTGGATGGCGAAAGAGCCATCGCTAGAAGCAGTGCTGATGCGCCGGAGATAGACGGTGTCGTGCATATTGACGTGAACGACTACGATATCGCACCGGGTGATTTTATAGAAGTGGATATCGTCAAAGCTGACCAGCACGATTTGTTTGCCGTCATTCCGGACTGACGATTCAGGCGGCGAGGATCAAGCGGCAAGGATCAAGCTGCAAAGATCAAGCGGCAAAGATCAAGCGGCAAAGATCAAGCGGCAAAGATCAAGCGACGAAGATCACACGGTGCAGTTAACGCGGCTAAGTTTACTCGGTTAAGTTTAGGCGGCAAAGATCTGGCCGCTCCTCATAAAATCGTACTGGGCGTAGATATAAACCTACAGCCCACCGCCAACGGCAAAATCCCGCTTGGCTGTTGAGATAGTGACGGTAAAACCCATTACCACATCCAAAAGCGATGCTGTTGTCATGATCAGAAACGTGGTGTTGCCCAGCCGAGGCACCACCAAAAATTCGATTAAAAACACCACGAACACCAGCAGTGAAAGGGCATGATCGATGATTGACACGATGCTTGTGCGTGTTGCCTTAAAGGTCTCGACATAAAGAAAAAACACACTGGCGAGAATAAAAACATCGCTCACCGTCATGATGATACGTCGCGCGGATGGCAGATCAAATTCAAACACGATGATATTGATCATGGACTGATCCAAAGGACCAGATAGCATGACAATGTTGGCTGCAATCAGCACATATAAGAACAACGGTATAGAGAGTATCAGGCGCATATCAATTTCTGTCGAGCTACACTTCGTTAAGTATAGGACGGATGTTTGACACCGTAAGTGGCAATATGTGCAAGCCACTTTCTGGGTTTTATAGCCTTGAAAATCAAGGTGTTAAGTTATTCGGCTTCTTTGCATCACCGAATGATTGGCCTACTGAACATCCTCTTCAGAGCACTACCCCTCACCGATTATGTGAATATTTCACTGAAGACTCCGGAGGTCGTCTGGCATCCTGTTGCCATCTTAAGTAGAAATGATCAAGCAAACAGGAAAAGTACTCAATGACTCACTCTGCACCTACTCATCGATTTAACAAAGCCATACTGGCCAGTGCGTTGGCTCTCACCTTGTGTGCCTGCTCAGAATCCAGCACCGAAAACGCATCGTCAACAGAGCCTCAGCTCGCATCGCAAAGCGACGCAGCGGGCAGTTCGCTGGTTAATCCTGCCAATGGTACGGCGGGTAATCTGGCTAGTGATTCAGCCAGTACTCAGGTTGGCAATACGATTAACGACACACCCGGCCAAGTGGCAGAGCAAAATCCTGCCTCGATTGCAACTCCTGGTGCTTCGGGTGTTATCTCTGGTGGAAGTGAATTCAGTTCAGATGAAACCGGGGTTCGTTTTCGTATGCCCAACAGTCTTGAAGGCCAGTTAAATGCTCAAACAGGGGCGGTAGTTTTCGCCAATGCTCAGAACACCGTGGGAGGATTTATCTTCGGTGGGTCAGCGGGCGGGGTACAAACTGCAGCAAGTATCGCAATTCGAAAGCTTCTACCAGAGCTTGGTTTGCAAATAGAAACCACGTTCGTGGATGATTTTACTGACACGAGCACGACCAGCCAATTCAATGTGGTAGGTGAGAATGGCGCAGGGCTTTTCATGAATCTGGAGACGCGCATGGGTTCAAACGGTAATTATGTCGGATTTTTGGGTAGTAGCAGCTTCAACAACCAGTCCGAATTAAATGTCTTAATGGCTGAGATGGCAAACAGCACCAGTTTTAATAATCCATCGCAACCTACCAATGAGGTCAACCTTCTTGGCGCAGTGCTACAAGCGACGGATAACTTTGGAGGCTCAGTTGGTGGTCAAGGTGATGTGTCGGTTGGAGATGACCAAAGCTCATTGGAAATCTGTGCAAACGGTGTCTACCGTTTTACCTCCGAAAGTCGATTTTTTCTGGGCTTTGATAGTGGTGGTAGCGCCAGTACATCCGATTCCATTACCCACGAAGGCGGGCTGTTATCGCATGTCGATTTTGTTGGTAACCAGAAACTAGCGATGTTTAGCAACACACAAGGCGTTTTCACATTTACCGTGACGCCAGGTAATGGTGGGGTGTTTCTTGATCAGGAGTTTTATCAGCAAACCGGTACATCAGAGCAGCAATGTAGCGGCTGATAAACGTTGTCATTACAGCACGGAGCTGCTTTGTTGTTCCTCATAGAGTGTCGCCATTTGCGACACTCTTCGTTTATTTTTTGACACCCAATGGCAATTGACGGTTTGTTATAAACCGACGTGTTTTGGGGTTTTGAATTGTAAAGATGCATTATATTGCTTTAAGCGTTCGGCTTAACCCATTCGTGCCGCATTTGACCGCTAAATCAGTGAGTATCAGATTAACGACGATGTGCCTTGTCATCGTAAAAATGCCTCGCGGAGCATCCGTGAGATCACTGAAAAAACCCTAATTTATAAACACTTCCACGTTACCTGAGCGATTTTTCAGCTTCTTTCTTTGGTCCAAAAACTGCAATGTTGGCACCTAACAGAACCTTGGATACCGGCTTTAATGTTGAACGATGTAAGCTGTGTGATAAATGCGCATCGCGAAGGCAATATTCTTTTCCCGACGATTAGAAGCGTGCGGCGCGCGGTGGAATATGCGCAAAGCTGTGGCCTGCAGGCGGATATTCACATTGTGGTGGACAATCCCGATTCAATCACAAAGGAAATCGTAGCGCGAGAGCAGGCTAAGGCACCTGATTTGATAAAGGCACATCAAGTTAACTTTAAGGATCTTGCGTTCTCCAGAAATTTTGCGGCATCTCAGTCGACCAGCAAATACATGGCGTTTGTGGATGGGGATGATTTATGGAGCCGGAACTGGGTGGTTGATTCGTTCGTAATGGCTGAACGAAGTAAGAATCCGATCGTTTTGCATCCTGAATACAATATATTTTTTGGCGATGAGACATGCCATGTATTCAACCATGTGGATATGGATGATTCCGATTTTGAAATGGAATCGCTTTATCGCATGAACTATTGGACAGCACTTTCATTTGCCGAAACCGAAATTTATAGCCAATACCCGTACAAGAAAAATACGATCTTGGACGGATTTGGATACGAAGATTGGACTTGGAATTTTGAGACCATTTCCGCAGACATAAAACATAAAGTTGTAAAAGGTACCGTGCATTTCATCAGAAAAGGTCGTCAGCAAGCGTCGTTGCTGGCACAAACTAATTCCCTTAATGCCATACCTAGGATCTTTCCAATTTATCGCTCTAGCGAGGTGTTGGCCGAAATGGACGCCGATACGAATGAAACACTGGCACGAGAGGTAGCAAAAAAAAGCCAGGCTGAGACTAGCTCGGTTACTGAAGGCTCTGACCCAGAACACAAGCCGTTAGATTCTACAGAGCGCTGTGTGTTAGCTGAAATTCCTGTAGTGGTCTCATCTTGCGTAGTTGATGCCAAGGAGAGTTTGGGCACGGACGTTCAAGAGCCTATGCGAAAACAAGTTGCCAACCTAGAAGAAAATAACGCAACTGTTGAGCTTGATAAAGAGGTGCAAGAATCGCCGACTTATGAAAGTACAAGTGATGAACTGGGATGTGGGCAAAGGGGCTTAAATGCAGCGTGAATACGTTGTAAAAGAAAGAGATTCATTAGTGAAAGATTCAATTGCAAGCAATAACCAAAAACGTCTACTTGGCAATATTGACGGCGTTTTCCATAATCAGCTAACAGGCTGGTTTTATGCACCAGATGCAAACAGTAACAGTTTGTCCTTACTGGTTGATGGCGAACAAATACAAACAGTGGACGCCAATCTGGCTCG
>CAYSZH010000197.1:0-7573 GCA_964435305.1 uncultured Granulosicoccaceae bacterium
CAACAATAGCATTGACACTTACCCTGGGCGCCGGCAGCGCAGCAGCCGATATCAAACTGGGTATGGATTCAGCACCTTATCCACCATTTTCTGAAGCGAGTGCATCCGGCGATTTCGTTGGATGGGAAGTGGAAATTGGTGCAGCGCTTTGTGCAGCCATGAACGAAACCTGTGAGGTGGTTCCGGTTGCCTGGGACGGCATTATCCCGGCACTGCTTGCTAAAAAAATCGATGCAATTGTCGGTTCTATGTCGATCACTGAAGAGCGTATGAAAACCATCGCGTTCTCCGATAAGTACTACAACACGCCAGCTGCAATTGTTGCCGCGAAGAATTCTGACATTGATGGTTCACCTGAAAGTGTAAAAGGTAAAATCATTGGTGTTCAGGTGTCCACCACGCATCAGAACTATGTTCAGGAACATCTGGAATCCATGGCCGGTGGCGTTAAAACGTATCAGGATTTTAACGAGCATAATCAGGATCTGTTCTCTGGTCGTGTTGATGCCGTTGTCGGTGATTCCTTGGCCTTCCAGGATTTTTTAAGCAGTGACAACGGTAAGGATTACGAAATCAAAGCCTCGCTTAACGATCTTAAGATTTTTGGACCGGGAGTGGGTGCGGGAATTCGTAAGGAAGATACCGAGCTGGTAGAAAAATTCAATGCGGCTATAAAGCAGATTCGCGAAGACGGCACCTATGCTGAAATTTCGAAAAAGTATTTTGACTTCGATATCTTTGGCGAATAGATGCAAGCTTGCTTCGCGGTGATCACACCGCGAAGTCTATTCCCACTTTCAAAATGGCGGATTTTTTCCAACCTTTGCAGTTGCTGTCGTTCGCGGACGGAGGCTGGGGCTGGGCGCTGTTAAAGGGTTTAGGTCGCACGCTGCAAATTGCGATTGGCGCATACCTGATCGGATTAAGCATAGGGTTGTTGGGTGCGCTGGGTAAGCTGCATGGCGGCCGCATCACGCGCTGGCTGTTGGAAATTTATACAACCTTAATACGCGCTGTGCCAGAGCTTGTGCTGATATTGCTGCTTTACTATGCAGGCACCGGAGCACTTAATCAATTGATGGCCTCTATGGGCAGGCCACCGGTTGATATTAGCGGTTTGGTTGCCGGAATCGCTGTGCTGGGAATAGTGCAGGGCGCCTATGCCACAGAAGTCATACGTGCTGCAATACAAACAATTCCCAAGGGTCAGCTGGAGGCGGCACGCGCGTTTGGTATGTCGGGCACGACCGTGCTTAGACGTATTACGATTCCAGCGATGATCCCGCATGCCATTCCAGGCCTTGCGAACTTATGGTTGATTGTGACTAAAGATACCGCGTTGCTCGCCGTAGTCGGATTTTCAGAGTTGGCATTGATCACTCGCCAGGCAGCCGGTTTAACCCAGTCTTACTGGGTGTTTTTTCTGGCGGCAGGTGGTTTGTATTTGTTGGTTACCTTAGTGTCGAATGTAGGCTTTCGCTATCTCGAAAACCGCACAAGACGCGGCCAGCCGGAGCTTGGTTAGCAATGGACGCCTTTGCCTGGCTTGAGTGGCTCAAGTTTGGACAATGGTATTGGGTTGCCGAGTATTTGCCGAAGTTTTTAGACGGCTTGGTAATCACCGTTAAACTCCTGTTTCTGTCCATTGTAATCGGCATGACGTTGGCCATTCCGATAGGCCTTGTACAGGTGACTGGCCCGCGTTGGCTTGCCGCCATAGCACGAGGGTTTTGTACCGTTGTGAGAGGCACGCCTTTATTGATACAACTGTGGCTTCTTTACTATGGTCTTGGTGCTCTATTTCCTCATATCCCGGGAATTCGAGAAAGTTTTATTTGGCCAATATTGCGGGAAGGGTTTCCGTTTGCATTGCTGGCATTTTCCATTAGTGTTGCCGGCTACGAAGGTGAGGTAATGCGCGGTGCATTTAAAAGTGTACCAAAAGGCGAATTAGAAGCAGCACGTGCTTTTGGTATGGGTCGCTTTACACTGCTAAGAAGAATCTGGTTGCCACGTGCCATTCAAAATGTGTTGCCTACCTTGGCTGGCGAATTTGTACTGACACTGAAATCGACACCGCTTGCTGCAACTATTACGGTATTTGATGTCTATGGTGTAGGGTCTATTGTTCGACAGGAGACCTATCGTATTTACGAACCGCTGTTGTTTGTAGCCGCTATTTATATCTGCCTGACGGCAATGATTGTATTGTTGTTTCGCTGGATGGAAAATAGAGTGCCGCGGCCAGCTTAGTTTCTGAATCTGCTTTTTTACAGCAACAATTACATCTGCCTGTGTATGTCATCAAAACAAGTTGCAATTCGTTCACAGGCTTGTCGCAGTTTTTGATCATCAACACATAAACCAATTCTAATCAGTTGGTCGCCTGGCCTTCCAAAGCCGTCGCAGGGCAGCACCGCCACCTGGTGGTGCTCAAGTAGATGTAAAGCGAATTCGCGTGCATTGATGGTTAGAGCAGAGACGTCAAGCAGCATAAACATACCCTGGCCTGAATCATGAAAATTGCCACCAGTTAATTTACTCAGTATAGGTGCCGCGATTTTACGTCGTCTTGCAATGGTCTGTTGCACGATGCGCGGGGTTTCGCAGGCTTGCTCAATCGCAACGACGGCGGCGTCCATAATAAACGGTGGTAGCCCGTAGTGCATGCACATGGATAGATTGGCCAGGTGTGAGGCAAGTGCCTGAGGACCGACGACCCAGCCCAGCCTCCAGCCGGTCATACGGTGTGATTTAGACAGGCTGCCGATAGTAATAAGTCTCTCTTCTGCACCTGGCAAGTTGTGTGGCAGGGCCAGCACTGAAACATCGACAATATCCATATAGACAGCATCCAATATTAGCCAAAGGTCATGTTTCTCGCTTAAGGCGATCATCGCTTGGTATTCTTCAGTTGAATAACTGACACCCATGGGGTTATTGGGTGAATTAAGTACGATGGCGCGGGTGTCCTTCTCTATAAGTTTGGAAATGGCTTCAACGTCTAGCTGGTAATTGTTTTCGGCTGTAACAGGTAGTTTGAGCAAACGCGCACCGCTTGCGCTGAACGTTGCAGGGTAGGTGGTGTAGTAAGGTTCCGATAGAATCACACTATCACCCGGCTGCAACAGTATTTGTGCGGTGGCAAATAGCGCATTCTGCGCACCCGCATAGGCAATACATTGCTCAGCCGAAACTACTTGAGAAGTGAGCCGAGTGTGATAGCCTGCGATGCTTTGCCTTAGCTTTTCGCTTCCGCGTACATCAGTGTAGTGATGGTTGCCTTCGTGCAAACTGGCAACCGCTTCGTTAACGATAACACCTGGAGTAAGTTCGTCAGCTTCCTGACCAATGCTGAGCATGATAATGTCTTCGCCCGCTGCAGCTTTTTTACTGGCCAGCTCGTGAACTTCCCACGGGTCTAACCCCGATGCCATTTCGGGACTAATGCGCTCAGTGATGTTTGCAAATCTCATTGCCACATTATAATGGTAAGTGGCGACTATAACCAAGTCAGCCCTCGATAGCGTCAGGTACAAACATGTAAAGTTGTACACGTACGGTTTGCCCTGGATTTATCTCGGTAATACCAACACGCAACAAATGCTGATTGGCAAATCTTTGTGACGACATGCTATTGGTTGCGATGGTTTTATTACCCACCTGAATGCTAATCGCTCTTATCTCAGTGTCCAGTGGCAAACCAATTGAATATAAGCCGCGAACCTGCTCGTTTGTATGGTTACTAAAATGCTGTTCTAGTGTGAGGTAACCGCTGCTCTGTTCCGTATCTTGCAAAAGCTGAGTTTCAAGTAGAATGGCCTGGCTTTTGTTTTCAACACCAGTAAGCGTTAAGCCTTGTCGAGAGGTGTAGGCTGGGATAAGCGCTGTGCTGGCATCAATTATCTCGTGCTCAGTCATTGCGCCTGTTGGCGTTGCGGTCGGCACTCTTCCTGCCGCATTTGCAGGGTCAAGCGATAACATGGTTGCCAGAAGAAGTGCGATGACAAGCGCCAACTGAAGCACACTGTTATGCTCTGTTTCGGCAACGGGCCTATCAACACGATTTTTTGTGTTCACACTGTGCCGTGCCTTGCGAATATTTTTACTGTAGTCGGTATGATGCATAGCCTTATCCTGTGTTTGCAAGCCTGTATTAGGCCTGCACATCCGGTTAAAACTCTGCTGGAAAACAAGTTACATTCGGAGCAATTCTGACGAATTATGACAGTTACGGAATTACAACGCACCATCATACTGGTGGAAGATGAGCCAGCTCTTCGTGACAACTATCGTCTGGCTTTAGAAAAAGCAGGCTACAAGGTTCAGGACTACGCCACAGCTGATGCGGCAGTTGCAGCGGTTGAGCAGCGTATGCCGGATCTTGCCATTTTGGATATAGGCCTTGGCAACGATTCAGAAGCCGGGTTTAGTTTGTGCCAGTCCTTAAGACGCTTGTCGGCGCGTTTACCTATTTTGTTCCTAACGGCGCGAGACAGCGAATTGGATATCATTTCCGGTTTGCGTTTGGGTGCAGACGACTATTTAACCAAAGACATTAGCCTTGCTCAGCTTATTACGCGCGTTAATACCTTGTTACGTCGCGTGGATGTGCTCTCGGCCAACGAAGCGGTAGCGCTTCTCGAAGTGGGGCCTCTGTCGATCGATCAGGAGCGCTTGCAAGCGCTGTGGCGAGGCCAGCCGGTTGCGTTAACGGTAACCGAATTTTGGCTTGTTTCAAGCCTTGCCATCAACCCTGGGCAGGTTAAAAGCCGCCAGCAACTGATGGATGCGGCTAATGTTGTATTAGATGATCAAACAATCACAGCACATGTAAAACGTATCCGAAAGAAATTTCATCAAGTGGATACCGATTTCAATTGCATTCAAACCGTTTATGGCCTTGGGTATCGATGGGTGGAAGGTCTGGATTACTGACGTGTTGAGCTGTAAACCCTATCCTCAACAAAAAACAGCGAATTCGCAATGAATTTGCGTACACAAATGCTGTTAGCGGGCGCGCTTACCCTGGCTGTCCCTGTCATCGGTTGGCAAAGCGTCAAACAGCTAGATGCCTCTTTACGCCAGACAAGAGCGGACGAACAGTCACTTAAAGTTGCGAACGCGCGCTTAGCTCTGGCGGAAACCAAAGAGCTGCAATTGCTGCTTGCTGTCAGTCAGCGCCCATCGCAGGTTAACGACCTGTACGCTGAAGAAGCCCGATACCCTTTGTTTGTCGATGGTTATGAAGACGATTGGCAACACTTAAATGCCGCCCCTAAAGCGCTTAAATACGCTGATAACAAAGCAGATTCGGTTAGTCAGACATCAACAGTGGGGGCGAAATTGAAAATGCGTTTTGCCCGGCGTGGCGTCAGACTCTTTATGTTCATCGATGTGCGCGATCGCACTGTCGTGTATCACCGGCCACCGCGGCTTCGTATCGATCTTGGAGAAGGTGAAACGAACGATGCCCAGTCGGTGTTGGCAAACGGTGATGCAATTGAAATGTTATACACCGTCGCGGCTGAACCCCAGCATATTGTGTTTAGAGCAATTGCGCCAGGTGCAATAAAAGCACGTGTTGCATCAACATCGACGGGCAAGCGTAAACCTGGTGCCGTAATAAATTCTATTCAGGCTTACTGGGCTGCTACACCCAATGGCTTTCAGCTAGAAGCCAGCTTACCGCTGCCCGCTGCAGCATCTGAATTTGCAGTTGCGATGGTGGATGTAGATGAAAACAATGGTAATCGCGCCCTGTGGATCGGCACCCGTGATCCGGCAACAATGCAACTTCCGGGTGTCATTCCCAATACCGGCGGAGCACGCACCCAAGCCTCTCGAAATACGCTTGGTCGTATTCATTATGCATCCGACAATACGGTGACAAGGCTTCAGCCATGGGTAACAAGAGGTACTCGAGCGCGTTTATTTGATCGGCAGGGCAGGCTAATAAGCGATGTTAATCAGCTTTACGACCGTACAGACCTGGAAAACGAATACGATCCAGCTACACGTGGCTTTCTTAACGCGGTTTTGTTTCGGCTGTTCGCCTACTTTGTGTCAGACACTACCGTTATCGAAAAGCCGTTCAATTTTGAGGAAGATTTGCATCTGGCTGATACAGCGATTAATGCGGTGCTTAAGGACGATGCGCTGACTCGTCACTATATTTCGCCAGAGCGTGATCGTGTGCTGGGGACGCTCGTGGCAATTGGTGGTGATAAGCCAAATGGCTTTTTGTTGTTCGAATCAAATGAAGACCTGGCCAGTGCGTATTCAGCCAGTCGTGTTGCGCGCTTATTCAGTTTGCTCACCCTCGTCAGTTTATTAGCTGGTCTGGTGTTACTCATTTACGCCAGTATTTTGTCCATGCGTATTCGCAAGCTTTCACGGTTGGCGAATCGGGCGGTGTCGGCAGAGGGGCGTGTACAGGGCCTGCCCCAGAGCGAGGCACAGGATGAAATTGGTGAGCTGTCCAGAAACTTGTCTGCGTTATTGGCACGCACCTCGGGTTACACGCAATATCTTGAAGCATTATCGAGTCGGCTTTCACATGAGTTGAGAACACCGCTATCAGTTGTCCGTACGTCCATTGAAAATATGGATCGTGACAAGCTGGACCATGAAACCGTGACCTTACTTGACCGGGCCAGTGGTGGCGCCGATCAGCTTAATTCAATTATCCGTGCACTTGTCGAATCCACACGTTTGGAACAAACAGTGCAACAAGCGCAAATGCAGCATATCGATATCAATGCCTGGCTAGATGGATCTGTCCAGCGTTACCGGCAAATCTACCCCCAGATTAACTTTGAATTACTCCGGGCCGGGGCATTCCGAAGCGGTGCTAAAGCCTCAAGCGGGTTTGATACGGTTACCCCTAAGGTGCTCGGTTCGCCTGAACTACTGCAGCAGGCGTTCGATAAGCTGGTCGATAATGCAGTGAGTTTCAGTACAGAGCAGACCATAGAGCTAGGGATATTGAGCACTAAAAAGAGCGCTGCACGCATTGTCCGCTTGGCTGTAAAAAACACCGGACCAGCGATAGCTGATGAGCAAATTTCCCGAATGTTCGAGCCCATGTTCTCCCATCGCTCATCGGATGATGGGCAGTTGCACATGGGTTTGGGACTGTACATCGTTAGAATGATAGCGGAGGCACACGGTGGTAGAAGCTGGGCGCTTAACACCTCCCAGGGCGTGATTATCGGTATGGATATTCCTGAGCCCGGATAGCATTTTGATGCCCCCGTATAGCGTGCTGCTGTGCGACAATGTTGTATGAATTCGCAGAATCCGATTGTCAGTGTCCGCAATCTTACAAAAACCTACTCCGATGGCCACGAAGCACTGAAAGGTATCGATCTGGATATCATGGAGGGCGAGATTCTTGCGCTGCTTGGCCCCAACGGAGCCGGAAAAACCACCTTGATATCCACAATATGCGGCCTTGTGTCACCGAGCAGTGGCAGCGTCACAGTCGGTGGCTTTGATATTGTCGATGAATTTCGCCAGAGCCGCTCACTTGTAGGGTTGGTTCCGCAGGAGCTTACACTGGGGGCGTTTG
>CAYSZH010000198.1:0-7306 GCA_964435305.1 uncultured Granulosicoccaceae bacterium
AAAATCGTTACCGATCAAGCAGAAGCAATACTCAAGCTCGAAAGCAATTGATCAACATGCTCGGCCAAAATCTCTACCTGCTCATCACTTAAATCCAGAAACGCCGCTCTGTAGGTTGGTAGGTCACCCTTAGCCACCTCAGGTACATCTCCAGCAGCCACGACCTGCACGCGGCATGCAATGGATTCGCGCGATGGAAACAGCACAATCGATATATCAAGCTCGGTACCAACCTCATAAAAGCCAGTATCAGCGAATGCGATACCACTAGCAGACAAACTCACCTTTTGGTTTGGGCGATCTGGCGTGGCTTGAGACTGTGTACCCAGGTGCAGGTAAATGGCATCCTGCACTCTGTCGTGCCCTCTGCGCTCTTGCACCAATACTGCTTGACTGTGCTGCATAGCTTCGACTCCAAAACTGTATCAGGATATCTGCACGGTTCTTGCCAAACCCTGTGCCCAATATCGGTATACTGCGTTCTGAGCGTTCAGTCCCGGTAGCTCAGCTGGATAGAGCAGCCCCCTCCTAAGGGGCAGGTCGGGGGTTCGAATCCCTCCCGGGACGCCACCTTAACAGCAGCTACATCCACTCCCCAGCGTGATTTAAACTACCCTTTAAAAACGCTGGATGCAAGGTTAATTTCTGCCATATTTTTGGCTCCATTGTGCATCGTGAGCTCGCCAATTGTTCTAAACGTTTTTTGAAAGGAAGGGATTTGCGACTAACGTATAAGCTAATCAAAAAACAATTTTCTACGTGCACCGTTGTTCTAGCAACGTGCCTTATTCTTGTTGGCTGTGATGAAAACACCAGTGCCGAATCATCAAGCGACACTACTCAGCCCGAGGAGATAGCGCCATTCGCTGCTGGCAATCGCCGACTGGGAATCGCACCTATACCAGCAATAAACGCAGGAGAAACTTTTTCAGATAGCTTCAATAGTCTCGACGACATTGGGGCAAGTTACATCGAGGCCTCTTTCCAATGGGACGAAGTGGAGACCAGCCCAGGCAACTTTGATCACTCAACAAGCGATGCAAGCAACCTTAACGTTTTCTTGCCTCAAGCAAACTGGCATGCAACGTTGGCACTCAACGCAATAGATACAAACATCGATCGGCGCCCGGTGTGGCTGCAACAATTGCCCTGGGATAGCTCAATTTTGATAGACGCTTATTGGATGTTCGTTGAAAACTCATTAGCCCAGTTTCCAGATGCCCAGATCTACGGTATTGCAATAGGTAACGAGGTTGATGTCTACCTCCGTGCTCACCCTCAAGAACAATCAGCCTATATTGAATTTGTTCAGCAAATACAACAAAGATTGAAATCGAACTATCCAAACCTGATGAATGGGGTAAAAACCACCGTTGCTGGGGCATTACTGCATTCGCCCAATCTAATCCAACAGCTGAATGTGACGACGGACGTGGTGATGGCCACCTTCTATGCGATTGACGAAAACACTCGAGCCTTGGAAACCGATTTGGCGATCACACAACTGGAGAATTTTCTAGCTGCTTTTCCTGGCCGTGATGTGCATCTTATCGAACTTGGCGCCATGTCTTCAACGCAATGTGGCTCATCGAATGAACGGCAAGCGGAGTTTATACAGGCGAGCTTTGAGTTTTGGGATAGGCATGCAGAGCAAGTCGGTCTGATTAACTATTTGTGGCTTAGCGATTTACCAAGTGACATGGTAGATGGATTTGTACAGTACTACGGTGTGCCAACAACTTGCTTTAGGGAATACCTGGCGACCTTAGGTTTGCGCGATAGCAATGGTCAGGACAAAGGCGGATTTAAGGTGATTCAGCAGGAAGCCTCAGCACGTGGGTTCTGATCATTCAGTACCCAGCCGCCCATAAAAAGTTTGCCGAGCCGACGCTGACAAGGCAATACCTGGCTCGGTGTTATATGCCAGCACGACAAGCATGCGCGTAGTTTCACCCTCCACTGGTGTCACTCGATGCATTGAATCACGCCCACGAAATAAAACAAGCGTTCCTTCATTCATGCTTAATGAGTTTGTTGTGTACTTACCGTCTAGCACCTGCTCAACCAATGCGTAGTTCATATCGCCTTTGCTGGCATTTCGAGCATTCTTGACATACTCAAACACACCGCCATTCTCGGGCTTTTGTATCAGTAAGGTAATGGCAAACGATGAGTTATCGAAATGCCAGCCGAGCTCTTGACCCACACTCGCGTAATGCAAATTTATGGATGAGAGTGGGTCGGCGTATTCGTAAAGCGCGGCCTCACCCAACACGGCACACAGGAATTGCTGCACCTCATCAGAGTGATAAAGCCGGTGCAAATCTGATGAGTCTGGAATCTGGTCGGTGGTAATGCACCCTTTAGTGGATTCTACTTCGCGGTTACGAGGATGCTGCTTGGGGAATGTTTCATCGGCCGGTTGGAGATAGACATTGTGTTTATTCCCAGTGTAAAACGCACGCTGCTGATGTTTGATACCGTCTTGTCGAATGCCCTCAATGACTGCGGGCAATATAAAATCTGGCAAAACCAACACGCCGGCTTGTTCTAGCTGTGCTTTGCATTGTGTTCTGAAGGCATTATTGCCAAGAGGATACTGATCTGTATCGACGAGCTGGCTTATGTTCACTTTTTTCCACCAGCTGGATAGCTGATCTGGTCGATATCAATCAAATTCCAATCTTCGCCACCATTACGAAACAAGCGCTTGCCTTTATTTGGGTAATCGCCCACATCGTGTTCGACTCGCTGCCCGGCGACGATGCAACGTAACAGCTCGTTGCCTGTGTTTTGCATTGTGTGAGGCAGGCCACCCGCTCGGTAGCCAATAAAATCGCCTGCCTCCACAGCAATTTGCTCATCACCAATAGTGACGGTGCCCTGACCCGATAACACATAAGTGCATTCGTCTTCAAAATAATGCACATGGAACTCGGTGGAGTATTTACCCACCGGGACTTCAATGATATGAAATCCCATCCCGGTTAACCCTGTTAAGTCGCCTAGGGATTTATTGATACGTAATCCGTCTTCATTCAGAAAGTGCTGCTTTGCCGTGCCTTCAAAGGCATCGATTTCACTTTTCTTGATGACATACTTATCCATAGCTTAGCCTTATGTGTCAGCCCTTTTGATCTTATCGAAGCCCTGATGAGTGATGGTTTCGGTTTGGTCGAGCCGTGGGTGAGTTTCACGGAATTTTTTATGTAGATCTGTTTCTTTGTCCATAGCCAGCAAGGTATTGGTGATCACGTGGATCGCGGCTAATACGTCGGAGGTGTTACCGGTCTCAGAAATAGTGTGCATATTGCGTGTGGGGAAGCCAACTGAAGTTGCCGCGCTGTCAATGCTTGCCAGCACACCCGCCATGCCGTCTGTTCCGGTGTCTCTGCCGCTAACATCCAGTTGCATCGGAATGTCCATATCAAGCGCCACCTGCTTAATACGTGCGTTAAGTTGCTCGCTGACAATAGCCCCTGCGGTTAGCGTGAATCCTTTACCCATTTCGAGTGGCGTCATGTTGCGATCGCCAATGTTGGGGGCGGCAACGTAATCATGATTAACATCGATCGCGATAACCGCATCGGGTTTATGCACACCGGCTAAAATTCGGCTGCCGAAACGGCCGATCTCTTCATGTGATGCCACGGCAAACAGGCATCGAACGTTTTTAGTTCCGCCAGCTTCAGCCACCAATTTCGCAACCTCTGCCGTAACAAAACAGCCAAGGCCGTTATCAAGATAAGCGCCGTAAAAAGTATCAGGGCTAAAACCGCGCTTAATGGGCCTATCCAGCAACAAGGTATCGCCCGGTTTGATCCCGAGGCGTTTGATTTGATCTGCCTTGTTGGCACCGTGAATTTGCAAATCGAGATAGAGTTGTGTTGGCCGAATACCCTTGTCTCCAGTCCGGTGCCCAGCCTCGGAAAAGTGAATAGCACCCAAAGCTTCCACGGTGCCGCCTTTCAGGCTGCGATAGTTGCCGGGTTTTTCTGGGTCTTCACTGAACAGCGTGACTTCGTGACCAATCAGTGTGCACGGTAAAAACGAATCACTGTTGATCCAGATCTTGCCGTCGTTACCAATTTTGCGTACTTGCAATCGAATCTTGTCGGCGTGCCCAATCAACATGATACTGAATTTATCGTTGTCGCCCGGATGCGAATCCCAAACCACACTCGCGTTACCGGTGTACTGATGCATGGCCCAGCTCTTTGGCATAAAAGATTCGAAGTACGGCTGCAAGATGCCAAGCGTCATGGCGGATTCAAGGCCGACAGGGCTGGGTGCGGCAATGATGTCACGCATCAGGTCGAATTGCGCATCCGGCATGGTTTCGGTCCAAGGGGTCTTGCTCATTGAGTGCTGCTCCAATTGAATAGGGCCTTCAGGAATATCGGCCGGTACGCTGCCTATTATAGCGAGCTTAACGCTTTTGCCCCAGTGCGATACCGGTAGAAATGAGTAACAGTGCCACTACGACAACAAACCCTGGGGCTTCGTTCAAAAACAACCATGCCCAGATCACCGCAAAAAAAGGTATCAGATAGCCAGCGTTAGACATGAACAGTGCGCCATTTATCTGTGTAATGCGTGTGCGCAGAAAATACGCCAACGCCGTAGGCACCATGGCTAAATAGATCAGTACCATCAGTGTATCGCTGGAATAAATTTGCTTGGTAGGAGGATAAAAAAACAAGACGATTGGCAGTAACACGAGCGTGCTGGCTGTTAAGCCTCCGGCCACAATAGCCAGGCTCGGCATCGGCTTTAACTTGCGAATCATCAATGTAGAGAACGCGTAGCAGAACGCCGCAAGAATGATGCTCAGCATACCTGGCAGGCTTCCACCACCTGCTAGTTCACCACTCAGCAAAACCACCACACCCAGAAACCCAACAATCAAACCCAACATTTTGAACCAGCTAAATCGTTCATCCTTGGTTAAGACGTGGGAAAACAACAACGTGGCGAACGGCGATGCAGAAATCAATAAGGCGGTGCTCGCAGAATCGACTCCTTGAGATTGTCCCCAGCTGATAAGCGAAAACGGCGCAGCGCTGTTCAGCAAGCCAATGATGACCAGCAGTGAAATGCTGTGACCGTCTTTGGGCAAACGGATGCCCTGCCACCAACACATCGCCAGGACAACAGCCGCGGCGATAGTCACCCGCCAAGCCGCGATGGCGATCGGGGCGAAGTCCCGCAAAGCGATCGCAATACAAATAAATACCGACCCCCAAATAGCGCTCACCGCAAGCAGGCGCAGCACGTCAATCGGCGTCGGTTTTCTGATGGTATTCATGGGTGATAATGGTCAGGAACGCTTGGAATGCCTAAATTTGATCTCAGGCCATAGAATTTCACATGACGGCAACGCAAGAGTGCGCATTACCGGTCAAATTCCACAAAATCCAGAAGCCTAGACGGGCATAATAGATGGAATCATTCAATTAAGGTATTTTGCGATGCGACTGCTTGCTTCCTCTGCACTCATCTCAGCTGTACTCGCTGTATCTGCGTGCAGCTCATCGGGTGACGGTGGCTCGGATACTGGGGGCACCACAGGCGATACTACTGGCTCCACCACGGGTAATACTACTGGCAGTACAACGGGTAATACCGGAGGCAATTCGATTGATGAAGCCGGCCTGAGTCACAGCGGCACCCTTTTACCGACAAGCTCACCAGTCGCTAACGACCCACTAATCTCAACTGTGGGCAGAAGCAAAGCGGCGGCACTGCCAGATAATCTCGGTATTATTTATGAAGTCGTCGAGAATCACGGCCCGGGCGCTGGCAGCGATTGCAATACATTGGGTGCGGAGTGGTCATCTTGCAGTATTGCCAATATTCATATCAAAGATGCTAACGGCACACTTAACAATGGCAATTGGCGCATTTATTTCCATAGCATTCGCCGCATACTACGTACCGAGAGCGACGAGTTTGCTATCGCGCTGGTCAATGGTGACCTCAACTACATCGAACCCACTGCCGCGTTTACCGGCTTTAGTGGTGACGTCAAATCCATCAAGATCACCACCGAATTTTCTCACTTGATCGAAACCGATTTTATGCCGCGTTACTGGCTAGTCCAGGATGGCGCTGCTCCGATTTTGATTAGCAACACCGATAGCGAAACAGACGAAACCACCTACGCGACTGAAATCACCGGCGACAATCGCTTCGCCTTTATTGGCGAGGGACACGACATCGCCGATGCAGCTAATCGTTACACCAGAAACACCGACGTCAATCAGCGAGCAAGCACCCTCACATCTGCAAGCATTCAATCGCGCATCATACCCAAGCCCACATCCACCACCGTGTCTGGCGGAACACTGAACATCGGTAGCGGTTTTTCGTTTGCATCTACGCCGTTGCCAGCTACAGCCAAAGCCGCACTACAAAGTCGGCAAGCGCAATTTATGGGCACCGGCGCAGGTACGCCGTTAACAGCGTCCATCAACACTGGGCTCAGTACTGATCAATACGAACTGGATGTGGGTGCCTCAGGCATCAACATCGAGGCAGGCTCTGAAGAAGCCCTTTTTTGGGGTGCACAGTCGTTGCTTTCGCTGGTCCAACCCGGCCTCGGCACCATACCGCAGGTGTCGGTTTCAGACCAACCTCGATTCGACTTCCGCGGTATTCATATCGATGTTGCGCGAAACTTCCATTCAGTTGCCAGCATGAAAAAGCTGATAGATCAAATGGCTGCCTACAAGCTGAATGTGCTGCACCTCCACTTGTCTGACGATGAAGGTTGGCGGCTCGAGATCGCGGGTTTGCCTGAGCTGACGTCAGTCGGCGGTACACGATCTTTCCAGACGGATGCCAATGGCAACGTCATCGAGGCAAACGGCCTGATGCCGCAACTGGGATCTGGACCAAACACCAACAACCAGGGCACTGGTTTTTACACACGTGCTCAGTTTATCGATCTGCTTAACTACGCCAGCGCCCGTTACATCGAGGTGATACCCGAATTTGATATGCCAGCACATGCACGCGCAGCCGTAGTCGCCATGCGCGCACGTGCAAATAATCTCGGCAGTCCATTGAGTACGGATATCAGGTTGGATGACCCAGCCGATACCTCCAACTACCTGACTGTGCAACACTATGACGACGGCATACTCAACCCGTGCTTGCCTGCCACTTACTCATTCATAGAAACCATCGTCGATGATGTACAAAGCATGTACACGGCCGCAGGCCTTACGCTGGACGTTTGGCATATGGGCGGCGATGAAGCCAAAAACGTGTTTAAAGGTGCTGGGTTTGCCAACTCGGTGAT
>CAYSZH010000199.1:0-7240 GCA_964435305.1 uncultured Granulosicoccaceae bacterium
CGTTCCCATCAGATGACGGTGGCGTTGACATGCAGTGCCCTAGCGAGATTTCAATAGGGGATCGCAGAGAGGCCGAATTAGCAAAGAATGGCTTTATGCCTTTGTTGCATAGAAAAAATACGGATACAGCGACATTTATTGGTGCGCAATCTTTGCAAAAACCAGCGGAATACGACGACCCCGATGCAACGGCAAATGCGAATCTTGCTGCACGGCTACCATACCTTTTTGCTACCTGTCGTTTTGCGCATTACCTCAAATGCATGGTGAGAGACAAGGTTGGTTCTTTTAAAGAGCGAGACGATATGCAGAAGTTTCTGCAGAACTGGATTACGCAGTATGTCGATGGTGATCCTGAGAACTCGGGGGAAATTGTCAAAGCCAAAAAGCCACTGGCAGCAGCTGAAGTTGTTGTAGAGGAGGTTGAAGGGAACCCAGGGTATTACACCTCAAAATTCTTTCTACGGCCTCACTATCAATTAGAGGGGCTGTCAGTTTCATTGCGCCTGGTGTCTAAATTGCCGTCGGCGAAAGGGTGAATTTTCACAAAATTCGTGTGAGGTACTTAATAGGGAAGATTGCGGCGAATCAGTAATATGATCTCAACAGCAACGCAATCGCTGTTAAGCGAAACACTAACTAACTAACTTAAATTGATTGACAAGGAGAATTGAAATGGCTGTAGATATGTATTTGAAGATTGATGGCATCGAAGGCGAATCTGGCGATGCGAAACACAAGGCAGAGATTGACGTTTTAGCTTGGTCATGGGGCATGTCTCAAAGCGGAACTACTCATATGGGCGGCGGTGGCGGCGCTGGCAGGGTTAACATTCAGGATTTATCGGTCACGAAGTATATGGATAAGTCATCTGCCGCACTGATGCAAGCGTGTATGTCAGGAAAGCACATACCTGAAGCAACACTGACCGTTCGTAAAGCCGGTGGTGAGCAGCTGGACTATACGATCATTAAATTCACAGACTTATTGGTTTCGTCAGTTTCTACTGGTGGATCGGGTGGTGAAGATCGGCTGACTGAAAACTTGTCACTTAACTTTTCAAAAGTTGAATTTACATATAAGCCTCAAAAAGCAGACGGCACCATGGATGCGGACACCATGTCCGGTTGGGATATCAAGGCTAACGAGTCAGCAGTCTGATCCAAATAGACCAGCCACAAGGATGTCTAAAACACAGGGAAGCGCAAGCTTCCCTGATGTTTTATGGCTCTGTACTTCAAGAACCCACTATATGTTCGTACATAACCAAGGTTAAATAATATGGATGCAGTAACGTCTGCAGGCGATGCGCTCAAGCAGGGAAATTTAGAGGACGCACTGGCGACGCTACAAGCAGATGTGCGTAACGACCCCGCTAATAGCGGCCACAGAATATTTCTATTTCAACTGCTCTGCGTGACGGGGCAATGGGACAGGGCGCTAACGCAGCTCAATACCGCTGCAGAAATGAACAACGATGCCTTGCTCATGGCACAAGCCTACCGAGAAGTGTTGCAATGCGAGCGTTTTAGAGAGGAGGTATTTGCTGCACGCAAAGCCCCTTTGGTGTTTGGAGATCCCCCTGCATGGATAGGGCTGATTTTACAATCCCTACAGCATTCGTCAAAGGGTGAAGGCGGGGCGGCAAAAGAACTGGTACTCAAAGCACTCGATAGCATAGACGAAAGGCCAGGCACTATCGATGACACGGCTTTTTCCTGGTTGTCCGATGCAGACATGAAGCTCGGGCCCGTAATGGAGGCCATTATCGATGGCAAATACTACTGGGTGCCCTATAGCAACATCAGCACAGTGGAATTCCCGGAACCTGCCGACTTACGTGATCTCATCTGGCTGCCCGCAAACTTTACCTGGACTAATGAAGGTACCTCCGTTGGTTTTGTTCCCGCGCGCTACTGCGTCGAACATGCGCAATCCGATAGCAGCGCATTACTTGCCAGGAAAACCGAATGGATTGATATCGGAGATGATTTTTATACGGGCGTTGGGCAGAGAACATTCACCTCTGGCGATGCCGATTATTCAATGCTGTCCACCAGAAAAATCCAGTTTGATTCGGTAAGCAGTGCATAGCCATGGCGGAGCTTGCACCAAAAGACAAACTTTTACCTTCATTGCTCGACAGGCTAACCGATCACCATCCGGGAAAAGAGGCTGAAGCAAGAGATGCTCGTGCCACGGATATCGATAGTTTGCGCTTGTCGGTGCTTCGGGATCTTGAGTGGTTGATGAACACCACCAATTTAGAGAATCATCTTGATATGGATGAGCGTTTTGCCGAGCTTAAATCCACCGTCATAAACTATGGTATGCCCAGTTTGTCTGGCAATACCATCAGCAATCACGACAAGGTGGAAATTCAAAAGTTGATAAAAGAGGCGATTATCGCCTTCGAACCTCGAATTTTAAAAAACACGATAAAGGTCAAATTCCTTGATGTAGAAGAGAGTGAAAACCCTCATGCCATTTCCTATGAAATACACGGCACACTTTGGGGGAACCCGCTGCCAGAAGCCCTTTATTTGCGCACTGAGTTAGACCTTGAGATGGGTGATGTTGTAATCAAGGAGCTATAAACGTCATGAACCCCATTTTATTCGAACACTATAAACGCGAATTGCAGCATATACGCGAGATGGGCGGCGAATTTGCTTCAGAATACCCCAAAATTGCAGGCCGTCTTGGTTTAGAAACACTCGAGTGCAGTGACCCCTACGTAGAACGGCTTTTAGAAGGGTTTGCCTTTCTATCGGCCCGTGTACAACTAAAAATAGAATCCAGCTATAGCCAGTTAGCGCGACATCTTTTAGAGATGGTGTATCCGGATTATCTGTGCCCCACACCTTCAATGGTAGTAACAGAGTTTGAGCCGTCGTTATCAGAAGGTTCGTTGGCGACCGGTTTCAAAGTTGAAAAAGGCACGCGTTTAAGGAGCCAGGTCGCACCTGATGAACAAACGGAATGCGATTTTAGAACCTCACACGATCTGACGCTGTGGCCAATCACCATCGAAAAAGTCAATTATGTGCCAACGAAAACAGCGCTCAATACCATGGGCGTGGCCAGCCAAAGTAAAACGCGTTCTGGGCTTGTTGTAACGCTTAAAGCGGTTGGAGGGTATAAATTCTCAGAATTACCAATGGATGTACTGTCGCTTTACCTGTGTGGTGCGGATAATTCTGGCCCGAGATTATATGAGCAGCTATTCAGACATACGGGTGCCGTATCGGTCGTGTGCGATAACAAAGAAATTCTCTCCCCCAGGCAGCCAATCAAGCTCCGACGCCAAGGCTATGAAGACGATGAAGCGCTGCTCCCTGTTTCGTCACGCACTTTTCAAGGGTATCGCTTAATTCAGGAATATTTTAGTTTCCCGCAACGTTTCCTGTTTGCAAAGCTAACAGGCTTGGCCTCACGTTTGGCAAGATGCGAATCGGATACTGTCGATATCGTGTTCCAGTTTGACAATGCGGATGACAGCCTGGATGAGTTTGTTGATGCGGCCAACGTAAAGTTGCATTGCGTGCCCGCTATCAATTTGTTTCCTAAATCGGCCGACCGTATTCATATAGACCCCGGTAAACAGGAATACCATGTTGTGCCTGATCGTACTCGGCCGTTAGATTACGAGCTTTTTTCTATCACTGCGGTACAGGGGCACAGTAACAATCAAACAGAAAGCCAGGAATTTTACCCGTACTACAGTGTGAATGAAGCAAGACGAACGGCAACGCGATTTTATAGTACGCAGCGCGAACCGCGAATACTCTCGTCAAAGCAAAAACGCAAAGGTACTCGCGCAAGCTACACAGGAAGTGAGATGTTCATATCCCTTGTAGATGCGGATGAAGCGCCTTACCGATCAGATTTACGGCAAATATCGTTAAAAACGCTTTGTACTAATCGAGATTTACCTATACAAATGCCTGTTGGGCGAGGCCGTACCGATTTTAGCCTGGATATTGGAGCACCGGTCGATTCTATTAGGTGTGTTGCGGGGCCCACCATACCGAAAGCATCCAGAGCGCACTTTCGCGATGCGTGGCGCTTGGTCAGTAATTTGAATCTTAATTACTTGTCTATTGCGGATGCAGAATCTGATGATGGAGCCAACGCCGCTGCAATGCTACGGCAAATGCTGGAGCTTTACGCCGATCAACATAACACGTCCGATTTACGTCAAATAGAAGGAATTGTGTCTGTGGACAGCAAACCAGTCACACGGCAACGGCATGTAAAAGGGCATGTGGAAATTGCTCGTGGGTTGGAAGTCACTCTTAGGTTTGATGAGTCCGCTTTTGAAGGTACGGGAGCCTATTTACTCGGATCTGTTTTTGAGCGTTTTTTCACACGCTACGTAGGTATTAATTCATTTACTGAAACGGTACTCGAGAGTATGCAGCGCAATGAGATAGAGCGATGGCCTGTTAGGTTAGGCAAGCGGGAGCTTGTTTGATTGTGACTGACGACGTGGACAATATACAGAACGACATAAGGCACTATGACTTGGCGTCGGTTGTTAGACGACTTGATTGTCTCTCGCCGGAGAAGAAGAAACTGGGTGAATCGTCGCGACTGGCTGACGAATCAGTGCGCTTATCGCAAAATGTGGCTCTGAGTTTTTCAGGGCCTTCACTGGATTCGCTGGAAACACTCAAAGGTAAACATCGGCTGCGCCTTAGCAATCATTTTTTAGGTTTGCTAGGCAGTAATGGCCCACTACCTTTGCATTACACCGAGTATGCTGACCAACGTGCACGCCACCACCGTGATCCGACCTTTGCAGAGTTTCTCGATATTTTTAATCATCGAATGCTCTCGCACTTTTATCGAGCCATCGCTATATTTGATCCCACGATCAATATGGACAGGCCGAAATCAAACGAATTTGATCTTTTTATTGGTGCCTTGGGTGGCTATGCCCCATCTGCCAGTAAAAAACGAGATGGGATAAGCGACCACACCAAACATTTTTACAGTGGATGGTTCAGCAATAAAGCGAAAAGTCCTGATGGTGTTAAGGCGATTATCAATGGTCACTTCGGCTTTGATGTCGCAGTGACTGAATTTATCGGTGGCTGGCTCAAATTGCCTACAGAGGGTAGGGCAATGCTTGGCCATCAAGGCGTGCAACTGGGCAAGGATCTCTACATCGGGAAACGGGTGTGGAGTATTTCGCACAAGTTCAAGATTACCTTGGGACCAATGCAATGGAACGACTATGTGTCGTTTCAACCGGGCGGTAGCCGCTGTAAAGAGCTTGAGCAATTAGTCAAAAATTACATTGGTGATGAGTGGGATTGGGATCTTGAGCTACGGGTGTTTGAATCGCGCGTTCAACCGTTGGTGTTGAATAAAACCTGCTCACTGGGTTTTACCAGTTGGTTAACGGGTAAAGAGGCACACACGATGGCGGAGCAATCGGTGGTGATCAATAAATCGATGTTGCATTAGCACAGCATTATATAAAAAGGGATGGATTCGGCATCGGGCCGGGCCAGAGGAGACAGACATGACAGAAATAAGCAGAGCAAATTTATTTGGCAAGCTGAACGAGCTTGGCTATAAGTCCATAGAGAGTGCCACCAAACTGTGCAAGCTGCGCGGTAACCCCTATGTAGAATTGGTTCATTGGGTTGATCAAATATCAAACCAACAAGATAGCGATCTACACCAGATTCTGCGGCATTTTGATATTGACTTATCAACCGCCTCAAAAGACATCACATCGAATCTTGAAATGCTCAGAAGTGGTGCCAGCTCTATTTCTGATTTCAGTGATGATATCTCCAATGCGGTTGAGCGAGGCTGGGTGTATTCTACCTTATTGTTTGGGGATGGTGTTGTCAGAACCGGCCATCTGGTTGTGGGCATATTGAAAACACCTCAACTGCGAAGCAAGTTTATTGGCATATCGGCTCAGTTCGAAAAGATAAAAGTTGAGCAACTGGCAGATGACTTTGCGAATATAGTTTCAGGTTCACCAGAGGATAACCAAGGGACAAAAGACGGTTTTCGTGTTGGCGGTGGCGCAGCCCCCGGTGAAGCTTCCGGTGCTATGGCGCCTGCGCAAATGGGTAAGCAGGAAGCGTTGCAACAGTTCACAACCAATTTAACGCAAAACGCGCGCGACGGTTCAATGGACCCCATAGTGGGCCGTGACGAAGAAATTCGCCAAATGGTGGATATTCTAATGCGCAGACGTCAAAACAACCCAATACTCACAGGCGAAGCGGGTGTGGGTAAAACAGCGGTTGTCGAGGGGTTTGCTCAGCGTATTGCGCGTGGAGATGTACCGCCTTCATTGCAAGACGTTGAACTGTTGTCGCTGGATATTGGCTTGTTACAGGCCGGTGCCAGTATGAAAGGCGAATTCGAAAATCGCTTACGCCAGGTTATCGAAGAGGTTCAATCATCAGAGAAACCCATCATCATGTTTATTGATGAGGCCCACACGCTCATAGGGGCAGGTGGCGCAGCAGGTACTGGCGATGCGGCCAATCTACTCAAACCAGCCTTAGCGCGTGGTGAGCTTCGCACGGTTGCAGCGACGACATGGGCTGAATACAAAAAACACATAGAAAAAGACCCAGCCTTAACACGTCGATTTCAAGTTGTAAAAATTGAAGAGCCATCAGAAGACAAGGCGGTTCTGATGATGCGCGGTGTGGCCTCGACCATGGAGCAGCACCATCAAGTGCAGATTCTTGATGAGGCTTTGGAGGCGGCCGTTAAACTTTCGCATCGCTATATACCGTCACGTCAGCTGCCTGATAAGTCGGTCAGTTTGCTGGACACAGCCGCCGCTCGCGTGGCGATTAGCCAACACGCCGTGCCAGCAAGTCTTGATGATGCTCGTAAGCGATTACAAGCACTGGATACAGAGAAACGCATCATTGAGAAAGAAGCGAGCATTGGAATTGATATCGCGAACCGGCTAAGTGATGTGGAGGAAGAAATTGCCACCGAGTTTGAACGGGAAGCTGGGCTGGTTGATCAGTGGGAGAAAGAGAAAGGCCTTGTAAAACAAATTCTGGATATCCGGAGTGAACTAAGAGCGGGCGCTAACCCGGTTGAAGGAACCGGCAGTGAGTTGGAAAGTGCTGTCAGTGGTGCCAGTGAAGCAGCCAATGACGCCGCACCGGTTGCGGCTAATGAAGCAGTCGCTGATGGTGGTGGTGATACCGCGGTTATGGAACGACCAGCAGAAACAGCTGGC
>CAYSZH010000200.1:0-7228 GCA_964435305.1 uncultured Granulosicoccaceae bacterium
GATACATGAAAAATGATTTTTACATCATTCCGCCCATGCCGCCCATACCACCCATACCACCCATACCGCCCATGCCACCCATATCAGGTGCACCACCGGCAGCAGCAGCGTTATCAGATGGCTTGTCAGCAATCATCGCTTCTGTCGTAATCATCAGGCCAGCAACTGATGCTGCATTCTGCAGCGCGTAGCGGGTTACTTTAGTGGGATCAAGGATACCCATCTCAACCATATCGCCGTAGTCACCCGTCGCGGCGTTATAACCGAAGTTACCTGTGCCTTCACGAACCTTAGCAACAACAACAGATGGCTCATCACCTGCGTTAGAAACGATCTGACGAAGAGGCTCTTCCATAGAGCGACGAGCGATGGAGATACCAACATCCTGCTCGTGGTTATCACCTTTCACTGATTCAACCGCTGCAATAGCGCGAACCAAAGCAACACCACCACCGGCTACGATACCTTCTTCAACAGCAGCACGTGTAGCGTGCAGTGCATCGTCAACGCGGTCTTTCTTTTCTTTCATTTCTACTTCAGTCGCCGCACCGATTTTGATTACGGCAACACCACCAGCAAGCTTCGCAACTCGCTCTTGCAGCTTTTCTTTGTCGTAGTCAGAAGTCGCTTGATCGATTTGCGTGCGAATTTGCTCAACACGTGCGTTGATTTCTTCAGTAGAACCAGCACCATCAACAACGGTGGTGTTGTCTTTATCAACCGTTACGCGCTTAGCCGTACCAAGATCATCAAGAGTCACTTTGTCTAAAGACAAGCCAACTTCTTCAGAGATAACCTGGCCACCGGTGAGAATGGCGATATCTTGCAACATGGCTTTACGACGATCGCCAAAACCAGGCGCCTTAACGGCGCAAGTTTTGATGATGCCACGCATGCTGTTAACAACCAAAGTCGCCAGCGCTTCGCCTTCGATATCTTCAGCGATAATCAATAATGGCTTAGAAGACTTAGCGACTGCTTCAAGAGCAGGTAGCAGATCACGGATGTTTGAGATTTTCTTGTCGAACAACAGTACATACGGATCTTCAAGCTCTGCAGTCATCGCATCTTGGTTTGTGATGAAGTAAGGAGACAGGTAACCACGATCGAACTGCATACCTTCAACCACTTCAAGTTCGTTTTCGAGAGACTTGCCCTCTTCAACGGTAATAACACCTTCTTTACCGACTTTTTCCATGGCGTCTGCGATGATGCCACCGATAGACTCATCGCTGTTTGCTGAGATAGTACCTACCTGAGCAACCGATTTAGCATCGTTACATGGCTGCGACATACGCGCCAGTTCTTCAGATGCAGCCACAACCGCTTTGTCGATACCACGCTTAAGATCCATTGGGTTCATGCCAGCGGCAACCGACTTCAAACCTTCTCTTACAATGCTCTGAGCCAGAACAGTTGCAGTTGTGGTTCCGTCACCTGCGATGTCAGAAGTTTGTGATGCCACTTCTTTAACCATCTGGGCGCCCATGTTTTCGAACTTGTCTTCCAGTTCGATTTCTTTGGCTACTGAAACACCATCTTTGGTGACAGTTGGTGCGCCAAACGCCTTGTCCAAAACTACGTTACGGCCCTTAGGGCCCAGTGTGACCTTTACAGCATTGGCCAGTGTGTCGACACCTGCAAGCATACGACTGCGCGCGGCATCTGAAAAACGAACTTCTTTAGCACTCATTGATAGTAATCCTGTTTATCTTTGGGCTGAGTGGAGGCGACCTGGCGCATCCATCAGCACTGAAAAAGGGTAATTAGCCTTCGAAAACGCCCATGATGTCGTCTTCACGCATCACAAGCAGGTCTTCGCCGTCAATTTTGATTTCGGTACCGGAATATTTGCCGAAAAGCACTTGATCGCCAGCTTTCACGTCAAGCGGCCGTACATCACCGTTTTCCGCAATTTTCCCCTTGCCGACAGAAATGACCTCACCACGCACAGGCTTTTCGGTGGCGGAATCAGGAATCACGATGCCACCGGCACTGGTGCGTTCCTCTTCCATACGTTTGATGACCACGCGGTCATGCAAAGGACGAATATTCATAGTGTTCAAACTCCAGAACGGGTTAATTAAATTTTGAGTCGAGGCGGGGTTGTTAGCACTCCCCGCGAGCGAGTGCTAATTTTAATGACGATGGCGAGTATTACAAGGGGTTTGTGCAAATTTAGTGATGTAAATGGCCTAGTCGATGCGTCGATAGTCGCCATCGATGACGTCAGGCGCCCGATTTGAGGGGTTTTTAGTGGATTTTGCGTCTGAACCGTGACCTGAAAGGCCATCATCACGGAATACATCGTTTCCACCCATATCGGCGCGGCCGTGCTGCCCGGCACCAAAGGGTGATCTGCCAGATACGTGTACCGAGGCCAAAGAACGGCTGGCCAGTCTTTTCGCCATCCACTCCCGTGTGAACGGAATCAGGCAGGCAAAACCGAACGCATCCGTAATAAACCCCGGTGTGAGCAGCAATACGCCCCCGACAAGCAGCAGCACACCCTCCAGCAGCTGCTGGGCGGGCATTTCACCCGCACCCATACGCTGCTGGGCTTTGGCCAGGGTGGCCATGCCCTGCTGGCGTAACATTGCGGTACCCAGTATTGCCGTCAAAATGACGATACCTATAGTTGTCCAGCCGCCAATCGCACCGCCCACCTGAATAAGAACGGCAATTTCGATGATGGGAACCAGAACGAACAACAAAAATACAAACGGCATGGTAATACTCCACAAATGCGCTTTATTCCGGAACCTAATGACGATATTCCGTTCCCACAAGGGCAATGGCTGACACTTAGTTAAATGCAATCAAAATTCAAGCTTTTTCGTTAGAATTGCTAGTATCTTATTACTACCGAGGTCGGGTTGCGGGCTTGGTACACAAAATTAAGGTATCGGAATTTACCCGTTCGCGACCATCTGCCGAAACAATACATCAGACAGATCAATTAAGTCGGAGAAATTTAATGCCTGGTCAGGTTAAACCAGCACAGAAAACACAAAATCTTCGCGCAGCGCTGTTGAGCGCCTGGGCTGCTTTGTGCTTGATCGCCATCGTTATTTTTTCGTCTACTACGCAAGCCAATCTGTTCGGCGAAGGCCCTAAACCCCTGCCAGTAGATGAGGCGTTTATACCGGTAGTCTCCGGTATCCAGAATGGGCACCTGCAATTCGAATTTGAAATTGCTGATGGCTACTACCTGTATCGTGACAAGCTCAGCATCTCCGGCGCAAACGCTAACTTTGCGGCGCTAAGCCTTCCTGAGGCGGTAACACACGAAGATGAATACTTCGGCACCTCCTATGTCTATCGTGGTGGCGTTGCTGGAAGCGCCAAAGTAAAAACCGCTAGCTCGCCTCAACTCAATGTGGCGTTGAAATTTCAAGGCTGCGCTGATCTGGGCATTTGCTACCCGCCCACCACGGTGGAATTCGACGTTGATGCGAGCGCGTTTGTGCTGGCGCAAGCTACGCCAATATCATCGGCTCAACCTGCCAGTGATCAACAATCAGTCGTTAAGCAAAGCAAACCCAAACTCAGTGTACAAGATTTACTTGCAGGCCCTTCCGGCAATGGCGGCCTGTCAGAGCCACCACTCTTAAGCCCACAAGAAGCGTTTATTCCGGTTGTACAAACACAAGGGTCAAACCAGGTTACTGTCAATTGGAATATAGAACCGGGCTACTACATCTACCGCAAAAAAATGGGTTTCGAACTACTCGACGCTGAGGGCGCGAGCGTTGCAAATACCGTCATTGACGAAGGACAGATGCAGTACGACGAATTCTTTGGCGATGTGGCCGTGCTGCGCAACTCTGCGAATGCTTATCTCGATATCGAATCCGCCGCACCCGTTAGCAACGCCACCTTGCGCCTGCACTATCAGGGCTGCGCCGATATAGGTGTGTGTTTTCCTCCTGAGAAAATCGATGTTCCAGTTAGTTTTGCAACAACTGCCGCTGTTGTAGCAAGCACTGGCAATGGATCTGGTGGTGGCGGATCCGGTATTGTTGCATCAAGTGTAATTCAATCACCTAATTCGTCATTAAACCTTAACGCCAGTGCCGCTTCTCCGGCAGTCGTCGTAGCAGCAGCAACAAGTGCATCTAACGTTTCTACCCAAGCTCAGTCAACACGGGTCGCTACCAATCAACTTGCGAACGCAAAGCCTGTATCGGAGCAGGACAAGCTCACGGCCTTGCTCGGTGGTGGACAACTGTGGGTGGTCACGCTCGCGTTTTATGTTGCAGGGCTTTTACTGGCTTTTACGGCTTGTGTTTATCCAATGATACCCATCCTCTCCAGTTTGATTGTGGGCCAAGGGGACAACATCACAACCGCACGAGCCTTTAGCTTGTCATTGGTTTATGTATTGTCAATGGCAGCTGTCTATGCAGTCGTTGGCGTACTGGTCGGGCTATCAGGATTTAACATACAACCGCTATTTCAAAACCCCTGGGTGCTGTCGGCTTTTGCAGCACTGTTTGTATTACTGGCGCTATCGATGTTTGGCCTGTTCCAGATACAAATGCCAGCCGCAATACAAACCCGTTTGGTCAACATGTCCAACAATCAAAAAGGGGGCAACTGGGCGGGTGTTTCCATTATGGGTATGCTCTCGGCCCTCATCGTCGGGCCGTGTGTTACCGCCCCACTCGTGGCCGCATTAGCCTATATCGCAAATACCGGCGATGCGGTAATGGGCGGTGTGGCCTTGTTCGCTGTCGGCTTAGGCATGGGCACACCATTATTATTCATTGGCACCTCAGCGGGTAAGCTGTTACCCAAAGCGGGCGGCTGGATGTTTTTTATTCAGAGGCTATTTGGGCTGATCTTGCTGGGGGTTGCAATCGCTATGCTGGATCGCTTCCTGCCATCGAATATTATTCTTTTGCTGGGAGCCGCACTTGGCATACTGGCGGCTGTCATGCTCGGCGGGACGGCCAGCGTTGATAAAGACAGCAGCGGCATGCAATTATTTGGTAAAAGCGCGGGGCTGATTGCTGGCCTTTACGGTGCCGTACTGATGGTGGGTGCACTCTCTGGTGGTAATAGCTTTCTTAAACCGCTTGAACATTTTGCGGCTCGCTCTGGCGGCAACGTTCAGCAAGAATCAGAACACGTTGCCTTTGAACAAATAAAAGGCAATGACGGCTTACAAAAAGTGCTTGCCAGGGCACAGCAAACTGACCAGGTTGTGCTGCTCGACTTTTATGCCGATTGGTGTGTTAGCTGTAAAGAGATGGAAAAATACACATTTACCGACAAACGTGTAAAAGACGCATTAGACAACGTCATTATGATTCAAGCCGACGTCACCAAAAACGACGAGCAGGATCAAGCCTTACTCAAACAATTTGGATTATTCGGCCCTCCTGCTATTTTGTTGTATGACACCGAAGGTCAGGAGATAGGCGGAGCGCGAACGGTTGGTTTTGTTCCGGCCGAAAAATTCAGCAATCACCTGAACGCCTACTTGTCCGCATCGAATTAAGGTTTGCAATGTAAACACCTGCCATCAGCAGGCCACAAAAACCTTGATTGACTGGTAGCCTTAGCAATACAGTGCCTTGACGAAGTAACAATGCCTGCTTCAACTGGCTTCAGCTTGTTTGAGCGTGTTGAAACCCTCTGCCGAGGTACACTATGTTGATATCCGCCAGCGTCGCGTTCCTGCATCATCTAGCCGCATTCATAATAGTTGCTGTGCTGTTTATCGAGCTGAGTAATCTGGACAGCAATATAACGGTACGACAAGCCAAAAACATTCTGACAGCCGACAGACTGTATGCTGCAGCGGCTGTTGCACTCATAGTGCTTGGCATATTGCGTGTTGTGTACTTTGAAAAAGGTGCCAGCTACTACCTGAATAGCGCACCTTTTATTGCCAAGATACTGTTGTATGTTGCGGTGGGTCTGTTGTCGATCTACCCTACTCGTGCCTTTCTGCAATGGCGAAAGGCCTTGTCATCAGATCAGACAAACACTTTAGAAATACCGCAATTGAAGCGCATCAGGCTATTCATCTATCTTGAGTTGCTTGGTATTGTGCTGATACTTTTTTGTGCCGCGCTCATGGCCAAAGGTGTAGGCTTTATTTCAGACTAGAATGTAAGTGGGTAGATAACGATGCTTCTAGAAAGCGACAATTCAATTGATACACGACGCTGAAAAAATGCAGGGAAAACGCCTGAAGCATGGTATGTGCACCTTATGCAAACGCACAACCCACCTAACCTTTCATCATCTGATACCTTGCAAATTACACCGCCGCAAACACTTTAGAAAGCACTACTCCAAAGCTGAGCTTAACCTTGGGATTAACCTCTGTAAACTGTGCCACAGCGGCCTACATAAACGCTTTGATGAAGCCATGCTGGCTCGCCAGTTGAACACGCAGCAATTGTTAGAAGCCAACCAGTATGTGCAAAAACACACCGCCTGGGTGGCGAAACAAAAATGTTGAATGGCAGGCCCATCACATGCCGTACAATGTGAGCACGCTTTCTAGTTGAATTTGTTGTACAGTGGATAAAGGTAATTCGTTTCGGTTCACCCACGCTTTGTGTAGAGCCCCAGCCGCAACGGCTGTGGATGGCTTACGCGCTATCGACACTGGCACACCCGACATTGCTCTATTGACCAAACAGCATGAACAGTATGTAGCCAGCCTTCGTGCAACAGGTGCGACTGTCACGGTTCTGGAACCCCTGGATGCCTACCCAGATTCCGTGTTCATTGAAGATGCTGCGCTTTGCATAAAAGACACGGCGATTGTTTTGCGCCCGGGTGCTGCCAGTCGATTCGGTGAAGCGGCGGCGCTTGCACCGTCATTGCAAACCATCATGCGTAAAGTCATCATGTTGCCCGGTACGGGGTATGTTGATGGCGGCGATATTCTTGTTACAGATAAGGATGTGTTTATTGGCCTATCAGCTCGTACCAATCAGGCCGGATTTGACGCTTTACATCCAATACTCACACAGCTTGGATTAAACGTTAAAAAAATCAACACGCCACCGTCCATATTGCATTTTAAAACGGATTGCGGGCTGCTGGATTCTGAAACAATATTTGCAAGCGAGACCTTGGCTGCTACTGGGTGTTTTGAGGATTACCGCGTTATAACTGCACCCGAAGATGAAAAGGCCGCCGCTAACCTGATTCGGTTTAACGATACGGTGGTTATCAATGAGGGTTACCCAAAGACCAAGCA
>CAYSZH010000201.1:0-7205 GCA_964435305.1 uncultured Granulosicoccaceae bacterium
TCACGCTGCTTGGTAAGCGCAGTGACATTCCTGATCTTCTTGCAGCGCTAGATGTATTCGTTCTGTCTAGCGACAGAGAAGGACACCCGCTAGCGGCGCTTGAAGCACAGGCGTCTGGTGCACCAGTGGTACTAACCGATGCCGGCGGTAACGCTGATGCCGTTTCGCGTTCTGATAAAGGACATGGTGGTGTACTGGTTGAGAAAAGTGCAGAAGCTATAGCTGAAGCACTTATCGAACTCTATAACCAGCCTGAACAACTTGCGCAGATGGCCACGTTCGCGAAATCACATGCACTGGAATTTTATGGTGAGAATGTGATGATCGATCGTTATAGTGAGATTTTTGACCTCGTGAATAGTGATCGGCAAGCTTCAACTGCTTCAACTGCTTCAAGCTAGCTTCAAGCGTTATTTTCGGTTAACACCAACTAAAGCCAGCGCTTTACATTTAATCGGCTCATTTTCTCGGCACACTTGCCCATAGCCTTCGTACACATCAGTTTGCAGATTGCCTTTAAAGCCTTTTCAATGCTCAGTGACCTTCGCTTGGTATTTTCGCTATTTCCTGTTTGACTAATTTGGCGGGTTTTCGCTGCAGAATTAAGAAAATTGAGCCTGTCACTATTCTGACAGAGGGGATGTTTCAATGAGCAAAATTAACGGTTTCTAATCGTCTTCAGGCGATAAGCACTAAGCGATGCTCCAAATCTAGACACCTCTTTTTTTAAGTCGGTCATGTAATGCATAAAAGTGTTTACAAGTACATGTCGACCTAGAATAAATCGAAAGGCAACAAACAACTGTTATCCAAAGTAGCTGCATTAGCACAAACTTCGATACTGCTTCGGTTCAGCCGTCTCGAGATCGTCCCAGATTTTTTAGCAGATCATCCACCACATCGCTGCTGGGCTGTTCATCTGCTGGTGCGCTGGCGGTGCCTTTTTGCATCGCTTCACGCTCTCGAAGATAGTTTTCATAGTGCTCATCTCGCTCTGCTGGTGCTGCAGCAGCGCCATTCATAGCACCGGTTTCGGGCCGTCGAGTCAAGATAGGAGGCACATCGTTTTGCGTAGCGTTATTTCGCGTTGTGTCAGCTACCGCACCTGGAGTGGCCGCGCCTGTAGCAGATGCAACTGATCCTTCAACCAGGATGACACCACTTTCAAGCACCAGCATGACACCTTGATGCATGGTTTCACTGATGTCTTTTAAATCGTTTTCGGTAAACGTACCAAGGTTGGCCAAGGTGTTTAAATCATCAAATATGGGTAACGATGACACTAACCTTTCCAGATCAAGATCTTCATCATCATCAAATTCTGCCAATGCATGTGGAATGGATTCGATTACCGCGCTAACGGCAGCAGCGCTATCACGTTCGCCTGTAAAATGAACATCGCGATGTTGTGTGCCATCGATACCATCAAGGCGTAAATCCATCGCAGGCTTACGCGCAATGCTGGCGCAGGCTGAATACAACATATCAATTCCATCAATGGATCGTGCAATGCGATCCGGATCAGATGCTTTTTCGCCAGCATCCGTTAATCGGATAGTGACTCTGGACTCACCTGCAACGGGAAGTTGTGGCGAACCAGAAGATTGAGATGGAATAGAGTTGGAATCCACTGAACCCAGTAACCGCGCAAGGTTAGGCAAGTGAGTTGATGCAAACATCACACGGCTATAGAGATGTACAAGCTCAGCCGCACTTTTCTTAGGGTCTGCAGCAGAGCCTAATAGGGCTTGCCAATATTGAGTAGTGCCAAGCGATTCCAAAAACATCGCTTTGGAAACAGCTTTTTCTTCAGGGGAGAATTTTTCCATACTCTCCATGATGATCGCGCCGGAATGACCCAAACGCGCAGCGGCAACTGCCCGCTGATCACCTTGTGCGGTTCGGTACTCACGAACAACAGCCAGAATGTCGGCTTTGTTCAGTACCTCAACTACCCTGCTTATGGCACTACGCAGTTTATCTGCGTGCATGCTGGACTCCAGAGAAAATCGTATCTAGCTTCAAAGCTGTAATCGGCCAAAGTAACTGATGGTTAAGCAAAATTCGACTTAAGAGCATGAATTTTCGACATAAGGGCCTCATGAAGGCCGTCACGCATCGACATAGCTGCAGATTTATGTAATATACTGCACTCGTTAAGCGCATGCCTTTCAAATTATCAGTTTCTGACTGCATTTTCTTTTTATCTGTCAATACTTCAGTGGCAAGCCTTCCATATTTGTTCCCAAATAATGGCAATCTCGCTAAATTTTGCATTTTACGTCAATTACATGGCGTTTTCGTGTTCACCCGGCATCACTAGGCACACCATTTACCGTGTAGCGCTTGTTAGCCGTATTTCAAAAAGTCTGTGTTGCATGAAGTGATCCATTCCTGGAAAAGCTCCATGACTTCTTATCAATAAGCTGTTAAATAGTGCTCCAGACAGACTCACACGCAACAAACTCAGCCAAAATGCATCCAGACAATCGAACGCACAGTGGTACGACTCCCATTTTGTGGGTTAATTCTCAATTCAGTCATTACCGAGAGGTAGGAAGCTCCTGATTGGGAGCACCAGTTAGGTTATGGGATCATGTTGCCTGTATTCACCACGTTTTCGAACACGGTGAACGATGACGCGGAATCGTTGAGTCGAAAGCCTGTGCCCGAGCTATTTCTTAGGGTTACGTTGCGTAACGATGCTGAGGAAAAACTCAGGTTCAAATTAGATGCCGATGCCGTAAGGTCATTGGTGAAACCGCCATTCTCTATCGTCACATACTCAAGCACGGTCCCAGTGGATCCAGACAAGTTAACACCTGCCCACTGACCAGGTATCGGGTTTGAGCCACGCAGCAGAATGGGGTTGTCGGGTGAACCTTGCGCTGTGATTTTTGATTCAACATATAGAATTGCGCCGCTGCGAAACCAAATTTCAGCGCCTGCCTCTATTGTGACTGTAGGAAGTCTGGCGATAATTCCAGCGGTTTCAATAGGTACATTCAGTCTTGGCAACACCAAGTCTACACCGATGTTTGCACGTGGAGACCCGATCACATTGATATCGTTATTTTGAAAATCATTCGCCCCACCAAGCGGTTCGAGGTTACCGGCACTGGCAGCACCTGACCGACGATTTTCGGTAGACACGTTTCCAGTAAAACTATCGATCTTCATCCCCAGGCCATCAAAGGAAAAACCATAAAGATCATTAAACCGAAACAAGGAATTTTCGACCCGAATACGCGCCGCATCCAACAAGCTTGAAAATACATACAAACCGGCCGAACCTTGTTGGTCGCCGGCATATTCGATAACGGTATGGCTAATTAAATTTCTGGTGCTGTCAGACTCTTTTATATGCACCCCACCCCAATACCCACGAATCTCTTGCTCACCGGTGAGTATTACTGGTTGCTCTGCAGTACCTGTGATGGTCAGGCTTGAAAACGTATCGACAAACAGGTTCGCCCCAGTTGCAAACTTCATTACCGTACCGGCAGTGATAGTCAAATTGACAAAATCTGCAAGTACGATAGAGCTTGTTACGCTGTAGCACGGTTCGGATAGCTGTGTATCGACTTCAATTGTGCCACCAATTTCAATGGGGCATTCCAGGTTTCTGATATCAGGAACCACTAACCCTGCCATAGTTGCAACAGCAGTATCAGTCATAACCGATTCGCCACCGGTATTGGTACAGACCAAGTCGCTGTTAGGAGATTCGTTACCCGATGCATCCACAGCGCTCACGCGGTAACAATATTCTGTACCACCATTAACCGTGTTATCGATCAAGCCAGTGGCAGTGACTTGCACAAGCGGTTCAAGCGTTTGACCCACGGCACCTCTAAAGACATTAAAACTGACAACATCACCAATTTCCGCTTGCCGCCAGATAAGCTCCACTCTATCTACCGAGACCGAGAGCTCAATGAAATTAGTGGGTGCAGGTGGGGCCTGAAAATCGGCTGTATTAAGCGTTCTGCCCGAAACCGCTATTGAACGGTTAGAGGTATTGCCGGAGGTATCCAGTGCAACAATCTGATAACTGTGTAAGGAATCTCTTTCAAGGCCAGTGTCGGTATAAACCGGATACGGTGTGGTGGTAATAAGCTCGGAATCTCTAAACACCTGATACCCAAGTATGCCGATATCATCTTCGGACGGTTCCCACACCACGATTATCTGGCTTGGAGATGCACCCAAGGACCGCACCGCAATCGGTGTTTTAGGCGGTGTTGCATCGCTACCAGCAAAGAGCGAACCCAGACGACCACCAAGATCGTTTGTGCTTTGCGTATTCGATACTGGGTCTGTTAGCACAACGCTGACTTCGCCATCATCATCGCCAAGCTGAATAGGATTGTCGTTTAGAAATTTGTCTGCGCCTGTGTTGTTGGCAGCGAACGGCTCGTTCAGTAATTGTTCTGCAGATAAAAAATTAAATTCAAGAGCAAGTTGCACAACTGAAAATAAGGACTCAGCTGATTGATCAAATTCAGCTAAAGCGGGCACAGAATCAATTTCGCCATTGGCGTTAAATACATTATCTATATCTTGCCCCTGCCCTACATAATAATCGCGTAACAACACATCTGAATAGCTATTAACATTGACCACACCTTCTGAGTAAGCAATGGCATAGCGATAAATTGAGTTACCCAGATCGGCACGCACAAGGTAAGGCGCACTACCAAAAAGATCGGTTGTACTGAACTGTCGAAAGTTGTCTAGCTCTGATGTAAAGCGCTCACCCGTGCTGGCTTTTATCTCAACCGTGTTGCTGGCCAACACGCGGTTTTCACTCACGGTGCCAGACAAGCCAACACCAGTAGTGGTGGTACCAGGTGTAACCGTTGCGCTGGTGTCTGTGCTGTCGCAGGCGCTAATAAGCACAACCAAAAGCAGCACAGCGACTCTATATAGTGCGGTACGGCATAGTGCAGTACGGTGCAGCTTTTCATGTGATGGATGTAGCATGGAATTATCGAGATTTACTGTGTGGTGGTGCATCTTCCACCGGTTTTTCAGGTAACACAGAGTTTGACCGAAGCCAAAAATTAGTCAAGCCGAAACTCGTGCTTTTGCGAATGCTTTTGCCGCATATTGTCTAATTCCGTCGATTTTACGACGGCTGCGACATTACCAAACTATTAGCCTCTTTCAGAAGGGTTTCTATATGCGCAAACGAGGCCGCATCCGATAGCGATGAAAAACGCCCCTCATCTCGTATACCAACCGACGCTGCGAGCAAGGCCCCGATCGCCACACGGGCCAAAGACGAACCGGTACTGATTCTGGATACCCCACGGGCCTGCATGTCCTCAACAGAAACAGATTGCAGCCCAATACCGGCAACAACGTTGACAGGTTTAGTGACAGCCTTGCATACGGCTTCAACCGCATCAAGATCAGGTAAGCCCGGTGCATACAACACATCGGCACCGGCTTGTTCAAAAAGCTTGAGTCGTTCAATCGTATCGTGAAGGTCTGGCCTGCCATGCAGAAAGTTCTCCGCTCTAGCGGTAAGCGTAAAATTAAAAGGTAATGCCTTAGCCGCTTTTACTGCTGCTTTGATGCGCTGCACCGCAAAGTCTTTTTCATAGATGGGATTATCGCTGTCCTCTGTTGTGTCTTCGATCGTGCAGCCAACCAGACCAACTGATGCAGCCGCGTTGATGGTATTGGCTACTTCATCAGGTGCGTCGCCATAACCGTTTTCCAGGTCGGCGGATACGGGAAGGTGTGTTGCATTCACAATATCGCGCGCATGTGCCAGGGCTTCGTCTCTTGATACCGTGCCGATGGAATCCAACTTACCTTGCGAAAACGCATAGCCTGCGCTGGTGGTGGCTAGCGCTTTAAACCCGAGGCTGGTCAAAAGCTTAGCAGAACCTGCATCCCAGGGGTTGGGGAGAATGAATAGATCGTCGTTGTTGTGCAGCTGTTTAAATACTTCGGCTTTCGTTTGTTGCGACATTTTATGAACACCTTTTCATCTCAATTGGGTGATTGTAAGTGAAATTCGCGAAGGTTACGGTTAGGACCTAAGTTACTGAAGGATAATGCTATGGTTTTTTTTTAATTTTTGGGCGGCTAAGTTTTTTGTATTGATGCTGATCGCATGCGTTTTGGTGGCGTGTTCGGATAGTGATTCAACTCCAGACCCAAACCCGGTAATAATCGACCCAGTCGTTTCTGCTATGGAACACCCGTTTGACGGTTTGTGGAGATCTCAGACGGCTATATGTGAAACTCGAATAGATTTTTTTGATGTTGACGGTAGAGACGTCTTTTCATAAATGAGGAACTTGATAAAAAACGATCGAGCAGCATTTAGAAAAATCATCAAAACCTATATTGATGAAACAGTTTCGAAAAGAGGCTGTATTTGGCAACATCCACCGTATAAGCCATTACATCTTTTTGGCGAATATGACGTATTGTTCAAGGCCTGCGGCGTTAACGAAAAAACTCTAAAAGAGAATTGTCACAATGGCTTGAAACCACTCTTCAATGTTGTTGGCAATCAGAAAATGGTGGGACTTAATCAGGATTATGCATACTAGCGGCGGTATCGATCAAATCTATATCTGTATGCAGGATCCAAACAAGAAAGATCCAATTGTTTTTTGATGTGACCACGAAACCAGGTTTGATCCGTTACATGATCTTGGCCCCCTTTCAAACTATTTGAAATTTCATGTATCTGCTAATGCAGTATTGGATGAAATGGAGTTTAGGTACATGGCACTGCATACAGACGAGATTAAAAAACATTTATGAAAATGCAAGTGAGGAGAAACCTTCTAAAGATGCTAATAATAAAAGTGCGGAGAAAACTGATTTGAGCAATGACATCGAATATGAAGAAATAGACCTGACAGAAGATGACATTGAACATCTCTTGGTAGATGTAGCAAACATACTGCTCCCGCTAAGGTTCAGTGACGAAGAGCAAAAACACGTGGCCGGTGACATCCTTTAGCGATTTTGCTTACTGCTGGATGAGAAAATCGATACTGAATTACACCACGAGATGAAACGAATCGTTGCTGAGTATTATGACTAGGTGTACGTGTAATAAGCCTCTTAACTTAAGAGAAGCAAACTATAGCTAACAATAAATCCTGAATTCATTGGTCGGGACGATAGGATTCGAACCTATGACCCCCACAACCCCATTGTTTTTTTGTGTT
>CAYSZH010000202.1:0-7163 GCA_964435305.1 uncultured Granulosicoccaceae bacterium
GTGCACCTGCGGCTGGGGTCGCGGTTTCCAGAAGACTGGGCCGAGGTCTTGATTTTGCCGAAGTTCGAAGTTATCAAGCAGGTGATGATGTGCGCATGATTGACTGGAAAGTCACAGCGCGCACGGGTTCTGCCCACACCAAACTCTTTGTTGAAGAGCGTGAGCGGCCTGTCATTATCGTTGTAGATTTTAGATCGAGTATGCGTTTTGGCACGCAGGTGATGTTTAAGTCTGTGTTGGCTGCAAGGCTTGCCAGCTTGCTGGGTTGGAGTGCCGCCAACGCGCAGGATCGCGTCGGTGGTTTTGTTTTTACGGACGATTGGCATACTCAAATAAGACCGCAGCCAGGTCGGCGCGGGCTAATGAAATTATTTAGAGGTGTGATACAGGCGCAAATGCATGCGCCGGCTGACACTCAGGGCGAGCTTGCGCTTTGTTTGTCACGTCTTAGGCACGTGGTGCAAACAGGCAGTTCAGTTATCTTGTTAAGCGACTTCGCAGGTTTCAACGAAGAAGCGCAGGCGTCGATGGGCAGCTTGCTGCCAAAACTTGATGTTGTTGCGGTACACATATCGGATCCTATAGAAAAGCAGTTGCCAGCAGCAGGGCGTTATTCGATGCGCGGTGTACATGCCAGCGCGAGCGCAAAGTTGTCTATAGAAACCGGTAACAGCAAGCGTGCTGAGCAATATGCTCAGTCCCAGGCGGAACATGCGATTGCTGTAAAAAGCTATTTTTCTAAATTTGGTGCACTGTACCTGCCTGTAAGTACTCAAGACCCTTTACTGAACACGGCCGCCAACATTATTAATCGAACGCCAGATAGGGTTAATGATGAAGGCTTAACTGCGAATGCCGTGCGGCCATGAACGAAAAAGAAGCATTGCTGCAACAGCTGCATGATGTTGAAGTGGAAACTGTGTCCCAGATCCCTGCTATTGGTTGGTGGCTTGTAGTTTTAGTGTTATTGCTTGCTGTGTGGCTTTGCTGGTGGCAAGTTAAACGTCGCAAGCGATTACGCTGGTCGGTTGAGGCACGCGATGAACTTGCCAGTATTCGACAAACGCTTCAACAAAACTCTAATTCACACACGCTGGCGCGTTGCTCTGCCCTGGCGCGACGTGTTTCGCTAGTGGCACAAGATCGCAAAACGGTTGCGGCGCAACAGGGTGAATTGTGGTTGAACAACCTGGATGCGCTTTGTGGAAAGCCGCACTTTTCGCAAGGCCTGGGACGCATGCTCATGGACATGCCTTATCAAAAAACACCACAGGTGCCTGAGGAAGATCTGCATTCACTGTGTGATGCACTGGATGACTTGATCAACTCGGTAGCAGCCTCTCGTAACAACCGAGGTGTGATGGATGCTGCCTGAGAGTTTTAACTTTGCCTGGCCATTGGCGTTTCTAACAATACCGCTGCCGTTATTGGCCTATTGGCTATTGCCAAGACAACGCAGCAATCAAGATCGCGCTCTGTTGGTCCCTGACACCGGGCGCTTTGATGCGGTTGTGGCGGAGGGTCAATTACACGGACGCAACTTGTTACGCATCTTGCTACTCATTGTCATGTGGTTGGCGTTGGTCACGGCAACAGCGCGCCCGCAGTATTTTGATGAACCTTTGGGTATACCGATAACGGGTCGAGATCTTATGCTGTGTATCGATATTTCAGGCAGCATGCGAGAAGAAGATCTGTATGCCGGAAATGCGCGCGTGACCCGTATGGCTGTGGTGAAACAAGTGGCAAGAGACTTTGTTGCAAGGCGAACGGGGGATCGCATCGGGCTTATCATGTTCGGTTCAAACGCTTATGTGCAATCGCCACTAACGCATGATCACGAAACCGTGCAGCATTTTTTGGACGAAGCGGTTGTCGGTCTTGCTGGGCGATCAACTGCGATTGGTGATGCCATTGGTCTTGGCGTAAAGCGTTTGCGTGATCGAGAGTCCGATGCTCGTGTACTTATACTCCTGACCGATGGCGAAAATTCAGAAGGTGCGGTAGATCCTCTGGATGCTGCACGCCTGGCAGCAGATAGCAATATAAAAGTGCACACCATTGGTGTTGGATCTGAATCGTCCGGCGGTTTGTTTGGGCGCGCCCTGGGTTTTCAACGAAGCGAACTGGATGAGCGAACACTCAAAGAAATTGCCTCAATAACGGGTGGCGAATATTTTCGGGCGCGTGATCAGAAAGAGTTAGAGAATATCTACAAAGAAATCGATCGCATCGAACCCACCGATCTGGATGAAAAAGACTTTCGACCCCTGCGAGAACTGTTTGTATGGCCTTTGGCTTTAGCCTTAGCCTTTAATCTTTTGTGGGCGCTGACAATCATAAACCGCAAGCCGGTGTCACGTGGCTGATTGGCCATTGCAGTTTCTAAGACCACTTTGGTTGCTGGGCTTGATCCCGCTGTTTGCATTAGCGCTGTCTTTTATTTCACGCAAGCAAGTCCAAAGTGCGTGGGAGAATGCCATTGATCCTGCATTGCATGCTTATGTACTGGAGCCCGAAACACATCGGCGATCCTTGTCTAAATGGTTGCTGCTGCTTGCCTGGTTTGTGGCGCTGGTTTTTTTAAGTGGCCCGGTCTGGCAGCAACAGGATGTGCCTGTTTTTCAAGGCCAGCGTGCACAAGTCGTGTTATTTGACTTGTCTTACTCCATGCTCAGTGACGACATCAAACCTGATCGAATGACGCGAGCGCGGTTTAAACTGAGCGATATGCTTGAACGTGCACGTGGTGTGCAGATCGCGCTTATCGCCTTTGCGGAGCGGCCTTATGTGGTAAGCCCATTATCTGATGATGCCAAGACCATTGCAGCATTCGTGGCGTCCTTAAGCCCGAATATCATGCCGGCACAAGGCAGTCGTATGGATCTTGCCATGGATAAAGGTGTCGAACTGCTTGATCAGGCTGGTATTGCCCAGGGCCATTTGGTCTTACTCACCGACAGCGAGGTTGGTGCCAGAAGCATCGAGGCTGCTGCGCGTATTATGGCGCAGGGACATCGTTTGTCGGTGATTGGTGTGGGGACGAAAGACGGGGCGCCACTTCGCGGCGCGGACGGGCGATTTTTACAAGATGCGCGCGGCGCGATTGTCGTACCGCAACTGGATGAAGCGGGGTTGGCAGGGCTTGCTCGCAGTGGTGGCGGTGTTTATGCCGCTATTAGCAGTGACAATAGCGATCTGGAAAAACTTCAGGCTGTGCAGGATGAGCTTTTGATTGTGAGTGATGATGATGATGGCCAACGCCATAACTACTGGCTTGAATATAGCCCTTATGGTTTGTGGTTATTGTTGCTAAGCGCTTTATTTTTGTTTAGACGAGGCTTACTGTGATTAATCAGACGTTCACAGCAATACGGTTTTACCGAGGCCCTCGCGCATTCGCTTGCCTTCGACACTCTATTGTTTTATTGGTGTTACTTTCTGGGTTTGTTGTTTCGTTTTCCGCGCATGCAGCTGACTGGCGTAATCTTTGGAGTACACCGGAGCAACGTGCGCTTCAGCAAATTCAAGAGGGTGAATTTGAGGCGTTGGCGAATGATGCACCTTCAAACCATTGGCAGGGGCTGGGCGCTTACAAGCAAAAGCAATTTGATGCGGCGGCAAAAGCCTTTGCAGCAACAAGAGCTGATGAGCAAACGTCGGCTGTATACACGCGCTCCCTATATAACGAAGCCACCGCTCAGGTGCAGAACGCCCAATACGAAGAAGCGATTGCACTTTACGATACCTTGCTGGCTGAGCAACCTGATCATCAGAGCGCCTTGCATAATCGGGCCATCGCTGAACAACTTTTGCAACTGGATCAGGAAAGTCAACAGCAGCAATCGGGGGAAGATTCGTCACAGCAAAATCAGCAGGAGCAAGACGAAAAGCAACCGCAGGAAGGCGAGTCAAACCAGGATGAAGCGCAGTCAGAGCAGTCTTCAAAAGAGTCACAGGACTCTCAACAAAGCGATCAGCAGAAGGCGCAAGATGGCCAATCAAGCGAGGCCGAAAGCGAGGAGCAGCGGGCAGCTGAAGAAGCTGCGGCCAAAGCGGCACTTGAGGCGGAGCGACAGGCCCAGCAACAGTTAAGCGATGAAGGCGAAGAACCGGATGCGGCCGATGAAGAAAACATCGCTGCCGTTGAATCAATGAGCGAACGCGAACAGGCAAACGAGCAGTGGCTTAAGCAAATCGTTGATGACCCAGCAGGCCTTCTACAACGGAAGTTGCAAAACAGCCATTCAATAGAGTTTCCCGAGGTGAATAACAGTGCCAAACCCTGGTAAACACATGTATAAACTCATCCTGCTGCTGGCCTTGATGCTAAGCGGTGTAAGCGTGCTGGCACAAGGTCCCCGTGTTGACGCACAGCTCAGTACATCAACAATTAAAGCGGACGAGTCTGTGGTGCTTAACGTACGCGCTTACGGACTTGATAAAGAATTAGATGCGAGTGCATTAGACAAAGATTTTCAGGTGGTAGCGCGTTCAAGCTCACGACAGGTCAGCATTTTGAACGGCCAACGCACCAGCATTGTGGAGTGGGTACTCGAACTGGTACCTAAACGTTCAGGGCCACTAACGATTCCCCCCATCATTGTTGGGAGCGAAGAGAGCAGACCAGTCACCTTGATTGTTGAAGAAGCGGCTACTGGCTCTAGGCGCGAATTGTACGTTGAAGCCACTGTTGATCAAATTGATCCTTATGTTCAATCGCAGGTGGTGTATGCCGTTAAGGTGTTTCAGGATGTACAGATTCTCGATGGTTCATTGGGTGTGCCGGAGTCCGATAAGATTCAGGTCAGGCAACTCGGTGGTGATACTAATTCGCGAGAGACGATTGATGGTCGAACCTATTCTGTACTGACACGCCGATACGTGGTTTTTCCGCAGGAGAGTGGAGAAATTATAATTCCCCCCATTCAGTTGCAAGCTACGGTGGCGGTAGATCGCAGCCTTAACCCGAACACAACCCGGCGCACACGTCGGCTGACGCGGCTCAGCAATCCGGTAACGATTGACGTTAAACCTAGACCTGGTACTGCATCTGGCTGGTGGTTGCCAGCAAAGTCAGTTTCTCTTACGCAAGAATGGTCGCAAGCACTGGACAGTGTCACCGTTGATCAACCCATCACGCGCTCCATTCGCATGCTGGCTGCCGGAGTTGGCGATGCGCAGCTTCCCGATATCACTGTACCGGATGTTGAAAAAATCAGTATCTATGCCGACGCGCCAGAATCGACTACCGAAACGCGAGGCGATGGTTTGTGGTCTGTGCAGCGCAGCAGCTGGGCAATCATCCCGCAAGTGGCAGGCGCATTGATCCTGCCAGCGGTACAAGTACCCTGGTTCAACACGCAAACCGGACTGATGGAACTGGCTGAACTGCCGCGTCAAATACTTAATGTTAAGCCAAACCCAAACAATAGCGCGGCAGGAGTCCAACAATCGGACGCCGCTAGACCTAACAGCTTAAGTAATCAATCGCCAAACAATTCTGCAACAGAGGCCGGTAGCAACGGCTCAAACGCGCTTGGCTCTAATCGCTCTGAAAATGGCGACCAGTCGGTTGGTTCGGTAAATGAAAATGCAGCGGGTGGTTTGGCAGGCCCGGCAGCCGTGTTGGCTCCAGGGTCAATTAGTGCAAGCTACTGGAAACCCATAGCGCTGGCTGCAATTGCAGGTTGGCTGTGCAGCTTAGCATTGGCATGGGCCTGGTGGCGCCGGAACCGTGAAAGCTTGCAAGCTAAAAGCTATACGCCTGAATCACCAGAATCAGAGCGTGCCCGGTTTTACCGTCGTGCCAGCGCTAAGGCATCGCTGGCGGGTTTGCACGAGGCCTGTGCTACCAACGATGCGTCAAAAATATCACGCGCGCTGATGGCATGGGCGGATATGGTGTGGCCTGATAAGCCACCCACCCACACCGGCGATATCGGATCACGGCTTCAATCGGCTGAATTGAAGAAGACGCTCGCGATTCTGGATGCTGCCCGTTTTGGTGATGCTTCCAAGGCATCAGGCGAAGAATTAGCCGCATTACCTGAAACCCTTGAACTGGCCCTCCATGAGCAGGCCGGACTGCGGGAGCAAAACGCTACCAGCCAAATGTTGCCGCGTTTGTAAAAGCCACGCCTCAGGGCTGTTTTAGGCATGATCCTTGTCACTTAGAGGGGGTTATTCAGCGACTAACGCTTTTCGCCTTTTCCAGCCTCAGGCACGTGACAAATTCAATAATAACCCGAACTGCGGCCTTGGCCCTTTGTATCAGCTCTTTTTGGGCTACACCTGCCGTGTCTGCTGATGCCATTCCCGGTGAAGAGCTCTGCAATCAAGCTATTCAGGAAATACGCTTCGCAGGCAATCGTAAAACCAAGCCTCAGTATCTGGCACGAGAACTGACACTGCGCGAAGGTGATGATTGTTCGATAGATGAAATAATCGACAGTACGCAAAACATCATGGACCTGGGGTTATTCCGTTCGGCACGTGCGTATCTCCATGAATATGAACGCGCGCTCATTTTGATGTTTGTTGTAGAAGAAAAATATTCCTTCTTCGCTATTCCTCGTCTGAGCCGAACATCCGATGCTGAGCTCCGAGCGGGTGTGCAATTGCGTTGGGATAATTTCCGGGGGCGCTTACATCAGTTGCGTATTACCTCCGAAATAAGGCAGGAGGATGATGGCAACGGTCCCGGTGGGTTCGTGCATAGGATGCAATATGATGTGCCACGTTTTCTGGGTAGCAACCATGGTTTGAGCTTTGGGTTAATGGGCCAAAGACGCCAAAGAGATCTTGAACAAAACGGGTTTAACTATGGTCGGGCACTGACTGAAAAACGGCAACTGGACGTTGTGCTATCGCGCTGGGTGAACAATTCCGGTAGTGTTAAGGGGCTGCGCTATTTTTTTGGTTTTCGGCTTGATGATCGTGAATTGGAACTTCAAAGTGGTTCCTTGGGTCCCTTTACTGAGGGTAGCGATATCACGCTGGTGGTGGGAGCCGAAACTCGCAGCGTACGACAAGACCTGTATCGACGGCGTGGTTCCGTTACGGGTGCCACGCTACGCATGGCCAGTGCCGGCACTGGGTCAGATTTCAGCTACACGCGGGCGGATATATATAGCCGGTGGTACCTGCCACTCAAGAGCGGC
>CAYSZH010000203.1:0-7044 GCA_964435305.1 uncultured Granulosicoccaceae bacterium
ATTCGGCGCAGAATACAAACCCAAAACTACGACCGATGATGGGCTTGGCTGGCTCGCCAATTACTTTAGCCCGTAATTTGCCTGATAGCGCACATAATCACTATTAGTAGTACCGGCAACATCGCAGCGCATTGGGCTCCCAAAACACAAATGCGAATAGATGAGTATCCCACCCCTTTGTCCGCATTCAAAGCCGTTCGAATTTGGCCTCATGGATGCATGAGATAGAGCTCGCGGTCACAAAAGTTCTCGGTAGGTTAGCCGCTACGTTACATGGAACTGTGCGGAACACACGGAATGCTGAATAAATTAGACAGTCAGTCGCTTTTGGAGCAAATTGGGGACACACAATCCAGCTCACTGGCGATCAAAGATTTGGAGCATCGCTTTGTTTATGTAAACGAGTCATTTGCCACGAAGATTGGCCGAAAGTGCGATGAAGTTATTGGTAAAAACGATCTTGAACTCGGTCGACCTGAGTCACTTGTTCTTGGCGACCCGTCTATAAATTGGCCCGGCCTTTGGGAGCTGGAGAAGCAGGTAATCGAAGCAGGTTGCAAGCATACCAATGCCGAGGCTACCCATATGCTTCGAAATAACACGACGACTCGTCGAACACCTCTCCGTGACGCTACAGGAGAAATTGTTGGGCTCATGATCCAACTGCATGAGAATGACGAAGCTCTTAATCTACATATCCCTGACCCAAACAATAAGAAAACCCAGTGGCTTCAGAAAGCAGAGTCGGACACCTTCGACGTGGTGCTGGCTGAGTTGTCATCTTGCCACAATACTCAGTCGCTGTTTGATCGACTCGTCGATACCATTGTAGAAAAAACCAGCGCAGATGGTGCATACATCGCCAAGGTACACGAGTCTGGCGATTTCATTGAGTTTGTCTCCTTCTCCGGAATCAAGCCAGAATTCCGTGCAGGGACACGTCGCCACCTGGGACATGGCCTCATAGGGGAGATTTGGGAGCGAGGGGAAGCTGCGTTCGTATCTGATCTTGGAAATGACAATTTTAACTACGATTGGGAGCCTCATACACAGGCGTTTGTTTTGCCCTTGATTGTTGATGGTGAAACGGTGGCGGTGCTTAGCACAGTGTCTACCCCTAGCTCTCCCGATTTGGCTCAGGATATCCATTTGCTTCAGCGCATCTCTCGTATTGCGACCTTTGGGATTACAAACACCTTGTTTATGGATGAATCTTCAGAACGCATATCTAGGACTCGCGCGTTGGGAGAATTAAGCAGGTTATTAAACACAGTGGAGAACGCGACTGATGCCTGCGATGCCGTTTGTCGTGTATTGTTACCAGCCTTTGATGCCACACGCGCCAGCAGTTTTCTCGTAGACAAAAACGGAAAATTTTCTTCTCATGTCAGTTGGTGCATGGCTAACGGTGAGGTGCAGCCTGCGGCCACAATACCCGCTGAACTGGCAACGAGCTGTATAGCGTACTGGAGTGTTGTAAACAGCGAAACGGCGGTAATTAAACGATATGAAGAAGATCCGCGTGAATGCAAAGAGATTCACGAAGCACGAGAAAAACTTAATATTGGCAGCACTTGCAGTGTGCCCTTGTACATATCTGGCAAGCCCGCAGGAACGCTTTTAATATCCAGAGATCGCGACCGGCTGGATTTTGACGAAAATGATATTACAGCCTTCTCGACTATCATCAATCAACTCTCAAGCGCTTTGGAGAGACACGAACTTGCAAATCAACTTCAGCATCAGGCATTTCACGATCGCTTAACAACATTGCCAAACCGGCACCATTTTGAACTTGAACTCGATAACGCGCTTAAAATTGCTAATGAGAATGGCTCAACTGTGAGTGTTCTATTTATGGATCTGGATGGATTTAAAGATGTTAATGACACACTTGGCCATGCTGCCGGTGATTTGCTGTTGTCATTGGTTTCAGAACGTTTACGCGGGTGTATTAATTCATCTGATATGTTGGCGCGCATGGGGGGCGATGAATTCGCTGTCATCGTTTGCAATAACGATAGTGCCGATTCCGCACATCTAATCGCTAAAAGAATATTATTAAAATTATCTACCCCTGTAAGCATGGTGGGCCAATCTGTCAAAGTCGGTGCTAGCATCGGTATAAGTCAGTATCCGAAAGATGGCTTAAGCGGAGATGAAATCCTTAGATGCGCAGATACCGCTATGTATCAGGCCAAATACAGCGGTAAAGGGCAGATTCTTGATTTTGATAAGAATCTGGCAGAAGATGCCCGTGATCGCAATAAGATTGAAGCGGAGCTTCGGAACGCTATAGATAACAAGGAGTTTAAACTGCTTTATCAGCCGCAGGTTCGGTGCACTGATAATCAAGTCGTTGGCGTTGAAGCCTTGATACGTTGGGAGCATCCCAGTCGTGGTTTAGTTTCACCCGCAGAATTTATCCCCTTGGCCGAAAACATTGGACTTATAAACGCAATTGGTGCGTGGGTTATCGATGAATCCATAAGACAGCTCGCTGTGTGGCAGGGGACATCGCTACGCAAGCTGCGAGTGAGTATTAACATTGCAGCATCCCAATTCCAAATGGAGGACTTTACAGATCAAGTCTTAAATGCACTTACACAACATCAAGTACCTGCAAACTTACTCGAATTAGAAGTGACTGAAAGCGTCGTTATGAACGATATGAGCTCTGTTGTAGAGCGCTTGTACCGACTACGCGAGGCAGGTGTGCGCGTAGCAATAGATGATTTTGGTACAGGTTATTCGTCATTAAGTTACCTACAGGATTTGCCGCTGGATGTGCTGAAAATTGACCGTACGTTTGTGTCACGTCTTGCATGCGAATCTGGAGAGCAATCACTCGTTAAAACAATACAATTGCTTGCTTCAGGGCTTGGTTTGGAGACAGTCGCGGAGGGTGTCGAGTCGCTGGAACAAAAGGATGCGGTAGAAGAACTTGGCTGCGACCTGATCCAGGGATTTTTGCACTCGCGGCCAGTTGCGGCAGATGAGATTCCTCATGCGGTAGAAGGAATTGAATCACGCGATGTTCAAGACTTGGATGGCTCGCGAGCAGCCTAGTTGAAAGTAGGTAATACAATGTGAAACAGAACACAAACTTTTGTTTAGTGTCTTCTATTATGTGAACAGCTTGACGCTTCTCTTTCAATCATTTAATCCTGTTGCTGCTGATCCGATAAATGACTATTGTCGTTGTATCTGCTCATAATGCTAACAGACTGATTGAAATGAAAAACTATGTTTGGCTAAAACACAACAACATTATGTTAATCAATTTGTGTGTGATTGGCCTGATGCTGTGGTTAACCATTAGCTTTCTTGTGCTCGCAATTTCTGAGCGTGAGCAGGCTTTGTTGCTTCGCTCATCTGTTAACACACAAAAAACCATTTACAGTGCAGCCACAGTTGTCGCATCTGAAAGCCTGCGTATCGGCACAGGTTTGGATGTCAGCATTGTTGACAAAGAAATACAGAAAATCCATCGGAAAGCCGTTGATTTCTCCAGTTTTTGCGATGCGACGAATGAGTCAATGCTCACGACTACGACTGAACTAATCAGTAAGAAAAAATTTGATCTGCATTCAAGAAACAATGCCAGCAGCATAGCAACAGTGCTCTCCCAACTAAACGAGAATGTGAAGAAGCTTGATTCGATGCAGAAATCAGCATTGGATCAATATGCTTCTGGAGGCGAGAATAAATTAGATGGCGTATCTGCATATTCTCGCTTGCAAGCAATAGAATTACATCAAGAAACTATAATGGGAATGAATTCGCTTTCCAATGGAATAGCGTATCTTCCAAGCAACAAAGCATCCGATATTTCTGTATTGCAAAGCATCGTCGCCGAATTGATGGATCTTCGCTATGAGTTGGCCCAATCCCAACTAAATAATAGCTATATCATAAAGGCGAACCGCCTTGGCAATGAAAGCTTTGATTTTTCAGATCGTCAAGCAAGCACCCGTCATCTGACACACTTGGAAAATATTAGCCTTCTGAGTTCCAGTCTTGATTCTTATCCAGCGGCTGATGAGCAATCGCAAGCCTTGAAGAGCTGGTATCTGAAGCATGATACACGCATCCAAGGCAATCAGGACAACAGCTATGTCTATCTCCATGAAGACCCGGTGTTATTTGTAGCACTGCTGGAGAAGGTAGATGAACTTGCAGATGTTGGCTTTAAAGGGCTCAATATACTGGGCGCAGAACAGCTGGCCCGTGCAACACGAAACTTTTATATCGATATCGTACTCATATTATTGTGTTTTCTTGTTACCGCCACCACTGTATTACTTAACAAGAGAATTAAATATCTGGCTTATAAAGACAACCTGACAGGTTTAGCCAATCGTGTAAGCCTGGAACATTGGCTTGTAGAGTCTACTGGGTCTTCACAAACGGACAACAACACTCAGCATGCACTTATCTACATCAACCTCGATAAATTCAAATCTGTAAACGATAACTACGGGCACGAATTGGGCGACGAATTACTGAAAGAGGCGTCGCGACGATTAACATCAGCCTGCGATTCCAGCGCGATTGTAGCAAGGCTCGGCGGTGACGAATTTGCCGTTTACCTAAGAGATATAACATCAGAAGAACAAGTGATGCTCTTCTCTGAAAGATTAATTCAGCTTCTAAGTCAAGAATATAAGGTGCAAGGCCATAATGCTCACGTTGGAGCCAGTGCCGGTGTTAGCTTTTATCCAGAAGATAGCAGCAATGGGTTAAAGCTGTTAAACAATGCTGATATTGCCATGTACCATAACAAAGCCAATGATCAAGGATGCGCTGATCGCTTTAATGTAGAGGTCGCGGAATATTACCAGCATCGCTTGGAAACTGAGGTGGATCTTAAAAAAGCATTAGAAAACGATGAGTTCGAACTAAATTACCAACCTAAAGTCTGTGTTACTTCCGGACAAGTGATGGGTGTTGAGGCGTTGTTACGCTGGAAACATCACGAACGAGGCTATATATCTCCAGCTGTGTTTATCCCGGTGGCCGAAGAGCTCGGACTAATGGAAAAGATTGGTACGTGGGTGTTAAACAAGGCCTGTGTTGAGACATTCGAACATCAACAAAAAGAGTCGCTTGATTACCAACTAGCCGTTAATATTTCATCGCAGCAGTTTCGAGATGATAAATTCGAGGCTAAAATATACAAAGCGCTGAAAGACAGTGGATTAAAACACAGTCAGTTAGAGCTTGAGGTTACAGAGAGCCTGCTCATGCACGACCAGGACAGAGTGATCACCGTCTTGCACAATTTAAGACAACAAGGCATCAAGACATCCATTGACGATTTTGGAACTGGATATTCGTCTCTCCAATATTTACAGAAGTTGCCATTGGATGCGCTGAAAATAGACAGAGCGTTTATACTGGCTTTAGACGATATTTCTCCAGCTGATTCAGTTGCTAATTCAATCGTACAAATGGCCTCTTTATTTAACTTGGTTACTGTTGCCGAAGGCGTTGAAACAGCTGAGCAAGATCAAAAGATACGTTCTCTGGGCGTTAATTTTATCCAAGGGTACCGGTATTCGAGGCCGTTACCCTGCGACGAACTTGCCGATGCTATTCGTGCTATACCCACAATGTTTGAGTCCAGCTCAGGAAAAGAGCACAACGAAGCTGCTTAATATAAGACTGCTGTGAAACGCAGCACCGATAAAATCGTGGCTGCGCCCCACAATGCAACTTGATCACTTACTCGATGGAAGTCCTGTTGCAAATCCCACTCCACCAAATACCAGGATGTTCGCCGTAAACTCACATTCCGAGCAGAATTCCGGTGTCCTTTGACGAGTGACCGCCAGACGCGCATTTGTTCCCATAACAAAATGCGCATCAGCGGTTTCTGCATATTCAAGTACATTTGATTGCGGTGTACGAAAATTCATAGTGAACGTCTTCCCAAATTTTTTCTCCCATCCCTTCATTATTGAATGTTCGCCAGTGTCTTCATAGCCTGCGATTATTAATCCAGCATTCGGGTCGGCGACAGCGGCAAGAATTTCTTCAGCGGTGGTTAGCTTCATATCTGGATTTTTAAACGGTGTACGGGTTCGAACAACAGACATGTTTAAAGGGTAGTAAGCCGGGGACATATGCGAAATTTCTTTACGACGTGCATTGATCGCATAAGCACCTCCGATAATGTCATAGCAATTGGCAGGCGAACCAGTCTCCAGTGCAACACAATCCTGATCGCCGTCTGTAGCCAGCCATTTATACATATCGTTGTTGCCAACTTCGCTTGTGTATTCGACCCAATCCAGATCAATGTTTTTCCCGTAGTGTGAATTTAACTTGTCTTGAATAATTTCCCAATATTCCACCGATAATCCGACTGGATCATCTCCTTCGCCTGGAACAGACCAGGGTGCACCAACAGCAATCCAACCTAAACGCAATTTTTCAGTGTTTATAACTCGGTGCAGTAACGTGCCTTCCTCGACAGTTTCCGGGTACGGGTAGTCTTTTGAATTGACCAGGGAACTATCGTTTTTGAAATCGGGTGCGGGCATGCCATAGTTTGCAAGCACATCCAGGTAGCGAGGGTCCTCAATGGCCTCGCCCATAGCGGCGGTCATTGCCTTGTAAAGGGATTCTGACGAATTGGCTGGCGATGCGCACACCACCATCGCCGAGATAGCTACTGTACCTAGTAATTTGTTTAGCATCATGATCTCCGATTGGTTGACTATTGTTTCAATAGAAGCTGACGATCACAATCGTCGAACGCATTAACCGTATACCAAGCAAACAACTGTTTTGGCTTTTGTTACTGCTTTAACGCTATGCAACCATGACACAAAGAAAATCACATCTAATCATGTAAATCCAATAGCCAAATGCTGTGTTTCAGTTTGTGTTCAGCTGAACGATCTGTATTAAAACAATCGTTCAGTGACCATTATGTTCCAGTTACGCGCTTACGTCATATGATAAAAACGCAGTGCAACCATCAAATAATTTGCTATCGATCTAGTGGAAAGATCCATTTATATTTTCACACGTCTT
>CAYSZH010000204.1:0-7011 GCA_964435305.1 uncultured Granulosicoccaceae bacterium
GATGTCCAACCCCACTCAACTGGGGCAGTTTTAAAACATCTAGCAAAGCTTGAGCGTCGTATCTCAAATTTCCTCTGGATCATGCTCCAACCAACCTGCTTCAGGGTAGATTTGGTTTATTTCTTGTTGAGCAACTGCGAAGGCAGTACCATCTTTTTCAAACAAGAATGCTGTGGAATTAGTAGTGCCTTGATCGATGCTTAATATCAGTGATTCCAACACCAAGTATTCTTCGTAAATAGAATTGTACTCACGCTTTTAGTAAACGTGCGATAGCAAGCTCGCAGGAGAGTGTGAACGCACATAGTTACAATGGACAGAATATTTAATCGAATGTCATGTTAATCGAATTAGCATATTCATCGTGTCGTACATTAGCTTCATCAGAAAACAGTATTTGACATATATCGAGTAGACCAGGATCATTTATGAGCTCATCGTGTCGTGTAGTCTGTGCAAGCATTGTTCGGCGACGTAGAAAGTCTTCCAACTTGGTCACCATCTCTTGCTCCGCAGAATAGACAATTTCAGCTCTAATAAAATCAGAGCCCTCTATCATTCGAGAGGCTTGGTTGGGATCCTGTTGAATGTGTTTCAGTATCTCCATACCGGCGCTACCATATCGTCTCCATAAACGTTGACTTAGCGGTTCAGTGGAATCGGAACTAGTAAAAGAGTCAATATCTATAGATTTTGCCAACCGATCAAAAGTAGCGCGGGCGTTATCAGGATCTTCGCCATACCAGATTTTATCACCTTGTTTCAAAAGGATGCCCATCTGTTCAACCATTGTGGCTATCTCATTGCCAACATTGATGCAGTCTGTTGTTTTACCTCCGTAGATACTCAGGTGCCTATCGTCGAGGTTTGCTTCAACAACGTGTTTGCGCGAAAGCTTAACCCAGTCAGCAACATCATTTTTGCTACGGCTAGTTTGTTGTGCTAACGGCCTAACACCACAACGTTCCGCGATAATATCTTCGCGGCATATTGGTCTATCCAAATCAAGTAGTTTGTTGATGTTGTCGAGTACAAACTGACGATCATCGTCCGTTACGCGTACATTTGGCTCCGTGACCTCGGTATCGGTCGTTCCTATGCAAGTCTTAGTGCCCATTGGTATAACAAAAAAAAGGCGACCGTCACTTGCGAAAAAGGCGAGTACTTTTTCCTCCTGGCTTACTCTATCGACAATAAGATGTATGCCTTTTGAAAATAGATGCTTATATTCGGTTGTTTGATTGGATATCAGATTCTGATCATCTACATAGGGTCCACATGCATTGATTAAGATCTTAGATCTGATTAGGAAGGTATCTCCGTTTATATTGTCTCGTGCGGTAACTTGCCATAAATCGTCATTAAGCACCGTCTCTACTGACTCGACATAGTTCACCGCAGTACAACCGCGTGTCATGCTCGAGCGTATAAAGTTGAATACGAATCTTGAGTCGTTGTCAAACAGATACGCGTCGGAGTATTCAAATCCACCAACCGTATTAGCTATGTTGATTGCCGGTTCGCGGGCTTTAATTTTGCTAGCCGTCAAGTAGTGGGGCGCCTGAGTAAAAAGTCGACCCATGATCCAATACAGAATAGTTCCCAGAAAAACAAACCAATTAGGAAATCGAAAACCCTTACCGATAGTTGTTAAAAACCTTATTTCCCTCACGGAAGAGGGGTAACTGCGCATCAATTGATTTCGACTTTTACATAGCTTATTAACCAATGAGTATTCATGTGATTCGAGATACTTAATACCGCCCCAGGCCAAGTTCGATGAGTTGGAACTAGTTAAACCAGCAAAATCACACCTATCAATTAGCGCTACCTTTGCCCCCTTTGCAGCAAGAGATGCCGCAGATACAGCGCCGTTTATACCGCCGCCAAGAATCAACACATCGAACACTGTTTCTTCATTTTTTAGGTGCTGAATATTCTTTTTTCTTAAAGTCATAACATTGGGTTTTGGCAGCCATCCTTTGGTAGCATCGCGAAGATTGCCGGTTATATGGGTGTTTCGCCGATTAATTTGAGTAACAGTTCATGTCCGTAAAACCAGAGTCATCAAGTTACGATAAGAAATATAAATTTTAATAAATCAATAACAGAAGCTCCTATGGCGTACAGCCTGGAAATACTATTAACTTAATACTAATAAATTAGTTGACAACTATACCCATTTTACATGAGTATTAGGCAATGTCGAGGAGGTCGACATAAATACGTAGTGAAAAGACAACTTACTCAAGTTCAACAACCACTAGATGGAGTAGAAATATGCGAAAGCACGTACTCAGTGCCCTGATAGCGATGGCACTTGTTCCAGCTTCACAATCTGCTTTTGCAGATGCTGCGGCAGCACAAAAATGGATCGACGATGAATTCCAACCCTCTGCTATAAGCAAAGACGAGCAAATGGCTGAGATGCAATGGTTCATCGATGCTTCTAAACCTTATTCCGGTATGGAAATCAACGTACTTTCTGAGGGAATTCCAACTCACTCGTATGAGAGCGAGGTACTAACCAAAGCATTTGAAGAGATCACTGGTATCAAGGTCAACCACCAAATACTCGGCGAAGGCGAAGTAGTTCAGGCAGTACAAACACAGATGCAAACCAATCGTAATCTTTACGATGCCTATGTTAACGATTCAGACTTAATTGGCACGCATTCACGGCTTCAACTTGCTTATGTTCTCTCTGATAAGATGGCAGGAGACTGGGCCGGTACAACCAACCCCGGTCTCGATCTTGATGATTTCATGGGCACGCAGTTCACAACTGGTGCGGACGGCAAGTTATATCAATTGCCAGACCAACAATTTGCGAATCTATACTGGTTCCGTAAGGACTGGTTTGATGACCAGGGCAACAAAGACGCTTTTAAAGCAAAATATGGTTATGACCTAGGCGTGCCCGTTAACTGGTCAGCTTACGAAGATATTGCCGACTTTTTCACTAACGATGTAAAAGAAGTAGACGGTACCGCAATCTACGGCCATATGGACTACGGAAAGCGTGCACCAGATTTGGGTTGGCGCATGACTGATGCATGGCTTTCAATGGCTGGCGCTGGCTCCAAAGGCGAGCCAAACGGTGTTCCGATCGACGAATGGGGCATTCGTATGGAAGCGGGCAGCTGTAATCCAGCCGGTGCTTCAGTGTCGCGCGGTGGTGCTGCTAACGGACCTGCAGCTGTATATGCAATCCGAAAGTGGGATGAATGGCTACGAGCCTATGCACCTCCAGGTTCAGCATCTTATGATTTCTACCAATCACTTCCAGCATTAAGCCAAGGAAATGTTGCTCAACAGATTTTCTGGTACACAGCATTTACCGCTTCAATGGTTGCTCCAAAATCTGAAGGTAACAACACAGTTACTGACGATGGCACACCACTATGGCGAATGGCACCATCTCCACATGGACCTTACTGGGAAGAAGGGCAAAAAGTTGGTTATCAAGATGTTGGTTCTTGGACCTTCTTGAAGTCTACTCCAGAAGATCGAGCACAAGCTGCTTGGCTCTATGCACAATTCGCGGTCTCAAAAACAGTCGATGTTAAAAAGTCACACGTCGGACTTACTTTCATTCGCGACAGTTCAGTCAATCATGAAAGCTTTAGTGAGCGAGCGCCTAAGTTGGGCGGTTTGGTTGAGTTCTATCGTTCTCCTGACAGAGTTGCATGGTCACCAACAGGTGTTAACGTTCCTGATTATCCAAAACTAGCTCAAATCTGGTGGCAGCAAATCGGTGATGTTAACTCTGGTGCCTTTACTCCACAGGAAGCTATGGACCGACTAGCAGAAGAGATGGACATCACAATGGCGCGTATGCAGGCAGCCGATGAAGGTGCAAATGTATACGGCGGTTGTGGTCCACGACTTAACGAGCCAAAAGACGTTGCTGAATGGCTTGGAAAAGGTGGTGCAAAAGCTAAGTTGGACAACGAGAAGCCGCAAGGTGAGACCGTTAACTATGACGAGCTTGTGTCTCGTTGGGCGTCACAATAGCTTAAACAGCTTTAATTAGCGCCGGCGGTAAAGCGGCTGGGATCTGTTTTGTCCCGGCCGTTTTTCTTTTTAATCGCAAAATGTGAATTGACATTGCTACCAGCAGCTAAAAATATGGTTGCACAGGATATTTAAATCTGATGCTTGAACTTGAAGATATAACAAAGATTGTTGGCGGGAAAAAACACATCAAAGAAACCAATCTTGTTCTGAATAAAGGCCATTTCAATGTGTTACTGGGGCAAACGGGTTCGGGTAAAACCTCACTGATTAAATTGATGGCCGGGCTAGACGCTATTGGTTCAGGAACCATTCGCATGGATGGGCAAGACATCACGAAGCTGACTACCCAGCAACGTCAAATCAGCATGGTGCATCAGTTCTTCATTAACTATCCGCACATGAATGTTTTTGACAACATCGCATCACCGCTAAAAGTATCAGGGATGCCAAAATCTGAGATTCAAGGTCGTGTTGAAGAAGCGGCGGAAATCCTAAAGCTCAAGCCAATGTTATATCGTCGACCACATGAGCTCTCTGGCGGGCAGCAACAACGAACCGCTCTCGCTAGAGCGATAGCGAAAGAATCAAAAGCTGTGTTTCTCGATGAGCCTCTGGCAAATCTGGACTACAAGTTACGTGAAGAGTTGCGCGAGTTGTTGCCCGAACTTTTTGCAGGACGGGGAGCCGTTGTCGTATATGCGACCTCGGAGCCTGAAGAAGCGCTTCTGCTCGGTGGAGAGACCGCTTTATTGGATGACGGATACGTTCGTCAATTTGGCAAGACCTCAGATATCTATCGAAACCCGATCACTCTGTCAGCATCACAAATTTTTTCAGATCCCCCGATCAATCACGCTATGGTTGTCAAACAAGGCGCACGGATACATTTTAATCAGGTTGAGTGGGATCTACCTGCTCAATATCAAACGCTGGCCGATGGCGACTATCAGGTTGCAATCAGACCTCATCATGTTTTACCTAAGCCGGGAAATGGCGCAACCGTACCAGTAACAGGGCGAGTCGGCGTCTCTGAGCTAAGCGGCTCTGAGTCAAGCGCACATTTTGAGTTCAACAATAACAGCTGGGTATCATTGGCCCACGGTGTTCACCCGTACACACGTGGCACTGATCATACATTTTATCTCAATCCAGAAGAGTGTATGTACTTCACTGTAGACGGACAACGAGCTGCATAGGAAAACAGTTGGCTAAAATCACTCTTCAAAATATTCGACATAGCTATTTGCCCAACCCCAAACAGGAAGAGGACTATGCGCTCCAGCACATCGATGTTGAGTGGCGAGATGGTGGTGCTTACGCGCTCCTAGGGCCTTCAGGGTGCGGTAAGACTACGTTGTTGAACCTTATATCTGGGTTGCGTAGTCCTTCAGAGGGAAAGATTCTATACGACGGAGACGACGTAACAACGCTAGCGCCAGATCAGCGAAACATTGCTCAGGTATTCCAGTTCCCAGTGATCTACGACACCATGAGTGTTTATGACAACTTAGCTTTCCCATTGCGAAATCGTGGCATAGACAAGGACTTGGTGGATAAACGAGTAATAGAAATATCTGAGATGTTGGAAATCACGAATATGCTCAAGCGAAAGGCTGCGGGCTTGTCTCCAGACAATAAACAAAAACTCTCAATGGGTCGTGGCTTGGTCAGAGAAGATGTTAATGCTGTGTTATTTGATGAGCCTCTGACAGTTATTGATCCACACCTAAAATGGAAATTGCGTTCAAAATTAAAAGAGCTACACCAACAAATTAAACACACGATGATCTATGTCACCCATGATCAAACCGAAGCACTTACATTCGCCGATGAGGTGGTCGTCATGGATCACGGCCAAGTTGTTCAAATAGGAACGCCAGTAGAATTATTTGAACGACCAGCTCATACATTCGTAGGGCATTTCATAGGCTCACCTGGGATGAACGTTTTGCCATGCGATGTGCACGAAAATAGCGTTAGCTTTTATGGCCATAACCTGCAAACCGATGGAATGATAGACAACACAAAAACAGGCAACTCTGAAGTTGGAATTCGACCTGAGTTTGTTTCAATAGAGTCGTCTGGAATAGGTGCACGGGTTGTCAAAATCTCCGATATTGGTCGACATGCAGTAGTCGAAGCAGTGATTGGTGATAGCCGGGTAGCTGCTATTCATGAAGGCGAATTACCAAATCAAGGTGAACTTATCCATTTAGCATTTAATCCAGATCATACGCGACTGTATGTCGATGGTTGGCTGGCTATGAAAGAGGGCAGTAAGGCATGAAAACAGAAAATCAAAAGGCATGGTTTTTTGTATTGCCTGTTCTTCTGCTTGTCGCTTTCAACGCACTCATCCCGATGATGACTGTGGTCAACTATTCTGTGCAAGAGACCTTTGGCAATAATGTCTTTTTTTGGGAAGGGCTAACGTGGTTCGAGCAAATATTGCGATCTGAGCGTTTCCATAATGCCCTAGGCCGGAATTTTCTATTTACATTCTTGATTTTAATTATTGAAATACCGCTTGGGGTTGCAATCGCCCTTTCGATGCCTCGTAAGGGGCCATGGGTTCCAGCGTGCCTCGTTCTAATGTCGTTACCTATGCTTATTCCCTGGAACGTAGTTGGTGCTATGTGGAATATATTCACACTGCCAGACATCGGTTTGCTCGGCTATTTTTTTAATCATGTCGTTGGAATTAATTATGACATGACACAAGACCCGATTGCCGCCTGGGTGACGATTGTCACAATGGACGTTTGGCATTGGACATCACTTGTAGTGTTACTGTCCTATGCTGGACTGGTTTCTATTCCAGATGCGTATTATCAAGCAGCTAAGATTGATGGCGCATCAAACTGGTCTGTCTTTCGTTTCATACAGCTACCTAAAATGAAGAACGTGTTAACGATAGCCATTCTTCTTAGATTCATGGATTCTTTTAATATTTATACTGAGCCGTTTGTATTAACAGGGGGCGGACCTGGC
>CAYSZH010000205.1:0-6961 GCA_964435305.1 uncultured Granulosicoccaceae bacterium
AGGGTGACACTACAGTATCAGAATTTTCCATCCCCAGCATACTGGGGCAGTTTCGAAGGCTCAAGCTTATTCAACTGGGTTTGGAATGCGAACCAACAAATCAGTAACGCCAATATCAACGCCCGCCTGATTCAATAGTGTGGACACCTGCCCACGGTGATGCGTCTGATGATTGAAAAAATGCTGTATCAGCGCTCCCAGAGATTTTTCAAATGGCGACCCTTTCGTATTCTTGTAAGCTAAGCTGGATTCGAGAATAGATTCGGTTAACTCGCTGCAAAAGGCCACAATTGTCCCGTCCATCTTTTTGCGATAAGTATATAAGTCTGTAAAATCACTGTACAAAATAGAATCGAGCGTTTCTGGCTGGGCTATTGAGCGAACATAATCCAATGACGGTAGTGAAGAAGGATGTTCAGAAAAACGTTTTAACCAAATCGTATCTCCAACAAGAATGTGGTTCAGGGTGCCGATAATAGAGCCAAAAAACGCGCCACGCTCAACCGCAAGGTCAGACTCACTCAACTGTTTGGCGGCGGAGAATATGCTCTCATTCATCCATCGGTTGTAATCGGCCATTAACTCAAAATTATTTTTAAGCATCATTTGGTTTGTCCTATAGCAACGGCCCGATTGAGTAAGTGACTGAGCGCTTAAATGTCAAAATTTAACAATATGCTTAATAAAAATGACTATCTATTCTCTAGCGCTAGACTGGCACCATCATAGTCTACAGCTTGGCGGAAAATCGATTTAATCGATCGCAAACATGATCGGCATGCGAAGCTAAAATATCGTTATGCCCAAAATCGTTTATATGCCTATTGCCAAATGCAAGTTTAGCCAGCTCTCGAACGATTACAAAGGTATCGATAAGTGAGAGGTCTGCCTCCGACGGTGCACGTTTGGTGCAATAGCCGTCAAAGAAAGTCATGGCTCTTTGCACAGCGAACCCGAACCCGGTACGTATCGTTCGCACCACGTTCGAAGAAGTGGCACTCTAGCGGCTCGTCAATGCAATATCTTGGCAACACAGGTTCAAGCAGGGCCGTGGAATTGATCGTTGAATACGTACATTCCATCGGGTTTTAAATGCTTAGCTTAAGCCGACTCGACCATAGCCTCATATTCATCAGGCCCCATCAAGCTTTCAACATCGTCCAAATTATCTGGCTGAATTTTAAATATCCAGCCCGTATCGTAAGGGCTGTCGTTAACCAGCTCAGGGCTATCAGCGAGTTCGGAGTTAGAGTCCACGATGGTGCCAGCAACCGGTGCGTACAGATCGGAGGCGGCTTTTACAGACTCAACAACCGCGACACCCTGCTCTGCCTCGCAGGTCATATCAGTTTCAGGTGTTTCAACAAACACCAGATCACCCAGTTGGCCCTGTGCATAATCTGAGATACCTATTGTCACGGTGCCGTCATCGTTAATACGTGCCCACTCATGTGTAGGGGCAAAACGCAGATCACCGGGTATTTCCATCATAGTTCTCCACAAATCATTAAAAGTAAATCATCGAATAATTGACATCGAAAAAAATGTCACCAACGCTCAAACTGCGAGATTACCTAAGCCCGAATAGTACCCTAGCCACGCCATGATGTGCGCGCACTATTTCGCCGGATTAAGACCTGGGCTACCAACACGATCACCAACGCAAATAAGAATACCGGCCAATTACCCGTACGCGCATAAAGTGTTGTACCCGTTCGTGGTGTGACCACCGCATCCACATAACCTGCCGTGCCTTGCACGATGGATTCGTGTACAAGCCCTTGGTAATCTATCACTGAAGACACACCGGTATTAGTGACCCTTATCAGTGGCCGGCCCAATTCGCGTGCTCGCATCTGCGCCTTTTGCTCATGCTGGAACGGCGCAATTTTTTCACCAAACCAGGCATCGTTAGAAACATTAATCAATACTGTGGATGCAGGCACCAGCTCTCGCATTTCCTCGCCAAACACATCTTCATAACAAATCGATAAACCAATTTGTTCGTTGTGGATGGTCATAGGCAAATTCGGGCCGCTGCCTTCGCCAAGATCTGACATGGGTATTTCGACAAACGCCGCCAAGCCGTTAAGCAAAAATCGAAACGGCATGTACTCACCAAACGGCACAAGATGCCGCTTTTGGTACAGCGCCTGCTCGCCACCGAGCTGACGAATACTATTAAAGGAAACACCGCCCTCACGATGAAAACCGCCCGATAACACTTCGGTACCTTGTGCACGAAGTTGCTCAGCGAATGGCACCAGCACTTGATCGACATTGCCAAAGTAGGTAGGGATAGCCGTTTCAGGCCATACGATTAAATCGATATCACCCAAGTTCTGTTGAGACAAGGCCGTGTATTGTTCAATCGAACTGCGTAATCGTTCGCGGCTGAACTTCAGTTCTTGCGGGATGTTCGCCTGCACTAATCGAACTGAGAATTCGGTATTTTTTGGCTGCGTAAATTCAACTTTACCAGCTGACACAATCAATAAACCAAACAGCGCAAGCACGACCACAGACAGCAAGCCACCGCGTAGCCGTTGCTTGGACAACAACACCGCATCAAGACAAAACGGCAACACCAACAACATGAGAAACCCAATACCATACACACCGATGAAAGGGGCAAGTGCACCAACCGGGGTGGAGGTTTGCGAATAGCCCAAGAGTATCCACGGAAAACCGCCCATGATTTTGCCACGCGCGAGTTCTAGCAGTAACCATAGGCTGGCAAAGAGGATGGCATGCCATTGCCAGTCAAGCCTATCTCGCCAGCGACAAAAAAGACCCGCGCATAATGCCGGAAAAACCGTCATTACCAGAATAAACAACAGTGTTATAGCGGCAGCCAGCGGCACTACGGCTCCACCGAACATGGAAATACTGTTGTACACCCAGTTAACACCAAAACCAAAATAGCCTAAGCCAAAAAACCATCCCGCAATCAGGCCAGCTTTTGGTGTTAGGGATTTTACCTGCCAGTAGAAGTACAGCAAGATTAACCAGCTGAGTAATGCAAACTGCTCAAATGGAGCAAAAGTGAACGCCAGAGCCGTACCGGCGACAAACAAGCACAGGCGCATCAGCCAAGGTGATAAACGATTTTCGCTAGACGTGTTCATGACTGTGCAAGCAATGTTGCGTTTACATCACGCAGGTAAGGTGACCTGCAATAAATGGATTCGACGCGAATCAGCAACCAGAATTCTAAATTGGCAGCCGTCGATTACAGCGGACTCACCCGCCTTTGGCATATGACCAATGTGTTGCATTAGTAGCCCCCCGATCGTGTCAAACTCTTCGTCACTGAAATTGGTGCCGAGTTCTTCATTAAATTCTTCTATCGGTGTGAGTGCTTTTACCGAAAACTGCCCGTTACCCGCATCTCGTATGTGCTGATCCTCATCTTTATCATGCTCATCATCAATTTCACCGACAATTTCTTCAAGCACATCTTCTATGGTCACAAGCCCTGCAACACCACCATACTCATCCATGACAATAGCCATATGATTACGTTCCGCACGAAACTCCTTTAACAGCACGTTCAGCCGTTTGGTTTCTGGTGTGATCGTGGCGGAACGGGTGATGTTCTTAAGCGAAAAAGAGGCATTGTTGTCTCCTGCGGCGTGCCGCAACAGATCTTTTGCCAGCAGAACACCCACAACGTTGTCTTTGTCCTCGGATATAACCGGAAAGCGTGAATGGCCGGACTTGATGATCACCGGCAGAATTTCATCAAATGAGGCATCGTCTTCTAGCACTACCATTTGCGCGCGCGGTATCATGATGTCACGTACACGCATCTCAACAACCTGAAACGCGCCTTCGACCATTTGCAGCGTGTCAGCATCAAAGATGTTTCGGGCATGCGCATCACGCAGCAACTCAAGCAGTTCTTCCCGATCTCGTGGCTCTCCGCCCATTGCATGGACGATGCGATCCATTAATGAACGACTGCTGCCGTCCGTTGATTCGTCATTCATGTGTCAGTTTGCGGATTTAGCAAGGTATGGGTTTGTGATGCCAAAGCTGGATAATATCTGAATTTCGAGCGACTCCATAATCGACGCCTGATTTTCTTCTATATGGTCTAGCCCATTAAGGTGCAGTAATCCGTGCACCATCATATGGGCCCAGTGGTGCTCAAGCGGTTTTTGCTGCTCCTGAGCCTCAGCTACCACCACCTCTGGACACAGCACCAGATCGCCTAAAACAAGCTGGGCAACACCCTCACCCCCATCGGCATCGGCCGGCAAAGGCGGCATGTCGGCGGGAAAGCTCAGTACGTTGGTACTGGCATCCTTGCCGCGATATGCCTTGTTCAGTTTTGCCATGTCATTTGGGGTCATGAAACTGACAGATAGTTCGATCTGAGAATGTTGTTGTGAAATAGGAAGTGATACCCGCAAAGCCTGTACCAACCAGGCGTGCATTTGCGCAGCTTCCGGAAGTGCTGAGGTATCGCCTGCGTAAACGCTGTTATCGCATAGCAGTTGAAGTTGCTCAGCATCGAACGCGTTTGCAGGCTTTGTGCTGGTCACGAATGCTCGTTGGATTCAGACTTTTTTTCTGCATCTTCGTAGGCGGCGACAATTCGCTGCACTAACGGATGCCTGACCACGTCAGCAGAGGTAAATTCGCAAAAACCAACACCATCAACACCCTTGAGTACGTTTCTAACATGCTTCAGCCCCGAGAGTTGATGCTTCGGCAAATCCACTTGAGTCACATCGCCCGTGACAATCGCTTTTGATCCAAAACCAATACGCGTCAGGAACATTTTCATTTGTTCAACTGTGGTGTTTTGAGCCTCATCCATAATGACGCAGGAATGATTAAGCGTTCGACCGCGCATATACGCTAAAGGTGCAATTTCAATGACATTGCGCTCCACCAATTTACCGACACGTTCGAACCCTAAAAATTCGTAAAGAGCATCGTAAATGGGACGAAGATACGGGTCGACCTTTTGCATCATGTCACCTGGCAAAAAACCCAATCGCTCACCGGCTTCCACCGCCGGACGAACCAGCACCAAACGCTGCACCTGTTCAGACTCTAGCGCTTCAACCGCAGCAGCTACCGCTAAAAACGTTTTGCCCGTACCCGCCGGGCCAATTCCAAACGTAAGGTCACGGCTTTTAATGCTGCTAACGTAACTGATCTGACGCTCGCCACGGCATTGAATCGTGGTCCGTCGAATTTTTATAATGGTTTGATTATCTATTTTTTCTGGTTCAGCCTGCATAAGTTCCAGTCCAGCATCCTGAAGGTATAAATGCACACGCTCAGGCGCAAGCATTTCAGTTTCTGTTGCAGCATACAGATGTGTGATGAGGTTACGGGCATTATTTGCCGCCAAATCAACACCTGCGACTTGAAAATGATCGCCACGATGACTGATGTGAACTTTCAGCCGATCTTCAATCTGTTTTAAATGTTCATCAAACTGACCACACAGATTGGCCAGTCGCTCATTGTCCGCTGGCGAGACTCGAAAATCGAGTTCTGTCATGCGGTGGTCAGCGTTGAGGGCGCACCAATCGTGCTGGTACTGTGCAAAGTGCCACGCAAGGAATTGGGCAACGCTTCTGTAATTAACACATCTGCAAACGAGCCAATGAGTGCTTTGTCAGCCGCGAAATTAACCACCCGATTGTTTTCGGTACGACCTGCCAGCTCGTGTTCACTTTTTCTTGAAGGTCGATCGACTAACACACGTTGCACAGTACCGACCATCGCATTACTGATAACCGCTGCCTGCGCGTTGATGGTTTTTTGTAAACGCGCCAGACGTTCTTTCTTCACGGCCATGGGCGTATCGTCTGCAAGGCTTGCAGCAGGTGTTCCAGGCCGCGCGCTGTAAATAAAACTGAATGAATGATCAAAATTAAGATCGGTGATCAGCTTCATGGTGTCTTCAAAATCTTTTTCGGTTTCACCCGGAAAGCCAACAATAAAGTCAGACGATAACGTAAGATCCGGCCGCGCCGCTTTCAGCTTACGTATTTTGGATTTATATTCAAGCACCGTGTGACCACGCTTCATAGCGGCAAGTATACGATCAGAGCCACTTTGCACAGGCAGATGCACAAAGCTGACAAGCTCAGGCACATTGGTAAATGCTTCTATCAGGGAATCATTAAATTCAACCGGATGCGATGTCGTGAAGCGAATACGTTCGATGCCATCAATCGCTGCAATGTAGTGAATCAGCAATGCCAGATCGGCAATACCACCTTCATACATAGGCCCACGATAAGCATTAACGTTTTGCCCCAGCAAATGAATTTCATGAACACCCTGATCAGCCAGGGCCACAACTTCACTTAATACATCATCAAGTGGGCGGCTGATTTCTTCACCACGGGTATAGGGCACAACGCAAAAACTACAATACTTACTGCAGCCTTCGATAATAGACACATAGGCGACCGGCCCTTCGGCGCGTGGTTCAGGCAGCGCATCAAATTTCTCTATTTCAGGAAAACTAATGTCTACCACCGGCTTGTCGTTCTTCACAGAGGATTCAACAAGCTCCGGAAGACGGTGCAAGGTTTGCGGCCCGAACACCACATCAACAAAGGGTGCGCGTTGGTGGATAGCCTCTCCTTCCTGACTGGCCACACAACCACCGACACCAATGACGATATCTTTGCGGGCATCCTTTAATGGCTTCCAACGCCCTAGCTCAGAGAAGACCTTCTCCTGCGCTTTTTCGCGAATCGAGCACGTGTTCAGCAACAAAATGTCGGCTTCAGACGGGTCGTTAGTGGGCTCTACTGGCCCGTTGTCAGCGAGTACATCGAGCATCTTGGCCGAATCGTACTCATTCATCTGACAACCATGCGTTTTAATAAAAACTTTTTTTGTCATGGCAACCGGTCTTGGCCGGTGAAAAATGGGTGAGAACGCGAAGGGTACACCGTTTGTGGCCCGCTTGCAGGGTACA
>CAYSZH010000206.1:0-6931 GCA_964435305.1 uncultured Granulosicoccaceae bacterium
TTTGCTTTTTGCCTGGCGGTTTCAATCCGCTCTGGATCCCGTAGCGATTCTGGCGAAACGAGAAATAGCTTTTGCTCCTCCGGACGTAGGTCAAAATCCTTCGTCATGTAGTAGCGCAAAGCAAGGCGCGAAATTTCAAGTGCGAGCGGAGCCATCGCCGTCACTGATTCGTACAGTCGCCGAGTTTGAATAGCTCGTTTCATGCTTTCATTGCAACCCATTTCCAGTGGGCGATAACGGACAGAAGGATAAATTGTTGGCGATGTAGCCAAAACCCTACCGGTGTCAGGCGGCCGCCAGCCCTCAACTAAATATTGAGCCACGCCATCGATTTCCTTATCAAGGAGGCAACGAACGATTTCCCCTGGCACATCCTTACCCACAAATGCCTTATTAGCAATTGTGCAATTCCCGACTTCGTCAATACCAAAAACGGAATTTCCTAGGGGCGCTGTCGGATCGTATTTCACGCCTCCATTGTGGACTACAAAAAAATTCCCCCGTAACTTGTGGATTACCTCCCATGAAAAAATCAAGCGCACGCCAGAGGCGAGCACACAGTCGACCGGTTTTCGTTTAAACCAACCAACATCATCAAAAACTTGCCCGGATTTGGTAACAAACGGAGTCTCTACATAGTTGTCGCTGGAGAGTTGTAATTTATTTTTAACGAATTCTGGTACTTCGCACGTCCAATCGTCAATCGTAGCCAATGGATCATCTTTGCACTTAAGTACCTTCCAATATCGACCAGAAGCGTTGTCCATATCTACTGGGTTGTCTGTTAGGACCCAACTTAATTCAAACTTATCAAGTAAGTTGAACTGATAGTGAGGGTCGAAGAGATGTAACAACGAGCGACCCCATGGCCCGCCGACTGCAAGTCCGACTTTGATTTTCATATTCTTCCCCGCTGTGCATATGGTGTAGTAAATGTTTCCAAATTGTTGAAATGGCGATGCAATTTTTACGTATAAAAAAATCCTTAACGTGGACAACGACGAGAGAGGGAAGTATCTTAAAACCCTGCCGCATCGTTTCGATGTCTGAACGGTAGCACGCGCAACCTGTAAAAAGTGACAGTCAGGGACTGTCAAGGACTGGCGACACGATATGCATGAGCGAGAATTACACCAAAGTTATCCCGTGAATGGGGCATTGGTAAAAGATTTGATGCGCGAACCCAAATTGACGCTCGCCGATGTTGTGCAGGCCGTCGAAACTGCCGTAAAAACCAATAAGTTAAGCGTTAATACCTACTTTACCGACGAGCGCACCGTGACGCGGGCACGCGGTGGAAAATCGCTGCGTTACAGTAGTATCATCGCATTGGCGCATGTATTTGAAATTGAACCAGAGGATCTAATCGCCAAGAACACCGACCCTGATTCGGAACACCTTTCAACCCCCTCCAGCAGCGACGATGCCATAGGCAATGGCCAAGCATTTCTGCCCTTGCCATTTCGCACACCCAACAACAGCTCCTCTGCAGCTCTGCTACGTTGGACCACACAACTGACCCCGCTGTTCGGTCGCGACGCTGACCTTATCGCCTTGCGACAGTAGGTGTTGGGCGCAGCTGAATTAAGTGTGCTAGTACTGTGGGGTGATGGCGGTGTTGGTAAGACCCGCTTGGCCAGTGAGCTGGCCTTGGAGCTACGTGACGAATACGGCTGGATGGCAGGTTATGGTAATGCGGCGCAACTTTGGTCGGACCAGCACACTCTTGTTGTGCTCGACTATCTTGAAGAGCGACTCGACGAAGTGCGCAAGGTCTTAAAAACGTTGGGTAGCCTGGCCGAGCCAGGCTTTATTCTAAAGTGAGCTCGATCGTGCCTTCTTCCAGGCTCATTATTATTTACTTTTTCAACAACACATGATGCTCTGAATGTTTTCCACCAACAATGCTCGGCATGCCATAACTGTTGGCTAGCTTCTACTGCAGCTCGGAAAATCTATGCTCTTTATATCAAGTCTTAGTCTGCTACCAGTCCTCATTTCCCACTCCACCTACAGAACTAACACCTCAACTGCAGGTCTGCTCACTATAAATTGACTAAACGTAGCCAGGATTCACGCAACGTTTCAGTACGCAGCCTATAAAGCCTTGATAGAATAACAACATGCTCCCGTTTCAAAACAAGAAAATCGTACTCGGCATCTCTGGTGGCATCGCCAGTTATAAAAGTGCAATCCTGGCACGGCGTCTAATTGATGCTGGCGCTGAGGTTCGTGTGATCATGACATCTGGCGCGCAGGCGTTTATCACACCATTGACATTGCAAGCCCTTACCGGCAATCCGGTGCATACCGATTTGCTGGATACAGAAGCAGAAGCTGCAATGGGCCACATCGAATTAGCGCGCTGGGCCGATATCATTTTGATAGCACCGGCCAGTGCCAATCTCATCGCAAGGCTCAGTAATGGCTTCGCTGATGATCTACTCACCACGGTTTGCCTGGCATCCGATGCACCCTTATTTTTAGCACCTGCGATGAATCGCCTTATGTGGCATAACCTAGCGACGCAACACAACACCCGCAAATTAGTCGAACGGGGTGCGACGCTGTTCGGCCCTGATGAAGGGGCGCAGGCTTGTGGCGAGACTGGCGCGGGCCGCATGCTGGAACCCGAAACCATTCGAGATATGCTGATTGAAAAAATTGGTGATGGGCAATTTTTAAGCTCCTTGAATCAACCAGCCGCTCCGCTGTCATCCACTGCTGATAGCACAGCGGCAAATCAGCCTAGCGCTTATGCTGGCAATCATCGCTCTCTTAATGGGCTCAATATCGTTATAACAGCAGGGCCAACGGTTGAACCTATCGACCCTGTTCGATATATCAGTAATCGCTCTTCTGGAAAAATGGGGTTCTCACTGGCAACAGCGGCACGCATGCAAGGTGCAAACGTGACACTCATTGCCGGCCCAGTTTCGTTAGCAACTCCGCCACTGGTTAATCGTATTGACATTCAAACCGCTCAAGATATGCATAAGGCCGTTCTTGAGGAAATACCCAATACCGATATCTTTATCAGTGTCGCAGCGGTGGCGGATTACCGTGTTGAGCAGGTGGCTGAAGAAAAAATAAAGAAAAGTGAATCAGGCATGTCGCTACAACTTGTGCGTAACCCTGACATTCTGGCAAGTGTTGCGGCGATGCCTGAACGCCCTTTTTGTGTTGGGTTTGCAGCAGAGACAGAATCTGTTGAGCAACACGCAAGAGGCAAACTGGTCAAGAAAAAACTCGACATGATTGCGGCAAATCATGTTGGCCAGCCAGGCGACCCCGTATTTGGATCTGACACTAATTCTCTTGATGTGTATTGGCCAGATAATGGGCATCAGCACATTGCCCCTGCACCCAAAAAGCAGGTAGCTGCTGAGCTTCTTGACATTATTGCCGATCACTTACCAGCATCAAAGCAGCGCTGATGGTCTTTCACCATCAAATCCAGTTCAGCGTCCGTACTGGGTGTTTGTAAACGCGCTTTTCGTTAGACTTAAGAATCGAGTCTAATGAAAGCAATACCACCATGTCCGTTATCGACTACAAGGTGCTCGATCCAAAAATTGGGACCAGCATTGAACTACCCACTTACGCCAGTGACGGCTCAGCCGGCCTTGATTTAAGGGCCTGCATTGATAACGAGCTCAAACTCAATCCGGGCGACACTGAACTCATCCCAACGGGCATCGCAATTTATATAAGAGACCCGGGGCTTGCAGGCTTAATTGTTCCCCGATCGGGGCTTGGCCATAAGCACGGTATTGTGCTGGGTAACCTTGTGGGTTTAATCGATTCTGATTACCAGGGGCAACTTTTTGTATCATGCTGGAATCGTGGAAACAAAGCCTACACCATCGAGGTAGGCGAGCGTATCGCGCAGCTTGTTATCGTGCCTGTAGTTCAGGCAAGTTTTAATCAAGTCAGCTCGTTTGAAAGCAGCGAGCGTGGCGACGGCGGCTTCGGTTCAACCGGGAAAAGTTAAGGTGGTTTATTGATATCAGTCCCGGCGCCTATGCCAACGCCGGCGCTGTCAACAGTGCCACAAGCTTGCGCCAAAATTAGCACTTCGAACAGCGCCAGAATTGACGCCATAAATAATGGCATTAATAGCGCCAATGCGATCGTCAACACAATGACGCACCTGGTGGCTACTCGGATGAAACCTTCGATGTTACAAGGGGCACGGGTGTTGCAATTCCAGGCAATATAATAGTGATAAGTGTGTAGCTTAGAAGCCCACTCCTAAGTTTCTCAGCTTAACGCCGTAATTTAAACGCAAACAGCAATAAGGACCCGCAACGCATGAGCATATCGCCCGCTATTTTCCGCGCCTATGATATCCGAGGTGTCGTCACTGACACGCTAACCGCCGAGGTAGTACACGAGGTTGGCCGCGCGTTCGGCAGCGAATGCCATGAACGTGGTGTCAAAACAGCGGTAGTCGCTCGCGATGGTCGTTTATCTGGGCCTGATTTAATCGCGGCACTAAGTGCTGGTATTAATTCAGCGGGAGTCGATGTTATCGACATCGGCATGGTGCCCACGCCTGTGTTGTACTTCGCCACCTATCACTTAAATACCGGCACCGGGATTATGGTGACCGGCAGCCACAACCCACCTGAGTACAACGGTTTAAAAATGGTACTTGAAGGTGATGCACTGTTCGGTGATGGCATCACGGCACTTTATGAGCGTATACAAGCTGGCAAACTGCACAGTGGCAGTGGCTCACTTTCAAAACAAGACATTCTGCAGGACTATCTCGATCGCGTTATTGGCGACATCAAAATCGACAGACCCATGCGCATTGCCTACGACTGTGGTAACGGTGTTGCTGGAGCGGCGGCGCCACAGTTATTCGATGCACTGGGTTGCGATAGCACCTCCATGTTTACTGACGTGGATGGCAACTTTCCTAACCACCACCCCGACCCTGCCAAACTTGAAAACCTTGAAGACATCATCAAAGTGGTACGCGATGAAAAACGCGAAGTTGGCCTTGCCTTTGATGGAGACGGCGATCGTGTGGGTGTAGTTGATGATAAAGGCAACGTCATTTGGCCCGACAGGCAAATGGTACTGTTTGCACAAGATGTAATATCACGAAACCCAGGCGCTCGAATTATCTATGATGTTAAGTGCTCCAAAGTATTGCCAGATGCCATCAGCGAAGCCGGTGGCGAGCCTGATATGTGGAAAACCGGCCACTCGTTTATCAAGGCCCGCATAAAAGAAACCGGTGCACTGCTCGGCGGTGAAATGAGCGGGCATATCTTCTTCAAAGAACGCTGGTATGGTTTTGACGATGCACTGTATGCGGCCGCACGCCTGCTCGAAATACTCTCTAAAGACCCACGGCCGGCCAGTGAAATTTTTGGCCAAATTCCAGATAGCATCAATACACCAGAGCTCAACGTCGTGCTGGATCGAGACGGGGCTCAGCACGACTTTATCGAAGCCTTTGTCAAAAACGCCACCTTCGAGGGTGCGAAACTGACCACCATCGATGGTGTCAGGGCCGATTTTGAGGACGGCTGGGGCTTGGTGCGCGCATCTAACACCACACCGTCATTGGTCATTCGATTTGAAGCGAGTTCTAACGAGGCGCTAAAGCGCATTCAGGATGAATTTCGGGCTACTATGGCGGCAACCGACAGCAGTGTCGAAATTCCTTTTTAGCCAAAGACGCCAGATTCAAAACAAGCCAGCATGACTACACCAACGGATTCCAGCTCAACAAACACTCAGCCAACATCCTCCGGGGTAGACCCAAACACGGCGCGGGAAACCGCGCGCGTTCTTAACGAAGCACTTCCCTACCTGCAACGCTTTACCGGTCAAACCGTCGTGATCAAATACGGCGGTAATGCCATGACCGATGAGCATCTGAAACGCAGCTTTGCGCAAAACATCGTGATGATGAAGCAAGTCGGCATTAACCCTGTTGTGGTGCATGGCGGTGGCCCGCAAATTGGCGATATGCTAAAGCGGCTGGACATCAACAGCGAATTTATCGACGGCATGCGCGTTACCGATGCACCCACAATGCAGGTTGTGGAAATGGTGTTAGGTGGTCTTGTGAACAAGAATATTGTGTCGCTGCTTAATCAAGTGGGTGGCAAAGCGGTTGGGCTCACGGGTAAAGACGCTCAGCTTATACTGGCTAAACCCTTACACCTACCCGGCCGGGCAGAAAATGCACTGGGATTTGTAGGCGAAGTCGATCACATCAACATCAGTGCCGTACGCCGCCTACAAGATGATAATTTTATTCCGGTCATTGCACCTATTGGCACAGACAAAAAAGGCTCAAGCTATAACATCAACGCCGATCTGGTTGCCAGCGCCATGGCAACCGCCTTACAAGCCACACGCTTACTACTACTGACTAATACACCCGGTATATTAAATAAAGACGGGGAGCTCTTAACAGGATTAACCCCACCACAAATAGATGGCTTAATTGCCGATGGCACTATTCAAGGGGGTATGCTACCCAAGGTGCAATGTGCACTCGATTCTGTCGCCGCAGGTGTTGGCAGTGTACAAATTATTGATGGCCGGGTAGAACATGCCGTGTTGTTAGAGCTCTTCACAGACCAAGGCGTAGGTACTTTGATAAAAGGCGCTTAGTGCTTCGTGCTTAGTGAGTGTCCTTCTCACAGTCATACCCGATTTTGCCATCATTGTATTGGGTGTTTTGATTAATGCCTGGCGCGGCTTTACATCAGGCCAAACTTCTTCATATCGATGGCTATGCACTGGCCATTACATTTATCAAAACGATGGCACTGCCAGGCTTGGTTTTAATGGCGATTCTTTTAGGGAAATTTAATAGCATCCAAGCGGCAATACCATCGTGTCGTCTTAAAGGCATAGAAACTGCCCCAGTATGCTGGGGATGGAAAATTCTGATACT
>CAYSZH010000207.1:0-6892 GCA_964435305.1 uncultured Granulosicoccaceae bacterium
TGAGATTGGGCCTCTGAAACCAGCCTGGACTCATCCAAACCGGGAAATTCCCCGTTCTGCCAGACCACGTTCCCATTTATCATGGTCAGATCAACAGTGCTTGTAATGCCCACTTTGGGAATCAAGCTTTCAGGGTTATGTAATGCGCCAATATAGTCGACTCGTCTTGTATCGATCATGAAAAGGTCTGCCGCCAGACCTGTCGCCAAAGACCCAATATCGGGGCGGCGCAGCAAGTCGGCACCACCGCGCGTAGCATAATATAAGAACGCTTGCGGGTCAGGCACTGCGAATTCATGCTTTGCTGCAACCAGTGATTGGAGCATGTAAGCGCTGTGTATGCAATGCATCAGATTAGAATTGTCATTAGAGGCAGCCCCATCCACACCCAGCCCGATACGAACCCCCTTGGCTGCCATCTCGGCTAGCGGCGTCACTTCCGCGCCAACCAGAAAGACGGGTTCCGGGCAATGTGATACTCCGGTATTTGAGCTGGACAACTGATGTATTTCCTGGTGATTAAGCTCCCAGCAATGAGCAAACCACACATCTGGTCCAACAAATGAGATAGCTTCACACCAGTCTACCGTGCGCATTCCGAAGCGTTGGCGAATCAGCTCACATTCACCTTCGCCCACATGGCTATGCAATAAAACACCCTTGTCTCGGGCAAGCGCTATCGACTCGGTAAACGTGGCTTTATAAGAATTCACAGGCTGGCAGGGGGCCACCACGACTTGCCTCATGCTGAATTTATTGGCATCGTGGTAGCTGTCTATCAGTCGTTCACAATCGCCAATGAATTCTTCTGTGCTTTCACACATTTCATCTGGAATGGTGCTGCCTTCAGATTTTGGCAAGGTATTGCCACCGCGCCCGGCGACAAATCGCATGCCGAACAACTCTGCTGCTTCAAATTGCCTATCGACAATGTGTTTGCCCGCATGGCGCGGGAAATTGTATTGGTGGTCAAATGCGGTAGTACATCCGTGCTTGATTAATTCGCCGATTGCAGCAACGGATGAATGATAAAAACAGTCTTCATCAAGGCGCGCAAAAATCGGATAGATTAAATCAAGCCATTCGATGACAGATAACTTTGTCCAGTCAAGGTGTGCATGGTTACGCACAAAACACTGGAAAAAATGATGGTGCGTGTTGACAAGGCCAGGATAAATAAAATGACCTTGTGCATTAATGGTATCGGTATTTTCCGGCAGCGCACTTTGCTCAATGTTTGATGAAATAAGTTTTATGACATTGTCAACAACAAGTAAATCAGCGTTGCGATAAACCGTGCCATCGCCATCGCAACTGACAATAGCGTCACATGATTTAAACAGCGTGCTGCTCATGAGGATCTAGCCCTTCTCGTATGGGGACATGAAACCAAGTGGACGGTATACCTAGTTCGCTTTAAGTTGTTCATTTGGTTTCTGCTCGTGCAGCTCATGAATCCCGGGCATGGTAATAAATCCCTCCAGGCTACGTACCGCATAAAGCCAATTGCGAATCGCCGGGAAATCGTCATGTTCGATTCCGGCGTCGGGGGCGAGGGCCGCGTAGGGAAAACACGCTATATCGGCAATGGTTGGAACATCAGCCACTAGCCATGCATCTCCCCGGAGTGCCTGCTCTGTTAAATGCGATTCCAGTTCTCTAAGAGCAGCTTTAGACGCGGTTTGAATCGTTGAAACATCTATGTGCTTATTGAGCATGGCATGCAAGCGCAGCTCACCCACGGTAGCAGTTAAACGGGAAGAAAATGCCAACCACTGCATAATGGCAACTAAGTGATCAGGGTCATCTGTAGGCAACCACGAGTTAGTAGGATCATGGTGCTGCGCTAACCACACCAGCATTGCCTGAGTTTCCGTGATTATCTGATCATCAATTTGCAGAATAGGCAATGTGCCTGCGGGGTTTAACCGTAAATAGCTTTCTGATTTATGCTCAAGCCCTGGATGAAAATCCACTGCGACCGACTCATACTGAACACTCAGCATATTTGCGAGAAGGCGAAACTTGTAGCAGTTGCCTGAAAGCACATAATTATAAAAAGTGACCTTCATTAGGCTGAACCAATAGCGCCATAGTAGGCTCCGCGACGCTTTAACCAACGCCGATACGCAATTGATGTTAAGTCGGCTCGTGTAGGGATTTCCAAACGCGGATCTAATGGTAGCTTGCGTGGAATTTGGTTTTCAAGAATAGAACGATCTTGTAAAAAGATCAGTTGCTGAAATTGTATCAGTTCAGCCATAGTGCTGCAGTCATCATATAAAGCCATCCATGGCCAGACATCGCAGGTTTCTTCATCAAGTGGTTGGACAAAGAGCGCGATAACATCCTTAAATTCAGGTTTCGGAGGGCAGGTTTTATAGAGAATAGCCACCATCGGTGCAGGTACGCGATAGATATACTCTGTCTGGATACCGCCTTCAGCTGATTTAGATGCCTGTGGTTGAAAAAATCTGATATTACTGGCGATAACCTCATCTTCTGATTCATCGACATGAACATCGTATTTGTACACTTCAGTGTGTGGTTCTGAACCGAGGACATTTGTATGTACAAATGGGAAATGGGCAATGTCAAGAAAGTTCTCAACCGCGCGCAACGGAGAACACTTAACCCGCACAACGCCACAGGGTACAAACCTTCTGTCTGTTTCGGCAGCTTCGGGTATAGAGAAAAGTGCCTTTGGCTTTGTTGATAGCGATACCCAGATATGGTTGTAAGCCGATTGCACAAGCAGCTCATTGCTATTTGACCTTACGTTCGCAGAACCCGCTTTTGTGCCACACACAGTAATGTCTGTAGAGAGTAACCGTGTCTTCCTGGTTTCTCCTTCGGACAGCTCGCCCTTTATAGCAACCGGGTACCAGTCGCCAGTGGCTAGCTCAAACGACTTGTTTTCAAATCCGTCTCGCTGTAGTCCTACATGTGACCCGTTTTCTTTCACCGTATTTTCTGCATTGATTTATCGGGAGTCTTCTTCAGCCTGCCGTCTCACCGATTCGCTCCAACGAGATAGCTTAATTCGTTCAAAGACCGACCAACTCGTGTGCGCGAGCAAGTGACACGTAATTGTATTAAGGCCAGACTGTTGAAGCAATACCAGCACTGAATCGGTGCGTTCTGCACTACTAAAAACCAGCATCGACGGGTCATTTTTGTATTTACTGACAATTAATTCTTGTCCAGTCACGTCGTGAATTTTTATGCCGTAAAAGGCTTTTTTCGCATGCTCTAGCTGACAGTCAAACGCGATGCTTCGAACGGCTGTGCAGTTTTCTGGTAAACGTGGCGGACTGGCTTCCCCGTCGGTGCTGACCCAAAGCACTGCCTGTTGTTCAATAGCGCTGAATACGACAGGTTTGATTGTGGCTGGCGGGTCCAATGTTGGATGCGCTGGTATGTAATGACATGTGGCCTGACAGTCGTAGTGCCATCCATGGTAGGCACATGCCAACGAGTCGTCTCGCACAAAACCATAGGAAAGTCGCATGCCCCGATGAGGGCAACGGTTTGCCCAAGCCTGTACAGTAAGCGATGCACCACGCCATATCGCCAAATCTTGATCGCCGACCTGAGCTCGCATAACTCGTTGCGGGGGTAAATTCTGCGCAAGCCCTACAGGTTCTGTCGCCATCGTCTTTTAGCAGCCGGGTTCTAATCCGGACAGTATCCAATGATTTGCTGAGAATGTCGATGCCAATGGTGGGCTTCGGCCTGATGATTGCTCGGGTTTGGTTCGGGCCAATTGAGGCAAAATGTGCGTGTTAATTGACGATTTGAAACAGCTCGTGTGCTTGCACATGGCTAAATTTTTTTGAGCTGATGGTATCCACAATGATATCCAGCGGGCCAAGGCTGCAAGCCGTTTCCAGTGCGTCTATGAGTTGTTCATCACCTGTGACAACAATTTCCACCAAGGAGTGATCGTGGCAGCTTACCCAGCCTTTAAGATCCAGAATGGTTGCCCTGTGTGCGATCCAACTGGGAAACACGTCTCCAGGGAAATATCCGGAAATTAGTAATCGCACCGATATCGAATTGGCGGAATGTCGATATTGGCTGCCGGACTGAGACATAAGATATAATAGGGTGTGTTGGAGCCCGCGCAGCAAGCGCTTCACCGCTATTATACAAGCAGGAGAAAAAGCTGACATGTCTGCCAATAATGAAGGTGCTTACCATAACATCAGCAAACGCGCGCTTGTAAAACCTTCTGGCTGCCCCGTAGACCACGAATTCACTACGTTTACCGCTGACTACCTTGCTAACCCATACGCCGAACTTGAGCGAGTTAGAGAAGCGCACCCCATTTTCTATTCTGAAAAATTGGGTTATCTCGTTCTAACAAGAATGGAAGACATGGTTGAGGTGTTTCGTAACCATGATGTGTACTCCTCCATCAATGTGCAAGACCCAGTCTTTCCCATAGGGGAGCGTGCAGCGAAAATACTGCAAGCTGAAGATTTTAATCCGGTTGCGGTTATGTCAAACCGTCAGCAACCTGATCACACCCGCATTAGGAAATACACCGGAGACGGCTTTTCCGGTCGGCGTATGAAAATTTTAGAACCCTATATCCGCAGGCGTAGCCATGAGCTTGTTGATGCAATGATAGATTTGAAAAATTCAACCGGTAAAGCGGTCGATTTTGTCAAAATGTTTGGCCATCCGTTACCAGGACAAACCATTTTTCGGTTCATCGGTTTTGATGAGTCAGATGATGAACAGCTCATGGCATGGACGGGCAACAGACTCGCCTTTACCTGGGGTGATCCGAGTGAGGACGAGCAAGTCGAAATTGCCGAAAAAATGTTGAAGTATTGGCGCTACTGTCGCACATTCGTCGCAAAACGATGGGAAGAGAGACAAGACGACTTAACCTCAGAACTATTAAACGCACACGAGGCCGATCCAAATGAACTTGCCTATAGAGAAGTTGAGTCAGTTATATACGGGCACTCTTTTGCTGGCCATGAGATTGTCAGTAACTTCATGAGCAATGCACTGTTATGTTTATTGCCGCAAAGGGAAAACTGGGAAGCCATTTGTCAGGAGCCTTCACTTATCCCCAACGCTTTGGAAGAAGTATTGCGCTTCGAATCTCCACAAACAAGCTGGCGGCGCGTCACGAATATTGATACAAAAATTGAAGACATTGATATCCCTGCGGGTACGCAAGTATTTTTAAGCCTGGCTGCAGCGAATCATCAACCCAGCTTGTTCGATGATCCTAAATCGTTTGATATTAAGCGCAAGAATGCGCGCAAGCATATTTCATTTGGACAAGGAATTCATTTTTGTCTGGGTGCGCGTCTGGCGCGTCTGGAAGCAAGCATTGCGTTTGAAACATTGACAGAACGCTTGCCAAATTTACGTTTGCTTGCGGATCAAAATCTTGGATACTCTGCAAACATCACGTTTCGTGGGCCAAGAGAGTTGTATGTTGATTGGGACTAATTAGTTCTATTTTGTACGCCATCCTTTTGTTAAAGCCAGAACTGCCACGAAAACGATCAGGGCACAGAGTACCACTTTCGATATCAACTCCATTGTTCCTTCAATTAACAAGGCGTGTACCACACTCCCGAGGACGATAAATACAGCGAACGTCTTATGCGTTATTCGCCAGGTACTCACTTTAAGTCGTAAACGACGCCGAAGCGTTGCCAATACGGCTGATGCAAATACGCACCACATGGCGATAACACCCCACATTGAGAACGGTGTTGGTGAGGCAAGGAGCAGGGCATCGATCACGTCAGGTGGGCTGGTAATCCAAAGGCCAAGAACGTGCAAAACAACAAGCAAAACGAGTAAGGGTCCAAGCAAACGGTGCACACGACGAGCGGTGAGTGCGGCCAAGCCAGGTAAATAATTTGCAGCGAGTAGCGGCTGAAAGAAGACCAGTATTAAGGCGAGAATGCCGGCAAAGCCTGCGGCTATGTAAACTGGGCTGCGCCATTGATGTAACGGACTAAATGTGGCCGCCACGAGTGGAACTGCCACTGCCAGCACTACAACAATCCAAATAATGGCCTTACTGCTTCGATCCATTGCAAGAGAATTTAAGCAACGGTTTTATCTTTATTACCTCTGGCCGGATCCATTAAGCCCGCTGTAGTACAAAGTGTGCGGCTAGGGTCTTGTCTTTGGAGCTTGACATTACCGGGCGAAGAAACACAGTTTTAAAGTCATCGCTGTCGTAAGCCAAATGCCCATGTGCTTGACCAAATGCTGGCACTATCTGCGGCATTTCCAGGCGGAACTCCCCATTTGCATCTGTAAGTGTCGCGCCATGGCTGTGCGCATCACGCTCATGCCCCTCAGTGGTGTGCGCCCATATCTGAATTCGTTGTCCTTCCAGTGGAGCGCCGTCGCCGGCACGACGCACCGTCCCTGTCATCCAGAAGCCACCGTTTCCGATCCGATCTACAATTTTGGCACCAGGGCGATAATTATTGGAGCCACCACGCATGGACTTTGTGGCCTTTATTTTCTTGCCCGAAGCCACCATCGGGAAGCCTACGGCTGATGCCGCCGCAACTGCACTGGCCAAGGCCAGAAATTTTCGGCGGTCAGTTAACGAATTTGACATTGGCGTATCTCCAATCGAGTATGAATATGACGCAGCGCTTGGGTCAGTTTATATCAAGATCTTGGACACAGGAACATCCACATAGTTTCGTGCTAACGGACACTTTGCGCAACGCTGTAAAGTAGAAACCAATTAGCGTGCCTGACGGGCTATACGTCGCTGAATTTAGTACAGGTAGCTTAAACGTTTGAAACTGCCCCAGTATGCTGGGGATGGAAATATCTGATACTGTAGTTTCACCCTACAACTTGAGAGATTCACATGGATGTGAATACC
>CAYSZH010000208.1:0-6851 GCA_964435305.1 uncultured Granulosicoccaceae bacterium
CTCAAGTTGTAGGGTGTATCTACAATATCAGATATTTCCATCCCCAGCATACTGGTGCAGTTTCAATCGATCTTGTTGGGCGAGTGCGTCACGCAAGGTGTCGCCTACCAGATTGATGGATAATACGCATGCCACCACGGCCAGTCCCGGCCAAATCATTTGCAAAGGCGTGGACCGCATATGGATGCGTGCATCAAGCAACATTGTGCCCCATTCCGGCATAGGTGGCTGCACGCCGAAACCTAAAAATCCGAGCGCTGAAATACCAAGGATCGCCCGGGCAAACATGCCTGTCCAAACAACTGCAAGCGAGGGTAACAAGGCCGGCAAGTAATGCCATCGTGCAAGGGAAACAACGGACAGCCCGGCAAGCCTTGCTTGCAACACATACCCCCGTGATTGAAGTGTCAGCCCGATACCGCGAGCGACTCGACAATAGCGCATCCAACCGGTGACACTGAGTGCAAAAATCAGGCTGTCAGTACCGGCACCGAGTACACCAGCGATTACCACAGCCGCAACAAGTTCAGGAAAAGCCAAAAATGTATCGGTGGTTCGCATCACCAGCCAATCTGCATAACGACCGCCAAGCGCAGCGATCAAACCCATTAACGTACCTATACACAGGCCAATCACTGATACCAGGAAGGCTAAACCTAACGACCAGCGTGCACCAAACAGGAGTCTTGAAAGAATGTCTCGTCCCAGAGCATCTGTTCCCAGCAACCATTGCTCGTTTGGCTCACTCAGGCGATTGGGAATATTGATGCTGGTAGGATCATAAGGTGCAACTAACGGCCCAACGATAGCAATGGCAACAAAAACGGTCGCCAGCAAGATCACACTACGCATCGTGCTCACCCATCCGAGGGTCGATTAAACGATAAATCAGATCGATCAGCAGGTTAATGGTGACGAACACCAATGCCGAAATAATCACAACCGCTTGCACTTTAGGAAAGTCACGCGCCTCTATTGCATGAACCAGAAAACCACCCAGGCCAGGGCGCGCAAAGATCACTTCAACCAAAACGGCACCTTCGAGCAGAAAAGCCAATTCAAGCCCCAACACAGTAATGACAGGTACCGCCGCATGCAGTGCAATGTGGTCTTTGCCAACAGCACGCGCAGACACGCCTCGGCGCGCCAGGGCAGGTATAAAGCTGCTTTCTCGTGCTTCTAAAAGACCTGAACGAATAATACGGGTTAGGGACGCTGCCACACCCAAACCAAGAGTCAATGCGGGTAGCACCATATGCAGCGGAGTACGTGCGCCCATCGCGGGTAACCAGGCAAGCTTTACCGCAAACAGTAGTATCAACAACAAGCCAAGCCAGTAGGCTGGAACGGCCACACCAAGCGATGCCACGGCTACCGCAAATCGGTCGGTCAGTTTGCCGGGGTTTCGTGCCGCAATGACGGCAAGCGGTATGGCAATTAGGAGGCCAATAGCTAAGCCAGCTAAAGCCAGCGGTAATGTGTATGCAATTGCGGATAACAGATCGGGTAGCACGTCTCTTCCACTAACAGAAGACTGACCGAAGTCACCCACTAATAGCGGCCCTAACCACGCTTGAAAGGCTGGCCAGAAACCAGCATCGAGCCCGGCTTGCGTACGCACGACTTCCACAACGTCTTGTTGAACAACCGAACTATGGCGAGCCAATGCAATAGCGAGTGCAGGATCACCCGGTGCATACCAAAGCAAGGAAAATGTTGCCAGCGCAGTGCCGCTGAGTACCACGACTGCCCGCACCAATAAACTGGAAACTATACTAATCAAACAGCTTGTTCCAGCGCACCCAGCGCAACAGCGGCATCACGTAAAGTGCAACCATAGTCACTGCATGGGGCAACGATAAAGTCAGCGGATTTTGTCACCTCTTCAAGGCGACCAGCACGCAGCACGGCAATTTCATCACTATGAGCGGCGGCAAAACCAAGATCATGTGTGACGATCAGCGCGGCAAAACCATGCTCAATCTGTAAGTCGGCAATGAGTTGTGCAGTGAACTTTTGGGCGACTGCATCCAGGGCTGATAATGGCTCGTCAAACAGAACCAGTGAGGGCTCTGCGATAAGTGCTCGAATAATACCGGCGCGCTGTGCCTGCCCGATAGAAATTTCACCCGGTCGCCGATCGAGTAGGTCCAATGATAACTCTAATTGATTACACAGCTTCTCAAGTTTGCCGGCTGGAAGCGTCGACCCAGAGCCAACAATCGGTTCCATAATCGTTTGGCGAATACTCAGCACCGGATTAAAGGCCGCCCTGGGTTCTTGCATGACAAGTGACGGGCGACAAAGTTGTACCGCTGCATGACACCAGCTAATACTACCCGAGTGCAGTTTGATAAGACCGAGAACTGCATTAATGAGTGTGGATTTGCCTGCGCCACTTTCTCCTACCACCGCTAGCGTTTTACCTGCAGGCAGCTGAAATGATAGGTCGTGCAGTGTCTGTGTCCAACCGCGCCTGACAGAAACCCGATCAACTCTTAGCATGGGAAATCAACCAGGGACTGTGAGCCAACTACGATTGCGTACAAGTGCAGCGGCTGCCGCTGAGGTTGGTCTATCAAGTAACTGCACGGTATCAGCATCTTCAGCAATTCGACCTTCGTCCATCACCATCAAGCGGTTGACACGTCGTGCCGCTAATCCCAAATCGTGAGTAATCAACAGCATGGCGGTCTCACTCTCATCGAGGATGGTGTCGAGTAAGTCCATCGTGTTAACCGCAATCACCGGGTCCAGTGCTGAAGTGGGTTCGTCCAGCACCAGCAATTCCGGTGTATCAATTAAGGCCATGGCTAGAACAAATCGCTGCTGCATGCCACGACTCCAGCCCCACGGACGCATACGCATGTTACCACCATCGATATTCAAAGCTGAAAACAGGCGCTGCTGGCGTTGCGCATCAGGCGCTTGGCCTAGCGCTAGCTCAGCCTCTTTCCAGTGAAACGCCATGCTACGTAGTGGGTCTAGCGCTTCATCTGGACTTTGCGGAACATGAGCAACACGATGCCCTTGCGCGCTAAGTGAATCGACTAATGCGTGACCCAAGGTTGATTTACCTGAACCGGAAGCACCGACAAGCCCAAGCCTTTCACCTGAATAGATGCTTAGTGAAGTTGGGTGAAGCAGAATCTGGCCTGAGCGTTCAACGCTCAGACCAGATACAGACAAGGTCATATTACAACGCTATTCGGAAATAGCGGTCTCGTGCGTGATCCAGTAGGTCTCTGTTGGATGAACGGCATAGCCTGAGACTCCCTCACGAGCAACATTGACCTGACTGACATGAAAGACAGGAATCATCGCGGCGTCTGCTGCAACGATTTCTTGCACCTGATTGTAGATTAGCTTGCGCTCGTCATGTTCAAACGTTGCACGCCCCTTTTCAAGCAGCCCATCCAGTTCTGAATTTGCGTATTTGCCTGAGTTAGAGCCGCCATCGCTCTTCAGCAAGGCTTCAAGCACTGCCCCTGGGTCACCTTGGGGGGTGGTCACCCAAGCCTGCAGAAATAGATCGGCCGACCCATCGATTATTGCATCGTTGCTGGCGCCATATTCACCAACCCGAACGTTTGAAGCAACACCAATCGCATGCAAGAACGCCTGTGTTAGTTCCGCGGTCGGTGGCAATGCCGCTCGCCCAGAATAGGTCACAATGTCTATTTCCAGTGGTTCGCCATCAAGCGTCCATTTACCGCCTTCTTTTACGGCTCCGGCTTCGGATAACAGCGCTTCAGCTTTCTCAGGATCGTAAATCGCGGCGATGTCAGCCGCCCAGCCTTTACCGTCAGGGTAAATCGTACCAGCCGGAACACCACCAACGCCTGAGAGCGCCGCGTCCACGATGCCTTGACGATCAATGGCCATGGATACCGCTTTGCGAATCAGCGGATTCGCCATGGGGCCACTGGCGGCGTTTACCGTATAGAAATACAAACGTGCCGTGGGTGCAGAAAATCCTAATGCACCTGTGCTTTGAATGCGTTCAAAGTCGGCTTCGGGGTAGTTGATGACCATATCCACTTCACCTGCTTCGAAGGCCAGCGCAGAGGATGCAGGATCGCCAGAAACAACGATACGAACTTCTTCAAGACCAGGTTTACCCATACGGTAGCCGGCATTTGCCTCAGCTCGGTACAGCTGGTCAGGGACGGCCTCTTTGAATATATAGGGGCCTGTTGCGTTTATCGGGAAACTTTCAGATGGTGGACCCAATACGGCAATACCGGGTTCTGAAAGTGTCCATGGAAAGGCTGCATTCGGGCTATTGGTTTCAAATACGATGACTTGTTCACCCTCTGTCGACACGCCTGCCAGGTCTAGTAATTTTGCAATCCGAGCATTGTGACCCGCATTGCCCTCTTCCGATATGGCCGCTAAAGCGTCAACCACAGTTTGCGCGGTGACTGCTGTACCGTCATGAAATTTGAGGCCTTCATTTAGCGTGACGTGCCATGTTGTAGGCGCTACTTGCTCCACGCCCTGTGCTACTCGTGGGTAAAGATTCATATCGTAATCAATGCCCATGAGTGTTTCCGTCACGCCTGACTGATTTGACATCCAGCCGTTATAGCCAGCCCGCGGGTCTGGAACCTCAGCATTAGGTCCAAAGGCGGTACTGATAGTGAGGCTGCCTGCATGCGCAATTGTATTTAGTAGCATGCCAAATGCAAACAAGCTTGCAAGGGCAATTCGGTGAAGCATGGTCATATGTGTAAGCCTTTTACTTATTGATTTGAGAACTTGACGCGAATCAGCTAGTGGATGCCACATAAGGCTTGGCCTTACATGTCGCTTTTTAACAGCACAAACAACTCTGACATCGGCGACACCTGTAGGTAATTGAATTTTCAATGATATGTTATATCATACCATACAGATAAGATGCGCAAATCAGAGCAGCTAATGAAGGGAGATTTTTTTGCGTCTCAAGAGAACTAATTCCAAGCGATGTGATCTTTACTATTGGTACAGAAAGGATTTCAAAAATTGGCTTTCTTAAAGGTGCTTAGCTTCCTTAACCAATGGAAACCCACAATTCGCATAAAGCCTTGAAGTTCCATGTTTTTTTTCGCTCTGTTTACAGCCATGTTAATTGCGCATAAACCATAGCGCACTATTCTTTGGAGTTTTCAATGATCAAATCTACACGTAGGGAGTTTTTAGCATCCAGTGCCGGGGTCGCAGCGCTTGGCTTAACGGGACAACTCGCCTTTATCCCATCTGCACAGGCAATGGACCTGCGCAAAAGCGGACATTACAAATACAAAGTGGGTGATATTGAAGTTATTTCTATCTATGACGGTATTTGGCAGAACCCCGGTTTTGACGCCATTGCACCGGGTGTCTCAGGAGATGACGTTAAAGCAGCACTAACAAGCGGCGGGCTCACCACCGACTACATACCGATCGAATTTGCGTTTACTGTTATTAAAACCGGCGGCAAGACCATTTTACTTGACGCCGGTACCGGCGGTCAGCTTGCCCCTACAGCTGGGCTTGCTGCTAAAGGCGGCCTTGAAGCGGCCGGCATCACCCCAGATTCTGTTGACACCGTTATCTTGAGTCATTTGCACCCTGATCATATTTTTGGCCTGATGGAAAAAGACACGAATGCGCAGGTCTATCCAAACGCGGAAATTATGATCGGTGAAACTGAATACAATTTTTGGACTGACGAAGGGTTAATTGAAAGACTTCCGGAACAACGCAGAGGTCTGGCTCAACGCATTCAAGCCACCTTTCCGAACTGGAAAAACGTAAGCCTTTTTAAAGAAGGCACAGAATTGGCACCTGGGCTCACGGCTGTGAAGAGTTTTGGACATACCGCTGGCCATACCAGTATGCACATCAGCTCTGGCGATGATGAACTAATGCTTATTGGCGATGCGATTGCATTACCCGCACTGTTCCTGGCAAACCTTGATTGGCAGTTCGCTTTCGATTCCGACAAAGATCAAGCGACCGCAACTCGAAAAGGTATTGTCGAACGGGCAATTGCCGACAATATGAGTATCGGGGGTTATCACTTCGGTTTTCCAAATGCTGGAAAATTTGTGAAAGATGGAGCTAACCACGCATTCGTGCCAGCTAAAGTTTAAGTAAAGTGACTAAGCGATCACCCGCTTTTGCTAAGCGGGTGATCGCCTACAAAATAATCGGTCCACTATAAAGCACTCAGATCAATTTCTTCGCTTAGACCTTGAATCCCGAAAGTATCACGTAACACCCTTGATACAGGCGTCAAACCACTTAACGACTTAGCGACAGCTCCACCTGCCAAAAAACTACAACCTTGCTTGAGAATTGTTTTTCCAACCCATTCTTCATCTTTGAATTTATCGATTGCTAAGTTCGGAAAGACTTGCATAGAGACGGCGTAGGTCAGATATTGTTCGTACTACACAGGTTCAAAAGCCAATGTTGCCACTGCCCGTAACTTCACATGTCAAGGTAACAGATGAGTCTTTTTGAATTGAGTTATCGGACCCACCAACCAAACACACATCAACTGATACGTTGGGGGAGAAATTCAACAAATTATTACTGCCGCTGACTCTAAGATCTCCCAAATTTGTTTCAATATTCACGGTGTTGTTAGAACCCGCAACCACCAAATCTACCTTGTTCGCACTACTAACAGTTGTTGTCTCGCCGGTACCCGATACACTCTGAATGTTATTACCAGTGGACTCATTAATTCCTGTATTGAAAGTGGCGCCTTGTAAGTTTGATCCGATGCCACCGGTATCATCATCGCCTTGAAAAAAATCGATGACTTCTATAGCGTCGTCAAAGGCTTCTTGATCTTCAGGAGAACAGGAAATGATCGA
>CAYSZH010000209.1:0-6841 GCA_964435305.1 uncultured Granulosicoccaceae bacterium
GGGGTGTGCCGCGATAAAGTAAGGGATCAGGTATTGTTCTTTTCCTGCTTTCTTACTGAATTTTTCAAATAAACGTTTAAATTCATCATAAGCACCAATCCCGGGTTTCATCATTTTATCGAGTGGCGCTCGTTCAGTGTGTTCCGGAGCAATCTTTAAGTAACCGCCGACATGATGCGTGACCAGCTCTTCGACATACTCAGGAGATTCAACCGCGAGATCGTAACGTAAGCCTGAGGCAATTAGCACCTTTTTAACGCCCGGCAATTCGCGTGCACGTTTGTATAACTTGATTAAGGAAGAATGATCGGTGTTGAGATTACTGCAAATGCCAGGATAGACGCATGACGGCAGGCGGCAATTGGATTCAATTTCTTTTGATTTGCAGGCCAGGCGATACATATTGGCAGTGGGCCCACCCAAATCAGAAATAACGCCGGTAAAGCCAGGCACGTTATCCCTCATCTGTTCTATTTCATTGATGATTGAATCTTCAGATCGATTTTGAATGACACGGCCTTCGTGTTCTGTGATTGAGCAAAAGGTGCAGCCACCAAAACAGCCGCGCATGATATTCACAGAGAAACGAATCATTTCGTACGCTGGAATGCGTGCTGTGCCATAGCTTGGGTGCGGAACGCGAGCAAAAGGCTGATCGAATACGTAGTCCATCTCTTCCGTTGTCAATGGATGCGGCGGCGGGTTGATCCAAAGTTTTCTACCGCCCTGGTTCTGAACTAACGCGCGTGCATTACCCGGGTTGGTTTCCAAATGCAGTACGCGGTTGGCATGTGCGTATAATATTTTGTTGCTTTTGACGACTTCATAGGAGGGTAGGCGTAAAACCGTTTTGTCTCGTTCACCACGTCGTAAGGCTTGGCGTTCCTCCCGAGGCATAAATTTAAGAACACTCGTATTGCTGGATGTCTCGTCTGTAGAGGCCTCTGAATTATCACAACCGCCTTCATCGTTTTCTGATATTTCAGTATAGGGACTGATTTCTTTTTCAATGCGACCCGGTTTATCAACGTTGGACGAGTCGATGACTGTCCATCCCCTGGGCATGTCTTGAATAAAGTACGCTGTGCCGCGTATGTCAGTCAGCGTGTCTATATTGTCACCTGATGCCAGCCTGTGAGCAATGTCGACAATGGCGCGTTCACCATTACCGTAAACCAGCAGATCGGCTTTGGCATCGGCGAGGATGGAGCGTCGGACTTTGTCCTGCCAGTAATCGTAATGAGCAATGCGCCGAAGCGATGCTTCGATGCCGCCAATAACCACTGGAACATCCTGAAACGCCTCGCGACATCGTTGCGAATAGACAATGGAACTTCTGTCAGGGCGCTTGCCTCCAATATTGTCAGGAGAATAGGCATCGTCGCTTCGCAGTTTGCGATCAGCGGTGTAACGGTTAATCATGGAATCCATGTTGCCGGCGGTGACGCCGAAAAACAGGTTTGGCTTACCTAGTACCGAGAACGCATCGGCGCTTTGCCAGTCAGGTTGTGAAATGACGCCTACGCGAAAACCATGCGATTCTAGCAAGCGGCCGACGATCGCCATGCCAAAACTGGGGCTATCGACGTAGGCATCGCCGGTTACCACTATAATATCGCAGCTATCCCACCCTAAATCGTCCATTTCGGCACGACTCATGGGTAGAAAGGGAGCACGACCATAACACTCAGCCCAGTAAGGCTGATAGTCGAATAAAGCGCGATTTTGGTGCGTTAGGAACATTAAAGAAATGAACTTGGGTTGTTTGTGCTACGTATAATACCTGTATCTGCACATTCAGCACACAACAGGGTCCACAGCATTTGGACATAAGCCATGAAATTACTGTTAAAAATCTTATTGCCAGTGCTGGTTGTGCTGGGCAGCGTATTTGCGGCCAAAACAGTTTTGGACAATCGCCCGGAGCCTTTTAAGCGGCCGCAATTCCCGAGCAGCCAGGCTGTAGATGCTACCACGCTTACCCCGACCGACTATGCGGTTCAGGTGCGAAGCCAGGGAACAATACAAGCCACGCAAACGACCACGCTTGTTTCTGAAGTCAATGGCACGGTCAACACCATCTCCCCGGTGTTCGTTATCGGTGGCACGTTCAAACAAGGCGATGTTCTTCTAGAAATTGATGACCGAGATTATGTGATTGCACTGACTCAAGCTGAGGCCAATCTTGCGCAGGCCAATGCAGCGCTTCAAGAAGAAACCGCACGAGGTAAGCTTGCAAAATCAGATTGGGACAGCTTGGGTAATGGCCGTAAAGCCTCCGCATTTACACTGCGTCAACCGCAACTGGCAGCCTCTCGCGCTAACCGTGCCGCCGCCAGTGCGCAAGTAGAACGAGCGCAGCTCGATCTGACAAGAACGCGCATCATTGCCCCATACGATGGTTACGTGCAGGAAATGCAGGTCGACCTAGGCCAATTTGTCAGTCGCGGAACACCCATTGGAAAAATATACTCTGAGGCCAGTGTTGATGTGCGATTGCCTTTATCAAGTCGACAGGTTGCCTTTCTGGATATCCCTGCTTCGTCCGCGACCATCGAAGATGATGCGCCAACGGTCATACTCAGCGCAACATCGGGCGATGCATCACAGTCTTGGCAGGGCACGCTGATTCGCGCTGAAGGTGTTGACGCGGGTACGCAGCAGTTGAATGTCATTGCCAGAGTGCAAGAACCGTTTGTTGCGGGAAAGCCGCAATTGCGAGTAGGTCAGTATGTTGAAGCCAGTGTTCAGGGCCGCACGCTTGAAGATGTGTTTGTGCTGCCACGAGCTGCGCTACGTGAAGATAGGGAGGTGTTACTGGTCAATGAAGAAAGTCAGCTTGAACGTCGTGAGGTTACGGTACTGTGGTCAGATGAAACCACTGCGGTAATAAAAGACGGTTTAGCGGCTGGTATGGTGTTGGTAACAACTCCATTGAGCACGGTGACAAACGGTACTCCGGTTCGTGCCACAGTCGATGGCGTTGCACCGCCACCATTAAGGCGTGGTGGTCCGCAATCTGGCGGTGGCGGTAGGCCCGATGGGCAAGGTAATCGTGGTCAGGGTGGACAGCGGCCGGAAGGACAGCGTCAGCGCGGACAAGGTGAAGGTGGGCAGCGGCCGGAAGGGCAAGGCCGGGGTGGTCAGCGAGAAGCTGGTCAGCGCCCGCAAGCCTCGCAGCAAAGTAATCAGCCTGGCGAGCAATCGCAGGCAAACGGTGAGCAGCAACAAGGTGGCCAGAATCAAGCTCAACAGGTGAACAGCCAGTCACGTCGAGGACAAAATGTCAACGCGCAGCGTCCCTCGGGCAGGTCTAATCCCAACGCCGGTACCGTAGCGCGAGATAGAGTTGCCGATGATAGTTAAGCGTCTTATGGATAACGCACTCAAACAGGTTGGAGCGCAACTATGCACTCATTGATTAGCTGGTTTGCCAGAAATTCTGTGGCGGCAAATTTATTAATGGTCTTCATTATTGCCTGGGGTTTGTGGACCTTAAGTAGTCGCCTGCCGTTAGAAGTCTTCCCAAGCTTTGATCTTGACAGGGTATCGATACGGGCGGCGTTTCGTGGTGCTTCACCCAGTGAAGTTGAAGAAGGCGTCACCATTAAGATTGAAGAAGCCGTTCAAGATTTAGAGGGCATTAAAAGTATCACCTCTGTCGCTAATGAAGGTACGGGTAGCGTCAACCTGGAGATGGTCAAAGGTTATGATCCTCAGAAATTACTGGACGAAGTTAAACAGTCGATTGATCAAATTAGCGATTTTCCAGATGATGTTGATACACCCTCTGTGTATATACCCTCGAGAACAAGAGAAGTCATCAGTGTCATTGTTGCAGGTGATATGCCGGAAAAAGAGCTGCGCAAGCTTGCCTCGCGAGTGCGTGATGATCTTGAAGCCTTACCCAACGTATCCTCTGTAGCCGTATCAGGTGCACGCGATTTCGAATTGGCAATTGAGGTATCAGAGCAAGCGCTGAGTCGTTATGGCATTACCCTGTCCGAGGTTGCGCAGGCGATAAATAACAGTTCGCTTGATCTGGCAGCCGGTTCAATTCAGACCACTGGTGGTGAAGTTTTGTTGCGCACCACTGGCCAGGCTTACGGAATTGATGACTTTAAAGATGTTGTTGTTGTCACGCGCCCAGACGGCACACGTCTAACGGTGGGTGATGTCGCCGAGGTAAGCGATGGTTTTGAAGAATCGGCATTGGCACAACACTACAATGGCCAGCGAACGATCGAAGTCGATGTCTTTCGAACCGGTTTGCAAAGCGCCATCACTGTTGCAGATGAAGTGAAAGACTATTTAAAGGAAGCGCAGGCTGACATGCCCTATGGCGTTACCCTGGGGTATTGGCGAGATTCATCGAGAGCGGTAAAAGCCAGGCTTAATACGCTTCTGAAAAGTGCATTTCAGGGCGGGTTGTTAGTGCTGCTTTTATTGACCTTGTTTTTACGTTTCTGGGTTGCCGCGTGGGTGTTTGTGGGCGTACCAGTGTCAATATTAGGTGGTATTGCGCTCATGCCTTTTATTGGTGTGAGCATTAATCTGCTGAGCCTGTTTGCGTTCATTCTCGTTCTGGGCATTGTGGTTGACGATGCAATAGTTACCGGAGAAAACATTTATACCCACATGCGGCGCAACCCCAATCGGGTTGAGGCCGCAATTGAAGGTGCTCAGGAGGTTGCCATACCAGTTACCTTCGGCGTGCTGACTACAGTGGCAGCCTTTATACCGCTGATGCTAATCGAAGGTGTTCGAGGGAAAATATTCGCGCAAATCCCTTACATCGTGATCCCGGTTTTATTGTTTTCGATAATCGAATCCAAGTTTGTGCTGCCGTCGCACATGAGCCATTTGAATTTTCATAAAAAGACCAAGCCGAATATATTTGCGCGTATGCAGCATCGTATTGCAGATGGTTTCGAATGGTTCGTTTTTCATATCTATCAACCCGTGTTGGCTGCAGCACTGCGTAATCGGTATCTGACGCTCTCGATTTTTATTGGTGCAGCCATAATTGTGTTCAGCATGGTAAAGGCGGGTCATGTGCGATTTATATTTTTTCCACGTGTGCAAAGTGAAGTTGCGTTGGTTAATCTTGAAATGACATCCGGTACACCGTTTGAAACAACTCAAAAACACATCGATGGCATTTCAGATTCTGTGCGTGCGCTTCAGCAAAAGTATGTGGATCCTGAAACCAACGAAAGTATTATTGAAGGCATTATGTCAACAGCCGGCAGTTCAGGCCGGGGCGCGAAAGGATCACATGTAGGTCGCGTGCAATTTGAAATTACGCCACCTGAAGAGCGCACGTTGGATGTGGGCACAAATCAGCTTGTGGGTGAGCTAAGGCGCATGATCGGGGAAATTCCCGGTGCAAAAAATGTATCTTATCGAGCCGAATTTGGTCGCGGTGGAAGCCCTTTAGATGTGCGTATCTCCGGCTTCAATTTTGATGAGATGCGTGAAGTTGCTGCGCTTTATAAAAACGAAATGCGAAATTTCCCTGGTGTGTCTGACATCACCGATTCGTTTGAGGGTGGTAAACAGGAAATTCAATTGAGTATTCGGCCCGAAGCACAACAGCTTGGTTTGTCATTATCCTCAATTGCAGGGCAGGTGCGTCCGGCGTTTCTCGGCACCGAGGTGCAAAGTGTGCAGCGCGATCGGGATGATGTAAAAGTGATTGTGCGTTACCCAGCCTCAGAGCGTCAATCTGTAGAGAACCTGCAACGCTTGTTAATTAGAACGCCTGGCGGAGAAAACGTACCACTTGGCAGTGTCGCCAATGTCAAAATGGGACGTGGCTTTTCGTCTATCAAGCGCGTGGACAGGCGTAGAACCGTTAACGTAGAAGCCGATGTCGATAAAGAAACAGTCGATCTTGAAGCGGTAAAGGCTGATCTTACGGCTTTTGGCGCGACAATAGAGGAAAGGTACCCTGATATTAGAGTGTCGCTAGAAGGCGAAGCGCGAGAGCAGGCCGACTCCTTTGGGTCTTTGCGCACCGGTTTGGCGTTTGTTCTGTTGGTGATTTACACCTTGTTGGCAATTCCGTTCCGTAGTTATATTCAACCGATCATGGTGATGCTGGTTATTCCTTTTGGTGTTGTCGGTGGCATTTTAGGACACATGATTATGGGGATGAATCTCAGCATCATGAGCTATATGGGCATGCTTGCTCTGTGCGGTGTTGTGGTCAACGATTCCCTTGTGCTGGTGGATTACGTTAACCGTCAAAGACGTAAGGGTGTGAGCTTATTCGATGCGGTTCGTACGGCAGGGGTGGCTCGTTTCCGGGCGGTCATTCTTACCTCCTTAACCACGTTTTTTGGATTAACACCGTTAATATTTGAGAATAGCACGCAAGCTCAATTCCTGATTCCAATGGCTGTTTCTCTCGGCTTTGGTATTTTATTCGCCACAGTCGTAACTCTTGTACTGATTCCGGTGAACTATTTGGTTCTTGAAGATATCAAGCGAATATTTGGCTTAAAAGATCAGTACGTTGAAAAAGCGAACGAAAAAATGGCTGAAGGTGCAGCTCCCGGTATCAGCACAAAACCCGCTCGCAATACCTAATGCATCCAGAGCCAGATTCAAAAAAAAACGGTAGCTAACACGGTGTCACAACTAACGCGTAGTAGGGCAGAGCAAGATAAACTTGTTAGTGCTATTAAGGATTTGTTTGAACAGAAAATTGTCTTCAACCAAACCCTTGGCTTCAAAATGCCAATTTTTGATTACGATAAAGCGGTCATCGCATTTGATATGCAGCCCGAGCTTATAGGGCACCATATGCATAATCGATTACACGGAGGTGTCATTT
>CAYSZH010000210.1:0-6711 GCA_964435305.1 uncultured Granulosicoccaceae bacterium
TGCAGAACAAATGGCAAACTCTCATATGACCACACTATTTGATTCAGTACACTAGTGGGCTGTTTCCGTCAGGACATCTTGATTCCGCCCGCCTTTGGCCATAATTAAGACGATGATGCAGCAGATCTGTGCCCGTGAGCATTTACAACAAGGTAAAAGCGACGCGAAGAGCGCAATTAATTTGTAGCAGTAGTGGCGTGTCAAACCCGTATTGAATACAATATGAGGGATCGGCGCAGCCATGCACCACTGAATACACTTGTCCCGGGAGGGCATCCAATATGAGCAGTATCGAAGATCGCGTAAAGAAAATCGTCGTGGAACAATTGGGCGTGAAGGACGAAGAGGTCACTGAAGCTGCGTCATTCGTCGATGATCTGGGCGCAGATTCACTTGATACCGTAGAGTTAGTGATGGCGCTTGAAGAGGAGTTCGAATGCGAAATTCCTGATGAAGAAGCCGAAAAAATCACCACCGTCAAACAGGCAATTGATTACGTTAATGCCAATCTTGGCTAGATAGCTGTAGGTATGGTTAGCTCGTTGCTCGAGCAGCCATAGCAGTGACACAAGCATTGTAATCCGTGTCGGTTAAGGCACGGGAATCGCTACCGGAAATTTCCTTTGAGCGCTCGAAAAGTTGTCGTAACCGGCCTCGGGTCGATAACCCCGGTCGGCAATACTGTCGCCGATAGCTGGAAGAATTTACTTGCCGGTGTATCTGGTGCAGCCACCGTTGATACCTTTGACACAGAGGGTTTTGCCACGCGGTTTTCTGCGTCGGTAAAAGACTTTGATGTCAGTCAATACATGACCAGTAAAGACGCACGCAAGATGGATAAATTTATCCACTTCGGGGTTGCAGCCGGTATTCAGGCGCTGGACGACGCCGGCTTAAATGCAGAAGAACATAACCCCGAGCGCATTGGCGTAGCTATTGGTTCTGGCATTGGTGGATTGCCCAACATTGAAATTCAACACAGTGTGCTGGTCAATTCGGGGCCGCGTAAAATGTCACCGTTTTTTGTGCCTTCTACTATTACCAACATGATTGCAGGTAACCTTTCGATCATGCGTAATTTGCAGGGCCCAAATATCTGCATCACGACAGCATGTACCACCGGCACCCACAACATTGGTGAGGGCTTTCGATTGATAAAGTACGGTGACGCCGATGCGATGGTCTGTGGAGGTGCCGAGATGGCTACCTGTGCCATGGGTCTTGCAGGTTTTGGCGCTGCACGAGCTTTGTCCACCCGCAACGATGATCCAAAGGCTGCCAGCAGGCCCTGGGATATTGATCGCGATGGATTTGTCTTAGGCGATGGCGCTGGTGTTTTAGTACTCGAAGAGTACGAGCATGCAAAAGCGCGGGGTGCGACTATTTATTGCGAGCTGTCGGGTTACGGTATGAGTGGTGATGCATTTCATATGACGCAACCTTCAAAAAATGGTGATGGTGCCAGACGCTGCATGAATGCAGCCCTTAATGATGCGGGTATCAATGCGGCGGATGTTGGCTATGTCAATGCACATGGCACCTCGACCGGTGCAGGTGATGTAGCCGAGACTAACGCCATCAAGGGCAGCTTTGGTGAGCATGCTGCAAAGCTTGCCGTCAGTTCTACCAAATCAATGACAGGCCATTTGCTGGGTGCGGCCGGTGGTATCGAGGCTGTTTTTTCTATCATGGCACTCAAAGATCAATCTATACCACCGACAATTAATCTCGACAATCCCGATCCGGAATGTGATCTTGATTACGTGCCTCATACTGCCCGTGATGTAGCAATAAAACATGCGCTCTCAAATTCATTCGGGTTTGGTGGCACCAACGCAACCCTGATCTTTAGTCAACTCTAGTCGTAATACACAAAGACGCAGGCTCTTTGTGTTGCAACATCCGGTTTAATTCGTGAAAAAGATTATTTTCGCCATTGTGTTTCTTATACCGCTTTGTATTGCATCTTTGCTCGCATATGATGCGCACCAGTTTTTACATTCACCACTTAGTGAGCCTGATCAGGCTTTTGAACTGGAAGTGAAGTCTGGCACAACCATTCGTACGCTTGCCAGTGCGCTGAATAAAGACGGAAAGTTAAAACGGCCGATGTGGTGGGAGGCCTACGCCCGTTACACCGGTGAAGCGCGTTCTATTAAAACTGGTGAGTACACACTTTCTACATCGCTAACGCCAATCGCTTTGCTTGGCACTTTGCAAAAGAGCCAGCAAAAGCAGTATTCGCTAACCTTGCTCGAAGGTTGGAATATATGGCAGGTTCGTGATGCGTTGGCAAAACACGAAGTACTTGAACAGACCATGCAGTCTGTTAGTGATGACGATGTGATGGCTTTTATCGGTGCTGAGCCCGGTCATCCGGAAGGACAATTTTTACCTGATACCTATTTGTTTCCGCGCGGGACTACCGATGCAGAGTTTTTGTTACGTGCGCACAATGCTCTCAACTCTACCCTACAACAAGCGTGGGATGGCAGGGATCAGAGTCTGCCAATTTCAACTCCTTATGAAGCGTTAATTCTTGCCTCGATAATAGAAAAAGAAACATCTGTTGAAAGTGAACGTGAAATTATTTCAGGTGTGATAGCGGGGCGATTACGTAAAAAGATGCGATTGCAAATGGACCCGACAGTAATTTACGGAATTGGCAAAAACTTTAATGGCAACATAACACGTAAGGATTTACAAACCAAAACGCCGTATAACACGTATAAAATACCGGCACTGCCGCCGACACCAATCGCTATGTCTGGCGCTAATTCCATTGAGGCAGCTGTGCACCCGGCAGATACCAAAGCACTATTTTTTGTGGCAGATGGCACCGGTGGCCATGTCTTCAATGAAACCGTTGAAGAGCACAATAAAGCCGTGCGTAAATTCATCTTGAAAAGAAAATAGACATGCGTGGCCGACTGATCACATTAGAAGGTGTTGAAGGGGTTGGTAAATCGACCGTGGTGCCGGTAGTAAAAGATTTTCTGGTGAGTAGAGGTGTTGAGGTACTGCACACGCGCGAGCCGGGTGGTACCGAACTGGGTGAGCAATTACGCGATGTGCTATTGAACACCGATCAGGAAATTCTACCAAAGGCAGAATTGTTGTTAATGTTTGCGGCACGCGCGCAGCATGTAGAAAAGGTAGTGACACCTGCACTTGAAAAAGGTACCTGGGTGCTGTGTGATCGCTTCACTGATGCAAGCTTTGCCTATCAGGGTGGTGGTCGAGAACTCGGCAGCGACAGTGTTGCAGTCATTGAAAAATGGGTGCTGGGCTCTCTTAATGCAGATCTGACTTTGCTTCTTGATGCAAGCAGAGAGACCAGTCTTGAAAGAACCAAACGTCGTCGTGAACTTGACCGCATAGAAACAGAGGGCGATGAATTTTTTGAGCGTGTACGTCAGGCGTATCTTGAGCGCGCAAAAATGTACCCGCAACGTATTAAAATTGTCGATGCCAATCCGGATATAGGTACAGTCTCTGCCGCTATTTTCAAACAACTAGAAGCAAGCTGCAGCGATTGGCTAAGCGCCTATGCCGACTGAAGCGCCGTATTCGTGGCAGCAAGCAGCCTGGCAGATGTTCAGTCAGGCGCAGGCTTCAGGACGATTGCATCATGCTTATTTGATCGTTGGTTCCGAAGGTGTTGGTAAACTCGATTTTGCAAAGCACTTATCAAGCGCGCTGTTGTGTGAAGAGTCTGCAGAGCATGCACCCTGCGGGCAATGCTCACGGTGTGCATTAAATATAGCGGGCACACACCCCGATATCACCACGCTCGACTGGCTCGATAAGGCCCGCGTAATAAGCGTAGATCAGGTTCGAAAGCTGACTCAGCAGCTGATGCTGACGACCACCTACGGCCCTTACCGTGTTGCTGTTATCAACAAAGCGCATACTCTTACGCGCGCCGCTGCTAATGGACTGTTAAAAACGCTCGAAGAGCCCGGCGCAGGCTGCATCCTGATCTTGCTGGCGAACAGTGATGCCGGTTTACCCGTCACTATTCGTAGTCGCTGTCAGCGAATATTGATGCCACTGCCGTCTCAGGCAGCATCGCTCGAGTGGCTGCAACAGCAGGGTGTGGCGAGCCCAGAATTAGCCTTGGAGTTTGCCCATGGAGCGCCTTTGCTTGCACGCAACGCTGATGTTGATCTTGGTGCCATTTTCAATGTAAAAAGCCGATTTATCGATTATCTGACACAAGATTATGAGCCGGCAGCGCTTGCAGCCCTTGCCGCCGGAGTGCTGGGTACCCGTGACGCATTGACCCTTTTTCTGCAGTGGACCACAGAACACGTTAAAACCGCTGAACTTTCGACCTCAAACGGCCGTACGAATAGTTACAGGCATCCTTACGAGCGCCGGTTTTTTAGCCAGGCGTTGGCAAGGCTTCAATATGCTTTACGGCTGGATAACCCCAGCCTAAAAACTCAGACTGTTCTTGAGGGCGTATTGGCCGATATACGAATAATGAGAGTCAGAACTCGTGCGGAGACCGTTCAATGACCACTGATCGTAAAGCGATTGTTTCGCTTTCCATAACCGACCGCGGTGCCTTGCAGGCTGCGTACATGTCGTTCCTCGAAGGTGGCGGTATATTTATCCCGACTACCCAGCAATACACGCTTGGTGACGAGGTGTTTTTGTTGTTCGGCCTGATGGATGAATCAGAGCGCTGGCCAATACCTGGCAAAGTGTGCTGGATATCTGCAGCGGGCGGTACCGACTCTGCAGGCATTGGCGTGCAGTTTACCGGTGATAAAGCCGAAAATGTCAGGCGTGCTATCGAAGAAATTCTGGGTGGCCTGATGAATTCAGAGCGCGAAACCCACACCATGTAAAATTCGGCTGGCAAATTTATGCTGTTAGCCTGAATTTATCCCGATAACACAGTCACCCGGTGCCACCCGGTGGCTGTCTTGTCCTGTCTGTTCTACACTGCGCATCCGTTAGCTTTAGTAGTGAAAGATGTTCTATCGCTGTCTATCTGTACTGATAACAACACTGACGCTGTTGATAGTGTGCGCAGCCTGCTCCAAAGAAGTCCCGGTACTCACAGGTGCGACCATGGGTACCACCTACAGCATCATTGTGCCTGGCTTAAAAAAGTCCCACCAGAGTGCACTGCAAGCAAAAGCTGAGGCTTCTCTGGATGCTGTCAATGCAGCTATGTCTACTTACCAGGCCGATTCATCCATCTCCCTATTCAATCAGTCTGAATCGTCAGGCTGGTTTGACATACCCGAACACTTTGCAGTGGTTGCCAACGCTGCCTTGCAGATAGCGGTGTTAAGTGACGGTGCTTTTGATCCGACTGTCGGGCCGTTGGTATCTCGCTGGGGGTTTGGTAAAGATCAACAACAAGATCTGCCAAACAACGATGAAATTGAAATACTGCTGCAAACCATCGGACACCAGCGGATTGCTGTCGATGTTGAAAATTCAGCACTCAAAAAACTAGACCGCGCTGTGCAAATAGACCTCAACGCCATTGCCAAAGGCTATGCGGTAGATCTGCTGGCGGAGGATGTTGCGAGCCTCGGCTACCTTAACTACCTGGTGGAGATCGGTGGTGAGCTGCGGGCAGCTGGCAACAATGCCGAGGGTGATCCGTGGCGAATAGGGATTGAGCAACCGGTGCCTGACAAAGCCGCCAGCGGCGTGTATCTGACATCGGGTGGTGTGGCCACATCGGGCGACTACCGCAACGCTTTTGAGCAGGACGGGCGCCGCTACTCGCACATCATTGATCCGCGTTCTGGTTACCCGGTGGATCACTCGCTTGCATCGGTGACGGTAGTGGCTGACACTGCGATGCTGGCTGATGCCTGGGCCACGACACTGATGGTTTTAGGGCCGGACGATGGCATGAAAATCGCCGATCAGATGGAACTGGCGGCTTATTTTATTGTGCGTGCCGGACCGCAGACATTCGGCAGCCGTAGTAGTGATAAATTTGAAGAGCTCGAGTTGCGTTAAGCTTAATTTTTCGACCTCTAAAGCTATTGCACTTGGGCCTGACAGTCCCTATAAAGTACGGTTAGGCCGGGTCTTTCTTTTGGCGCGGTCACCAGGTGGCGACGACCAGTTTGCAAGAAGCTGGGTAACAACCATCAGCACCCCTCACTTCCGGAGCAACTATGCCTCAAAGCGCTGCATTTGAAGAAATCAAACGTTACCCGATTGAATCGCTGAATCTTGAGTATCAGGAGTACAAGCATCAAAAAACCGGGGCACGCCATATACATCTGGCGGCGGATGATGATCAAAACGCATTTTTGGTAGCATTTTTGACAGTCCCTCAAGACTCAACCGGTGTTGCTCACATACTCGAGCACACGGCCCTGTGTGGCAGTAAGCGTTATCCGGTGCGTGATCCTTTCTTTATGATGATGCGGCGTTCATTGAATACCTTCATGAACGCGTTTACTTCGAGTGACTGGACGGCCTATCCGTTTGCCAGTCGCAATCGCAAAGATTATTTTAATTTGTTAGATGTGTATCTTGATGCCACTTTTTTCCCAAGCTTAAATGAGCTTGATTTCAGACAGGAAGGCCATCGCCTTGACTTCAGTGAGTCGGGTAATACCGATTCACCGCTTACCTACAAGGGTGTAGTATTTAACGAAATGAAAGGCGCTTATAGCTCACCAAACGCACGTTTGATGAAGCAATTTACCAGAGCGCTTTTTC
>CAYSZH010000211.1:0-6631 GCA_964435305.1 uncultured Granulosicoccaceae bacterium
CAGCGAACGACTAATTGATTCACGCAGTGCTACATCGCGCCCTGCGGCAAGTTCCAGGCTTGATTGAAGCAAGTCAAATACGGTAACAGCGTATACCCCTAATGTGATATGCAATGAGGGCTCGTCATTACTGGCTAAGGCATCGTGTGTGACGCCTCTTGGTATATACAGGGTATGCCCCGCGCTAAGCTCAACTGTTTCTTCAATATCGGACTCCGGCAAGGTCTCGGGGTCGAACTGCTCATCTGTCATTGGCAGTGTCGCACCTTGCCCATAGAGTCGGAAGGTTTTTCTACCGGCAACCTGCAATATGAACACGTCGTGTGTATCGTAATGTGTGTTGAACCCTTGTTGGCCAGGTGGCGAAAAGTACACGTTTGCCTGGCAGTTCATGTGCATGCTGGAATTAACGTTACGACAAAATTCTGCAAGCACTGGTAATAACGTGTGTGCTTGAGAAATAACAACAGTTGACCCGCTGTGATGATATTCGGCCAGACGGTTCGGCAGTATTCTACGATTGGCATCGGTATAGTCCGTGACCAATATCGATTGACCGGCTTGGGTTAATTGCACTTGCGGAAAATGAAGCGCCTGCGTACCGAAAAGATCCTCAAGGTGAGTCAGCGTAAGTAGCTTCTCAAAGTGCTCTCCTGCATCTCGCTCAATATGCAGCGTTTGTCGTTCCCAATAGCTTTCGAAAAATTCCTCCAGACCCAGCGGTGCCAGCACCGTATCCATTGAGTGCGATTGCATTTTAGAAGCACGTGACTCGTTCATAAGTCAGTTTGGCTCAAAGCAGATTTTTTATTCGGCGAACAGCTGCAAGGTAACCTTCAGTACCTAAGCCTGCTATGACACCATCGGCTCTCGCTGAAACATATGAGTGATGTCTGAAAGATTCGCGACGATGAATATTGGAAATATGCACTTCAATCACCGGCCCGTCAAAGAGATTCAGTGCATCTAAAATCGCGACAGAGGTATGTGAATAAGCCGCCGGGTTAATTACGATGGCGCAGGAATCGTTACGTGCCTGCTGAATCCAATCAACCATCTGACCTTCGTGGTTGGATTGTAAACACTGCACTGTAAGCCCTAGTTCGGCTGCTAACTCTGTGCACGTGCGTTCTATATCGCTCAGGGTTTCGTGCCCGTATATTTCAGGTTCTCTGGTACCCAACATATTCAGGTTTGGGCCATTGATGATGGTGATAGGCTTACTCATGTGAATGAGACACTTTTATGCTTTGTTGACAACACAGTATTGCATAGCTTGTGCCTTTATTACGCTGCTTAAGCCCGTCGGTTTGATCTTTTGCCAGCAGGTTGACACCGCACCAGTGCACGTTGCACCGGTGCGGTAAAACCAATGACGATTCAAATAGCGAGGCTATTACGACTGCGAGGGCGCTTTGGGCGTACTTGCCATAAATCGATTGAATTCGTCTTCATCCGCCCGACGCTTCGCATCTTCACGGAATTCGTTGAATCGGTGGGCACGCTCCCTTATTTCATCCTTGATTTCATTGATACGATCGTACTGAGTTTGCTGAAACGCATTAAATATGCTGTTATCCGACGCTTCTGATGATCGAGCCTTGCCGAATTTAGACGACCAGGCATGGCGAATCTTGGCCACCAGTTCGGACACATCTCGTCCTTTACAGATCCAATACAGGATAAATAGCCCAATCGGCCAGAACAACACAAACCCCAGCACCATGGCCGCGATGTTTGGAGCCGTCCAGTGACCCTTATTAGAGTAGTTTCCAGCGCAAGCGCCCCACGAACGCGCCGAATTATCGATTTTCGAGTTGCTTGACCAAGACATGTATATTCTCCCAGAAATGATGGATTGCCTCACCTTCAGCGAACACGCAAGGCATTAAATGTTTTACTTTCTATGTGATCGCTGTTCACATATAATATACACTACTTTCAGCCATTTTCAATAGATCTGGGCATAAAAAGTGAACAATGTACATATTGGAGGCTAAATCGATGGGTATGAAGAAGCAAAAAGGCGCGTACCACCACGGAAATCTTGCCGAATCTCTGCTCGATGCGGTAGATACACTGGCAACGCAGTTCGGACTGGAAGCTGTGACGCTAAGGGCCTGCGCAAAGTTGCTAGGTGTTGCACCGTCATCCGCATTTAGACACTACGCCGATAAACGCGCCTTGCTTACCGCCTTTGCCACCCGAGCATTGCACCAGTTAGCCGATGAGATGTCAGCTGCAGCAAAGGAAAGTGAAAAAAACGGCGACGATGCTTTTATTGCGGTGGGGCTGGCTTATGTTAATTTTGCCTTGGACAAACCGGCGTTCTTTCGAGCCATGTGGCGCTTCGAGACCATTTACACACAAGACGAGCACTACCAGCAAGCGGCAAGCGCGCTCAGTGCACACTTAACCGGTGGTTTTGCGTCTACATTAAAAGATAAAGACCCGGATAAGTTCAGCAGCGAAGAATTGCTGGCATGGTCATCAGTACATGGACTCGCTAGTTTGCTCATTGATGGTCCGATAGAACAGGATGCAACCAAAGAACAAAAAATGGCGCGCGCTAAAGCGATGTTAAACACACTAGGACCTGCGTTTGAGAGCTAACGGCAGCTACAATGTTTATAAACCCAGCGGTTCAATATCACAACTAAAGTGACTGATTGTGGTTTCAATAATGAAAAAACAGTGATTTTCTTCTATAAAATACCTTAGAAAAAGACCACTCGAAATCACCATTGCCCTCCGCTCGTGGAGGGCACTACCATTGCCCAGCAATGGTGGTTAGCATCTGCATAGGTATGCCTAATCGCTGACAACTTATCCATGGCAACCGTTTTATTGTCTACAGGGACGACGCTTGCGATAAAGCGACTGCGTTTTATGATGAGTTTAATCTGCAGAGAGTGCGCAGGTACCGGGTAGTCCATTTTCTGACGACCTATTCAATTGAAGCCGTTACAGGACCCTAGCAGAAATTATTTGACTGTGTTTTTTTCTTTAATGCAAAGCATCACAACAACGCTATGCACCCAAGGCAAGATGATTTTCTATGCTACCGATCTTGTCACCCGCATGATGATTTACATAGAGAACAGTGGTGCTACTTCCGCTACAAATACGCTCTATAAGCGCTAAGACTAACTCACGGTTAATCGCATCGAGACCAAGGCAAGGCTCATCCAGAATCAATAACGGTGGATGCTTAACCATAGCACGAGCAATGAGTGACAAACGCTGATCGCCGTACGATAGCTGAGTGAATGGCTGATCTGCTCTGTCAGACATTCCCAGCAATATCAACCATTGCTCGGCAATGTCGCGCTGTTCATCCGTGTATTTGGAATACAAACCAATGCTGTCATAAAAGCCAGAAATGATGACATTACGTAACCCTGTGCCCACGCGATACTCCCACTGTAAGGCTGTGGACACATACCCGATATGTTGTTTAATTTGCCAGATGGATTCACCTGAACCGCGCTTGTAACCGAACACCTGTATATCGTTAACATAACATTGAGGGTGATCACCGGTGATGAGTGAGAGCAACCCCGTTTTGCCGCTACCGTTTGGGCCGGTTAGCTGCCAGTGCTCACCTGGATTTATTGTCCAGTCCAGATCAGAGAATATGACAGTGTCGGTGTATTTGATTGATACCTTATTCATAACAACCAGCGGTGCAGCTGGGTCAAGTGTTTCTCTATCGGCGTGTGTATCCACAGGGGGGATGGTTAGATCTGTCGTTCGCAAATGCAGTAACTGCTTTACGTTATCAAGCGCTTCCGCATCATCAGCGCGATTAACCAGCGCCTTAATTTCACCCGTCTCCAGCACAGCGATATCGGTGACGTAGTCTGGGCATTCTTCAAGACGGTTTAATACAAATACCATTGGGATTGTGCTGGCGAGTGACGCAAGATGCGATTGCAGCACAGACATTGTGGCCGAGTCGATGCCATCAAACGGCTCATCCAACACCAGCAAATCAGGCTTTGCCGATAAGGCCCTTATAAGCATGACTTTTCGTGTTTCGCCCGTCGACAGCTTGCGGAATGAGCGATCGATCAAATCAGCTAAGCCAAAACGCTTAATCAGCTCTTCAGCTAACTCCTTATCTTCACTGACTTCATCAATTATCTCGGATACAGGCGTGCCCTCACTAATCACATCCAGAATATCCGCATCATCTTTTTTCCGTTCAGCATCAATCAATGCTGCCTGCGCCTCGTACGACACCAGCGCTACACGCTCAGGCAAACCTGTTAATGATCCTTGAGTAATCTCACCAAATCCTGCAAGCACGGCTGCCAAAGCGGATTTGCCCGAGCCGTTACCACCAGCGATTAGCCAGTGCTGATCAGGCTTGATCTGCAACGACAATCCGCGCAGCCAAAACCGTTCATCAAAATGAATATCGGCATCGATCAGGTCTATAGTTTGTTGTTTTGTCATGGCGTTAATAAAAAAGGCGTTTTAACATCTGCTGTTAAAACGCCTATATTAGTGATCGAGATTGATCTGATGTAATGCGTTATACAATCTTTTTCATATCGGCCATATGGCCTCTCAACACGCCACCGATATCTTCAACAGGGTGATTACGTATCGCTTCATTCACTTCGATTAAACGTGCATTGTCCACAGTATTGTCGTTGAGATTAAGCCCTCTACCGATCACATCTGTCTTTATCGGTTTCATAAAGTCCGACAATAACGGTACACAGGCATGGTTGTATAAATAACACCCATACTCGGCCGTGTCGGAAATCGTTGCATTCATTTCATAAAGCTTTTTACGTGCAATGGTGTTTGCTATCAGTGGTGTTTCGTGCAGCGACTCATAGTAGGCCGAATCGGCAATGATACCTGCTGACGTCATGGTTTCAAACGCAAGTTCAACTCCTGCTTTTACCATGGCAACCATTAAAATACCGTTGTCAAAATACTCTTGTTCTGATATTTCAACATCGCCAGCTGGGGTTTGCTCATAAGCTGTTTTAGCCGTATCTTCACGCCAACCAAGTAAATCTGCGTCATCGTTCGCCCAATCCGCCATCATGGTTTTGGAGAAATGCCCGGTCATGATGTCATCCTGGTGCTTGTTATAAAGCGGACGCATAATGTCTTTCATCTCTTCTGAAAGTTCAAAGGCTTTGATCTTGGCAGGGTTCGACAACCTGTCCATCATGTTGGTAACACCGCCATACTTCAAAGCTTCTGTCACGGTTTCCCAACCATACTGAATTAATTTAGAGGCGTATCCGGCATCTACACCTTCTTCGATCATCTTGTCAAAGCAGAGCAGAGAGCCTGTTTGCAACATGCCACACAAAATAGTCTGTTCACCCATGAGATCAGACTTAACTTCAGCGATGAACGAAGACATCAGCACACCTGCTTTGTGTCCTCCGGTGCCTACTGCATACGCTTTTGCAATGGCCAGCCCTTCGCTTTTTGGGTCATTGTTTTCGTGTACTGCAATCAGTGTGGGAACCCCAAAGCCACGAACGTACTCAGCTCTTACTTCCGAGCCTGGGCATTTGGGCGCTACCATAATTACGGTGATGTCAGGACGCACCTGCATACCCTCTTCCACAATATTAAAGCCATGCGAATAAGACAGACAGGCGCCCTCTTTCATCAAGGGCATCACGGCGTTAACCACAGCTGTGTGCTGCTTATCTGGAGTGAGGTTTAAAACAACATCAGCCGTGGGTATTAAATCTTCGTATGTGCCAACAGTAAATCCGTTTTCCGATGCGTTTTTCCATGACTGACGCTTCTCGCTTATCGCCGCTTCTCTTAAGGCATAAGAAACATCCAAACCACTATCGCGTAAGTTAAGACCCTGGTTTAGGCCCTGTGCGCCACAGCCTATGACAACCATCTTCTTGCCTTTTAGCGCATTGACACCGTCGGTAAATTCATCCAGGTGCATAAAGCGGCATTTGCCTAACTGCTCAAGCTGTTCTCGCAACGATAGCGAATTGAAGTAATTTTCTGACATGGGTCACTCCGTGTAGTTGATTAAAATTGGGCGATCTCTGTGGGTTTTTATGACGTGGGCACAAGAAAAGCCCAAACCTTATCTACATTCATTGCGTGATGGTTTGCATCCACCGGCGTTGCATCAGGGCACAATAACGTATCCCAGGCATTGAGTATATTGATATATTTGCAATACAATATCCCATATTTCGCAATATATGTCGTACTATACGCAGCATGCAAATGCGCACCCTTGAACAATTCCTTTTTCTTGCAGAAGAGTTGCATTTTACCCGAGCAAGTGAACAGGCCAGCATCAGCCCATCGGCCTTGTCTCGTAATATTGCACAACTGGAAGAAGAGCTTGGTGCCACGCTATTTTTTCGCGACAATCGCACGGTGAGTTTGACCACTGAGGGTAAGAAATTTCAGCAATATGCGTTAAGCGCCTATAACCAATGGCGCACAATTTCCAGCGAACTGGCCAATTCCCAAACCACGTTAAATGGTGAGCTAAAACTGTATTGTTCGGTCACAGCCAGCTACAGCATTCTGTTTGATCTGTTGAACAAGTTTCGGCCCGACTACCCTGGCATTGATATAAAGCTGCACACAGGCGACCCTGAACATGCCC
>CAYSZH010000212.1:0-6629 GCA_964435305.1 uncultured Granulosicoccaceae bacterium
GACCAAAGTGCCCACGTGTGTATCCAGGAAAACCAGCCGCTCGAATGGCTTGCAGTGCTGCATGATGAACATCCGACAAAGCCACACCGGGTCGGAGCAATTCAGAGCCGGCTGCAAACCCAGCTTGTAGCGCATTAAACAAATCAGTTTGCAAATCAGTGGGCTGACCAACTACAAACGTCCTGCCGCTATCTGATGTGTACCCGTCCACCAGGCAGCCAACATCGACTTTGATTAGATCACCCGCTTCAACCGCTTTGTTACCACCCCACGGGTCGGGCCCAACAGAGATGTACTCCCACGCACCAGTTAGTGCAATCCCCTCTTGATGTTGCTCAATGGCATGCTGCCAACTTGAAGCCAGTTCATTGCGCGTCACGCCGACAGATATCGATTCTTGTACCGCGCGAATGCCATGTTCTGCCACGTGCACGGCCTGTCGCAAATTATCAATCTCACTTTCTGATTTGACCATTTTTAAACGCATGATGATGTCACTGGCATCGATCAGTTCAACGTCGTGTAGCACAGATTGAAACTGCGTGTATTCTGTCATCGTTAGCGCGGATGCTTCAAAACCGATGCGGCCATTGGAAAGTCCGGCAGCCGACAGTGCGGTCAACAGATGTTGATAGCAGATCACCGGATCGAATGTTGCCGGCCTATTGAAGCCAGGCTTGCGACCTGCCTGTGCCCAGGCGTTCGCAATGTGCGTTGATGCCGGAACGCTAGAATCGAGAGATTCAACAGTGCTTGATTCAACCCATATTGGACTTTCATATACATTGGGAATATGGCTGCTGGCACGAAATTGTTCAGCAAACAAATCGCTGACCACAACACTTTCAGGCTCATTGGCATCGGCCGGTATCAGAGCGCTCACTGCCCCCGCTGTTCGCCACATGGTGGCAACGCCTGCCGAGACACCTGTTGCGTAGTAAAAGCTTTCTGGCGACAGCAAAATGAGCGCATCAAGATTGCCTTCATGCATTAAGCTTTCGGAACGATTACGATCGAGGTAAGCCATGTCACTTACGCATTCTCGGAACGGTTTCAGGATCGAGTCGTAACTCCAACAATATTGGCGTCTTGCGATCATTAATGAATTCAGAGGCAGCTTCAAGCGTCGCCAAAGAATCGATTGTGTATCCATCGCCACCTAAGCTTTTAGCAACGGCTGCAAAGCTTGGCCAAGAAAATTCGGTTGTTTCTGGATCCAAACCCTTGTCTTTCAGCTGAATGTGTTCTGCACCATAGGCTGAATCGTTACAGACGACAACAATCAGATCTAGCCCCATTCGAACTGCCGTGTTGAATTCGTTTATGCCACCCATCATAAACCCACCATCTCCTGCAAATAAGCAGGTGGGTAACTGAGGACTACCAACCGCCATTCCAATTGCTGAAGGAAGCCCAAGGCCAATTGAACCAAAATCAGTTCCAGAAATAAATTGCTCGGGCTTGTTGGCGGTAACCCTGCACCAAACCTCGGTCATAAATCGTCCTCCATCGGTGACCAGCAATCGCTCTTGTGGCAATATTTGATCTAAGACCTGAAGCGAATAAGCTAAGTCGACATAGCCGTTTTCTTCCGCAGGTTTTACGACATCAGGATGTTTACTGAGTGACGTGACGTGTAGCTCCTGCATAAAGCCACTGGGGTTTATTTCTGCCTCATCCAAAAGCTCAACCACTGTATCAGCGAAAATTGCAGCATCAGCCACAACACCTGCATCAGGAACGAAAAAACGACCCAGGGTGAGTAAATCATCCGATATCTGGACAACGCGTTTACCCTTAAATAAAAGCCCTTTATCAGTAGTAAAAGACGTTAAGCTGGCGCCAAATGACACAACACAGTCGCATTTGTCAATGGCTTCATAACCATCGGGTGTACTGAGCGTTCCAAATATATCCATGTTATTTGGACAACCGTCAAATAGATCTTTCGCTTTTAAGGTTGTTGCGATTGGTGCTTCCAATCGTGCTGCTAGCCGAAGCAACGCATCTCGAGCGTGGCAAGCACCTATACCCACCAATAGGATTGGGCGCTTGGCAGTGGCAATGATGCCCAGCGCATCATCAAATACATCGCCAGAAACAGCTGAATTGATGGTCTTGAAACTCGGGTATATCGTTTTTTTATAAGGTATTTTTTGCCACATAAAATCGGAAGGAACATTCAACACTATTGGGCGCTTTTCTGCTGCAGCTCGATGGAACGCAGCGGCCAAATCATTGAGAGCGGTTTCAGCGGTTCGCACTTGTTCAAAACCAGCACCGGTGACTTTTACCATTTCACGTTGATCGGCACCCTGAAGCGCATTTCGGTCGATTACAGGCGTATCCCCTGCAATAATAACGCAGGGACTATAACGACGAGCCCCTTCTATAAGCGCCGTTAAACAGTTGGAAAGGCCGGGGCCGTGGGTTACCGTGGCAACGCCGACTTTACCGGTGACATGCCAGAATGTCATAGCCGCCAACACCGCACTTCCTTCATAAACAACGGGAACAAAGCGACCATTCAATTCACTAGCAAAGTGATTCGACAGGAAAAGGTTGGCATCACCCATAAGCCCGAACATGGTGTCCAAACCATGGTCGACTATCGAATTAGCCAGTGCTTCAAAAACTGGGATTGTTGTCTCTTTTTCCGAATTCATCTTACTTCTTTGTTCAGCAACTAATACTTCAGTATACGGCAGCCACGCAAAAAACAAAGTAAGGGCTCGTTATAGACAATACAGTGCAAAAGACTCGCAGAATTACCCCAAGCATGTATTATGTAAATATCGTTCATCCACAAATTAGCCGCTATCCTCCACCATGCTTTTACACATTGTTCGCCATGGGCAAACCGACTGGAACGTTGAACGCCGAATTCAAGGCCAATTGGATTCTGAACTAAACGAAATAGGGTTTGAGCAAGCCCGCCAGCGTGGCAAAGATTTTATCAAAATTGCGTTTTCAGCCGTGTATTCAAGCAGCAGCTTGCGCACCCGTCAAACCACCAACCAACTTCTAGGCGATCGACTCGTTGATGGCTTGGTGGATGAGATATTCCCCGTTATCTACATGGATGAGTTAAGAGAAGTCAGTCTGGGTGTATGGGAGGGTCACTTATGGAGCGAAATCGCAGCGGTCTATCCAGCTATGGTCGAAGCCCATCAGAAAGCGAGCAATGATTTTTCCATTGAAGGTGCTGAGTCTATGTACCAAACGCAGGAGCGCGGAGTTAAAGCCATTGAATCGATAATCACACGACAAAGCAGCACGACACAAACAACTGATACCGACGAAATTTTGATTGTGAGCCACGGAGCAATAATGAAAGATATACTGGCTTATTATATTGACATTCCCTTAACCGACCTGCATGCCTACCCCTCACTGCCCAACTGTGCGCACTGTATCATTGATGTTAGCGGACCAAAACGATCTGTGGTGCAAATAGCCGGTGCACCTGCTGGGCAATGGAAAAAAGGAGAGTTTTGAGTTCCGAAGGCCGCAAAGCAATATTTACGGCCTTCAAGTCATTAAGCTCCTTAGCTAGGCATAAGTAGATTAATTGTCACTCTGCTTCAAATTCACTGACTTGTAAGTTCATATCGGGGAAGATCACCTCAACACGACGGTTCTGTTGTCGACCGGTCGTGGTGTTGTTATCGGCAATCGGTGCCGATTCTCCTCGGCTGATAGTCGATATACGTGCGCCTGAAATACCGCGAGTGACTAACGCTGACCTAACTGAATAGGCGCGATGTCGTGACAAATCCAGATTAAAATCGTCGTTACCCAAATTGTCAGTGTGACCTTCAACGATTGCCTGTCTTTCAGGATATTGCCGCATAAAGCTTGCGATCTTATCAATGCTTAGCGTAGCCTCAGCGCGTAAACCAGCTTCACCACTATCAAACAATACATCACCAAGCGTTGCGACTATGCCACGGGCGGTAATTTGTGCCTGCATGTCTTCAAGTTGTTGTTGCAAAGCCAATGTCTGCTCACGAGCGAGATCCACTTTCTGAGCCTTTGCGTCGAGCTGCACTTCCTTTCGTTTTAAGTTCATGCTTTCAAGACGGGTTCCATCCTCATGCCGCTGCGCAACGAGTTCTGCGATCTTGACTTTTTGACTGGCAACATAAGCATAGTGATCGGTTCGCCATTTATTGTCCTTATTACGCCAGTGCTTCTCTGCTCGATTCAAAGCGCTACGCGCATCATCAAGTTCAGCCGCTGCATGTTTAACCACAGTCTCATTTGAACTGGCTTTTAAATAGGCGGACTTGGCCGACTCTAATGAATCAACCTTTTTTGGAGCGCTGCTACAGGCGGCTATAAGCACTACACTGGCTAACGCTATCGAAACGGTGGTGAGTTTGCTCATGACAGTATCCTTATTTGATAGTTAAGTCGTTTTATTTATATGTTCATTGGTAGGGGGGTGATTACCGCACGGCATCACTAGGGTTTAGTTCAGCCCGTATCATCCGAATACTCTCGTCGACCTCTTCAACTGCCAGCCGAGATTTTTCAGCTTCGCTTTTCGCTCTGGCCAACTCCGCATCAACTTCGGCCTGCTCCGCAAGTTGCTTCGCAGTGTTGTAGTTTTTCGTCGAAATGGCGCTTTCGGCCAGAGACTGTTTCTCTTTTGCTTTTCTTAACTCTATTGGTGCAAGATTCTGAGCGCCTGATAATTCGGCATTTTGTACAGCGGTTTGGGAAAGCGCGATTTCTGTTTTTGGTTTTGGCGTACCGCCGCATGCGCTCAGTGTTACTACTGCGCACGCAAGAACGAACGCGTTTATATTAAATTTGGTCATGCGATTTGTTACCTCTTTCGGATGTAATCGAGGTAACGGCTTAACGAAGCTCAAGCTAAGAGCCAATACAGTTACAGAACGCCAAGCTTACAGTTTCAACATTAACTCCAGGAAATGTTTAGAAAGAAAAAACTCTTCGAAGCTAAATCGCTAGCGACTGTTTGCATCAAAGTAATTGGATAGAAAAAGAGCGGGCGTAAGCAGTAAAAACAGCCTGTTTAAAACAGATTAGTCGAGATTGTTAGCCATGCTTATTCCCAAAGATTGATGACAGGTTAGAATTGAAAGTAAGCCTTCCTAATGCTGTTTTCATCTCAAAACCTGCTTGACAAACCTAAAGTCTAGGATGTCATTCAGCATCGAACATCACCGGTTCAACCACCCTTCTAATGCCGCATTCGTTTTTTCAGGTTGTTCTAGCGTTGGCATATGCCCTGCGCCAGCTATAACAGCAAGTGTCGCTGACGGAATTATCCGCTGCATTTCTTCATGCGTCGTAACTGGGCACAGGCGATCATCCTCACCACACAAAACCAGTGCCGGTACTCGCACAGAAGAAAGTGTTGAAGTTTGATCTGGCCGGAACTGTAGCGCACGTGATTGATTTACGAAAACATCCGGCCCCAATGTTATCGCCATATCCATGCACAAATTCAGAAGCGGCTCGTTGTCGGCTGCATCACTTAAATAGTGTGGCTTCATTTCATCGCGCATAACAGTCTCAAGATTGCCCGCAAGGACGTTGGCAATTTGTGGTTCACGTTGTTTTTTTCGTTCATCTGTTTCTGCACGCGGGTTTGTATCGAGTAAGGCAAGCTTTGTTACACGATCCGGTGCCTGTCGAATAATTTCCATTGCGGCTATTCCGCCCATGGACAATCCGGCTAGTGCAAACTGCGGTGGCGCGTTGGCGAGAATGTCTTTTGCGAGAGTTGAAAAGCTACCGCTTGTGGTCATGGGAGCGACCACAACGGTTCTAAAGCCTGAAAAATAATCTATTTGCGGTGTGAATATTCGTGCATCACACATCATGCCCGGCAGTAGTACAAGCGGGGTCATTTTGCCAACGCTGCACCTTCAGACAATGATTGTAGTTTTGCATAGGCAATGTCTGGGTCTACCGCGCCGAAGCCTGCGAACGTACCAAAGCCACAATCGCTGCCTGCAATGACTCTATCCTTGCCGACGATATCAGTGAATCTGTTTATGCGCTGCGCGACCAGGTCAGGGTGCTCTACAAAATTCGTTGTGGTATCAACAACTCCCGGTATCAACACTTTGTCGTCAGGGATATCGGATTGCCTTTGTTGAAAAACACTCCATTCATGCGCATGGCGCGGGTTTGATGTTTCGAACAACACATACCGCGAGTGTGTAGACATTAAGGTATCGAACACTTTGCTCATGGGGATATCGCAGCAGTGAGGGCCCTCGTAGTTGCCCCAGCAAATGTGTACCCGAACCCGCTCTTTTGGTACGTTTTGCAAAGCATGGTTTAAGGCCTCAACGTGCATATTGGCAATTTTTAAAAATTCATCATCACTGAGATCGGCAAACAACATATGCCGTGACAAGGCTAGATCGGGGCAATCAAGTTGTAAGTCCAGGCCTGCGTTCACGATGGTTTCGTACTCGTCTTTCATCGCGTCAGCCAGTGCAGCCAGGTAGGCATCTCTTGTTGCGTAGTGATCATTTTGCAGGAACAGTGATATAACCCCAGGGGATGCTGCGTTCATAAACCCGCGCGTAGCACCATGCTCCTTAATGGCTGAAGTCAGGTTATCGATGTCTTTTTGTAGCTCA
>CAYSZH010000213.1:0-6576 GCA_964435305.1 uncultured Granulosicoccaceae bacterium
ATACTCGATGGGGGTATGGGACAAGAGCTTCTGGCGCGTAGCCACCGTGCACCCACTTCCATGTGGTCTGCAGAGGTGCTGCGCAGCATGCCTGAATTGGTCAAGGATCTGCACATCGATTTTATAAAATCCGGTGCACGCATTATTACGCTTAATACCTACTCTGTTACACCAGAAAGGCTTGAACGGGATGCTAACGTGTCCGAGTTTAAGCCTTTGCAACAACTGGCCATCGAACTGGCCGTGGAAGCGCGCGATGCCGCAGGCGTAGAAGGTGTTCAAATAGCGGGTTGTTTGCCACCGTTGGTTGGCAGTTATCGTCCAGATAATTCACCAGATGAAGACACGATGCGCACCCACTATTCGCGTATCGTTGATATTCAAGCGGCTCATGTGGATCTTTTTATATGTGAAACCATGTCCTCAGTGATTGATGCAAAAGTGGCTGCAAGCTGCGCCTTGCAAAGTGATGTGCCAGTATGGGTGGCGCTCAGTGTTGAAGATGACAGCTCGGCATCACTGCGCAGTGGCGAAGATCTCAAAGAGGCTGTGCAGATGCTTGATGAGCTGGGTACGCACGCCAAGCTACTTAATTGCAGTAAGCCGGAGGCCATTACAGCCGCGTGGGGTTCACTGTGTTCCGGAACGGGGCCTGTGGGTGCTTATGCTAACGGTTTTACATCTGTCTCCGCACTCGATCCTGGTGGTACAGTGAGCGCGCTCACGGCGCGTGAAGATCTTGGGCCGGAAGCGTATGCTACGGTGGCGATGGACTGGATTGAGCGCGGCGCGACAATTGTTGGGGGTTGCTGTGAGGTAGGCCCAGATCATATTCGGGCGCTCACTAATGCTGTTAAAGCACAAGGCTATTCGGTCGAGTAACGAAAGCGGCTTGAGGATGTTGCTGCCTGTGACTCGATAGCCTGGCTGTTATCACACCATCACAACATCCGCCAAACGCACGTCAGGCGGATGTTGGTGATAATAATAATCGCAAACTAACTGAACATGGTGCGAGTGGTGGTCACTTCATCGCCACCATGAATAGCTGGGCTTCGTGTATTGACACTCAGCTTGGCAGTGGATCGAATATGGGTCGGTAATTGACGTTCCTTTGCATCTGCCCCTGCTGGAATGCGCTCTATCTGCAGAAGATACGGTTGCCTGGGTTCAAACACCCTTGGGCCCTTGGCCAACAGTGAATTTATATCAAAGCTACCATCTTCGGTGCGAACGATACCCGGGTACACATGCGACAAGCTTACGGCTTCATTTGATGTGTTGGTAATAACGACAGTATGAGACCCGTTAGTTGATCCGACGTTGTAACGATGTGAAAGTGATATTTGCAAACCGGTTCCGCGTAACTGAATGGTCGTTTCTGCTGCGCTTTGGCTGATATCTTTCAAGCTGCTGCTCGTTGCAGCACCCGCTACAACAGGTGCAAACAATGCACCTGTGGACGCTGCCATTATTTTCATTGTGTTGCGCTTTCGTCTATCAATAGTCATGGTGTTTTATGAACCGCCTGTTTTCTTAGGTAGAACACTCACGATAAGGCAAATTTGAAGGAATCCAATTGAATGGACCCAATCTGTGACAATTCGCCTTTTAGTGCGCAGCCACGCAACCATCGCTACGCGGATCGGCTGCCGCTTCTACCAAGCCGTTGGGGTGACGAATCAGTGCACCAGCGTGGCCCATAATTTCCTCGTATTCGCCCACCATTTCAACATCGTGGCCACGTTGCTTCAATTCACGAACGATTGAATCAGGTATGCGGCTTTCCATACGCAGATTGGTTACATCGCTGCCCCATGTGCGTCCAAGTAACCAACGAGGCGCGCTGATGGTTTGTTGCAATGGCATGCCGTGCATCACATGGCGGGAGAAGATCATGGCTTGCGTTTGCGGTTGACCTTCGCCGCCCATTGTGCCGTAAGGCATAACGCGCCCATCGGAGAGTTGTGCTAAAGCGGGTTGTATGGTGTGGAAAGGTCGCCGACCCGGGTGCAAATAATTATGATGTTGCTTATCCAGTGAAAAGCTTGTGCCTCGGTTCTGCCAGGTGATGCCAGTTTGTGGCAGTACGACACCCGATCCAAATTCCCAGTACACACTTTGAATAAAACTGACGGCATTACCGTACTGATCAATCGCACCAAGCCAGACGGTATCACCACTCGCTGCGGCATCAGGCCAGGGAGCGGCCTTTTGCATATCAACCTGATTAACAAGTTTTGTAATAGCGTCAGTACTCAGAAAATCGCTTGCCTCATGTTTCATATAAGCCGGGTCAGAAACATGAGCGTCGCGAATCCGGAAAGAAGCCTTTGTCGCTTCAACAATCGCATGTATATAGTCGGTATTGTTGCACTGCTGCATACCCAGTTTTTCATAAACGGCTAACAACAATAACGAGGCCAGCCCCTGGGTAGGAGGCGGCATATTATAAACAGTATGACCCGCTACAGAGGTTGACAGTGGCGTGGTGTCCAGTGCCTTGTGCGCTGCCAGATCATCGAATCGAATCGGACTACCCACATTTTCAAGCTCTTTAGCAATGGTCTTTGCCAGATCACCTCGGTAGAAGTCATCAAGCCCGTGGTCAACCAAATGCGCGATTGTCGCGGCCACATTGGGCTGCAGCAGTCGATCACCTTCTTTGATGGCTTGGCCGTTGTTGAAGTAGGTTGATTCAAAACCGGGTTGGTTTCGAAGCTGGTCTTGTTTGCCCGCACAATTGTTGGCAAGCGTTGCCGTGGCCGCCACACCGACAGTGGCATGCTCAATCGCATCTTCCATTAGTCGCGCCAGGGGCAATGTTCCCTTTAATGCATCAGTGGAATACGCCAGTGCATTCTGCCAACCACTAATTGCACCAGCCACAGTCAATGCAGACATAGGGCCACGTTCGGGGATGGCGTCGTGGCCTTGTTCGTTGTAGTGCTCAATGCTGGCAAGCGAGGCGGCGCCGCCACAGGCATCGATGGCTTTTACTGGCTTGCCAGGAGAGTGTATCAGCCAAAAATTGTCTCCACCCAAGCCGTTCATATGAGGGTAGGTTACAGCAATGGTACTGGCTGCCGCCAACATCGCCTCCACCGCATTGCCACCTTCTTGCAGCACGCGTAATCCCGCTTGCGAAGCCAGATGGTGGGGAGCGACAATAGCGCCTTTAAAACAACGGGCAGTATTTAACATACAAGTTTGAAATCTCGAGAGTTTTAGAGAATAAGCATACGATACCCGCATCTTAGATGGTTTGAATAATTCAGATGTGTGGTTTCTAAGCTTTATTTAGCAGGTCTTCAGCACTCTTGCAGGCGTGCCAAGCCAATTAGAAGGTAATGGCCGCTGAATCGCAGCTGGTCATGATAGAGTAGAAAAATCGGGTCGCTGAACCGGCGTCGGGGTTCATGGTTTCAGTTTCCATATTGCGGTTTCAAATTCACCATTTTTAAATAGCCTTATTCAGATATGACAGATCGTCCCTCAGATACACAAATGCAGGCAACCGCTGCGGCACTGCTTGAGCAACCGCTGGTCGTTGTAAACCTTGGTTTGACAGGCTTCGCTGCTGAATTGGCAGCACAGTCTGTCGATGTGGTCAGTGTGGATTGGCGTCCACCGGCAGATGGCGATGCCGAGTTAGCCGATATCCTCTCAAAGCTTGGCAGTTGACTATGCAACGAATAGAAGAAGCCAATGCGAATGCGGTCGATCGAATGCTGCAAGCCGACCCCGTATTGGAAGATGTCGTAACCGCCAGTGATGCCATACCGTATCTTGCCCAGGGAAAAATAATTTTGCATGCCGGGCCTCCGATCGAATGGGCTCGTATGTGTGGGCCTTTGCAAGGCGCAATTGCGGGCATTGCTGTTTTTGAAGGCTGGGCAAATAGCCTTGACGATGCCTTTGAGAAGGCGGGCGCGGGTGAGATTCAGTTTGAACCTAACCATCATCATAACGCCGTAGGTCCAATGACTGGCATGACAACGCGCAGTCAACCGCTAATGGTGGTGCGCAATCGGCACTCTAATAATTTGGCGTACTGTGCTATTAATGAAGGCTTGGGTAAGGTCATGCGTTTTGGCGGTAATGATGCCTCAGTGTTAGCAAGGCTTGCCTGGATTCGTGACGAGCTCGGCCCCATGCTGGGGGAGGCTGCCCGTTTGTCTGGCGGCATTCCTATCAAAAATCTGATCGCCCGTGGCTTGGGTATGGGTGATGAGATGCATCAGCGCAACGTGGCCTGTTCAGGTTTGCTCTTAAGGGAGTTGGCTCCTTGGTTGGCTAAGGTCAGTTTGCCTGGCGAAAGTCTCTCAAAAGCATTGTCGTTCATGGCTGGCAATGATCAGTTTTTCCTTAATGTTGGCATGGCCACAGGAAAAGCGATTATGGACCCGGTTCGAGATATCGAGCACAGCACAATCGTTACGGCGATGAGTCGTAACGGCACAGACTTTGGGATCCGAGTCAGTGGTTTGGGTGACCAATGGTTTACAGCACCTGTCGAAATGCCAGAAGGTTTGTATTTTCCTGGTTATACCGAAGCGGATGCGAACCCGGATATGGGTGATTCAACCATCGTCGAAACCATTGGCTTAGGTGGTTTCGCAATGGGCGCAGCCCCTGCGGTTGCAGGCTTTGTGGGAGCGGGTGCGGCATCGGACGCCGGCGGCTATACCCAAAGCATGGGTGAGATAACTTATGCAGAAAATCCCGAATGGACCATACCTGCAATGGATTATCTTGGCGTACCTACCGGCATCGATATTCGTCGAGTTGTTGAGACGGGGCTTGCTCCTACTATAAATACCGGGATTGCACACAAGGAACCGGGTGTGGGCCAGGTTGGAGCCGGTGTTGTTCGAGCCCCGATGGGCTGTTTTGTCGACGCCCTGCGTGCCTTTGCAAAACAAGAGGGCGTGGTATGAGCTCCGTGTTGCTGACCGAGGTCAAACTTAAGTGTTACCTGGACTCTGTGGCGTTAATGCGCCATTCAAAAGTGCTCGCAGGCATGCCAGGTGTGGTTGAAGCGGCCATGATGATGGGTACGCCTGCAAATTTGGAGATCATGCAAAACGCGCAGCTGCTTGATGCGAATGTTGAAGCAGGCTCCGCCGATCTGATAATTAGCGTAAGCGCAATGACCGATCAAAACGCACAAAATGCCATGCGCGAGGCTAATGCATTATTGGATGCTCCTGTAGTGTCCCAAGGCAGTGACGCGTGGCAACCGCGCAGTTTACGCAGCGCTGTACAACTACAAAATGATGCAAACCTGGCTCTTATTTCTGTACCGGGTGCGTTTGCAATTGCGGAGGCTCGTAAGGCAATCAAACAAGGTCTGCACGCGATGATCTTTAGCGATAATGTGCCGCTTGAACAGGAAGTTGAATTAAAGCAAGAAGCCCGATCGCTTGGAAAGCTGGTCATGGGGCCTGATTGCGGTACGGCCATCATTAATGGTGTACCACTTGCGTTTGCAAACAAAATTACGCGTGGCCCTGTCGGAATAATTGGCGCATCTGGCACCGGCATCCAGGAAGTATCCTGTTTATTATCCGGACGTGGAATTGGTATATCGCATGCCTTGGGCGTCGGTGGTCGAGATCTACACGAGTCTGTTGGTGGAATTTCAACGTTAATGGCGATGGATTTCCTGGAGCACAATAGCGCTACCGAACACATTGTATTAATTTCCAAGCCACCAGCACCCTCGGTTATGCAAGCGGTGTTGGAAAAAATCAAGGCTTCAACAAAAAACTTCACCGTGTGTTTTCTTGGCGGTGAAAAACCTCAGCTTTCTGACAACTGCCATTGGGCGCACACCTTAAGTGGCGCAGCTGAGGCGGTGTGCAACGCGTTTGCAGATAAAAAATTGCCTGCGCTCTCATCAAACACAAGCTCAGACAAGGTTCCGCCAGGCATAAAGAAAGGTCGTTTTATCAGTGGTCTTTTTTGTGGTGGCACCTTGTGCACAGAAGCCTGCGTGTTGTTCAAAAAGGCTGCTGTGCCCTACCGTAGTAATATCAGTGTTGGTCGTTCAAACAATAACACCAGCGATGATCCAGAAAACAGCTTGCTCGACCTTGGTGCTGATGAATACACACAAGGCAAGCCACACCCTATGATTGAACCGGCCATTCGAGATGATCAGGTTGGCGGTGTTTTAGCCGATGCAACTGTCGGTGTTTTGCTGGTGGATATGGTGATTGGCTATGGTGCTCACCCTAATCCAGCCGATGGTTTTATTAACGCGATACAAAGTTTCCAGGCACCTTCTGCTCAACAGCATGATGTGCTCGTTATTGCTTCTGTAACGGGTACAGACGAAGATCCGCAATCGCGTAGCCGGCAAATTCAGTTACTTGAAAATGCCGGTGTTGTTGTAGCCTCGAGTAACGCTGCTGCGGTACAGCTTGCTATATCTGCGATTGACGACACCGTATGACAACGACATTCGATATCCCGGCACGATTATTGGTGGCCGTTGGCGGCAATGCGACGCTGTTGTCTCTGGAAAGCGACGAGTAGGCTCAGCCCTTCAGCAAAGCCTGCATCTTGATA
>CAYSZH010000214.1:0-6390 GCA_964435305.1 uncultured Granulosicoccaceae bacterium
CTTGTCTCAACTGTCGAAGTTGCTGGGTTACGAACGTCGTTCGCAGCTGAGGTTGCATCAACCCATGTTGCACATTTGCCGTCTTTGAACAAAGCACGGTTTTCGTTGTGGCCGTTTGCTGATGCTCCTGGAGGACCTGAGTTAGTCATCAGATCAACATAGTAAGTCAGTGCAGCATTCCACTCTGGAGAATCCAGCTGCGGGTTCCATTCCATGTCGAACCAGTCCGCACCGAATGCATTCGCTACAGTACCAACGAAAGCCATGTTCTCGCCCCAACCAGCTTTACCACGTTGGCAAGTACCAAAAACGCCGTTATCTGGATCGTGAAGTGCAGCCGCCATTTCAGCGAACTCTTCGTAAGTAGGCTGCGAAGTGGGTGCTTCGATACCAGCCGCTTCGAACAGATCAGTTCGGTAGAAAGTGAACGAGGTTTCAGAGTACAAAGGCACCGCGTACAGGTTACCGTCTGCAGACAGACCGTTTCGAACCAACTGGAAAATGTCATCCAGATCGTAGTCTGCATCATCTGCGAAATCGTTTAATGGTGCCAACCAACCTTGCGCGCCCCAAATAGGAGTCTCGTAAGCACCGATAAACATGATGTCGAAAGAGCCGCCACCGGTTGAAATGTCAGTAGTAGTACGCTGACGTAAAACGTTTTCTTCCAGAACAACCCAGTCAATCGTGTTGCCCGTTTTTTCTTCCCAAGCAGGAGCAAGCTCTTGCATGGTGATCATGTCAGCGTTGTTCACTGTTGCGATCGTGATTTCTTCGGCGTTCGCAGCATGCGAGGCCGATAGGGCGGCAATAACGCCCAAAGCCGTTAATTTAATGGTATTTTTCATAGATCCTCTCAAGTTTACATGTGTAAAAATACAGTTACTGCCTATTTTTGCTCTGCACTATCTTCTGCAGAGTACGAACTTACAACCAAACGCCAGTTTGTAACGAAATTCAAGCGGACTCTCTCAGGCGCAGTTCCGCATCGAATGTTCTTTGCATTCCTTTTCCATGGCGTTTGCCATTGGTAATTTGATCCAGTATTTGTTCAACTGCAGCTTCTCCCATACCCGCTGTGTTTCTGGACACGGTGGTAAGAGCAGGATAAACATACGCAGATAAGGGATGATCATCGTGGCCTGCAACACGAAACCTTGAGGCTTCACTGTTTGTTTTAGACCAAAGATGATGCCGATTGGCCGCTCTTATGACCCCTATAGCCAAGCGGTCGTTCGCACATAGAATCGTACTATCGACGAATTCTCCACGGGCGAAATACTCATCCATAACGCTAAAGGCAAAATCTTCGAAGTTCCAAACCGGGTCGGAATTTTCTACAGGAATGATTTCAGCTGTGAAACCCAAATTTTTTGCACTGTTAAGATAAGCTTGCTCTCTCTCTTTACTATTAGAGTTTAATCGCGGCATACCAAAGTAGACGGGCGCCCCGCCTGATCTGTAAAGGTAATTCACCATAAGAGATATGCTTTGCTGATTGTTTGTACCAATAAAGTCGGTTCCCTCTTGTTCTTCAATGTCGCCGGTGAAACGCGAATCGACGCAAACGACTGGAAACTCTTCTTTAAATCGAGCAAGTGAATTTTTTGAATCAGGGTGGCCTATAGGGGCTGCGATAACACCATCTGCACTCATGGACAGCAGGTTTTCAAATGCTTTAACTTCAAGCGCCGGGTCTCCGTGAGCACACTGAATTATCACCGTGTAACCCTGCTTTAAAGCGGCTATTTCAATCGATTCAATGACTGATGTGAAAAAAAGGTCATTTAAGTACGGCACGATGACACCGATAATGCGAGTGGAGTCCCGATTCATTTTAGTGGCGAAAAAATTCGGCACATAATCGACGGTACCCAGAGCTTCTTCAATGCGTTGGCGTGTACTGCCACGGACCGATTCTGCATCTTGAAAAAATTTTGAGAGCGTTGGTCTGGAAATACCAATAGCCGCAGATAAATCTGTCATTGTCCGTATCCGCGGTTTATTTTTTTCCAGTGTGCTCATGCCTGAATCAGCCTTGCCTGCGTCAAATAGTGTGTGTTCGACGCGGTGACATTCTATTGTGCTCCAGCGTAATAAATGCGAACAAAGACTGTATATCATTTCTTTACACGTGTAAACTAAAAAAGAGGCTGCTTAATCGTCATTTTCTACTACCCGTGAATGCCCATGAATAATCCCACCATCATTGCCGTCGGTGAATTGCTTGTAGAGTTTGTCTCGCATAGCGAAGGCTGCGATCTGAAAGCGCTGTCTGAGTATTCCGGGCCCTATCCCAGTGGCGCGCCTGCGATTTGTATCGATCAAGCTTCAAAGGTAGGTGCATCTTCACAAATTTTTGGTGGGGTGGGCGCTGACAATTTTGGTGTCGCTTTAATCGAACGGCTTCAGGCGAACGGCGTGGAAACATCGGGTATTAAAGTTATCGAAGATAAAACTACGGGCGTGGCGTTTGTCTCTTACTTCGAAGATGGCAGCCGCACATTCATTTTTCATCTGAACAATACCGCTGTAGATGCCATGGATATCAGTGCGCTGGTGCTACCGAATAGCCCATTAATAATGCATATATCCGGTTCATCACTTGGCAACCCGCTGATGCGTGTGGCAATTGAAAAAACAGCGGTACTGGTGTTGGAGCGCGGAGGCCAAATTAGTTGCGATCCGAACGTACGAGTAGAATTAATGAGCGACAAAGCTGTGTATTCAACGCTAACCAATATTATTGCGAAAAGTAGCTATCTCTTTCCAAGCGACAGCGATCTTGAGTATTTGTACCCTGGGTGTTCAGAACAGGAAGCTATTGAGAAGCTAATTGGTTTGGGTGTAAACACAGTCGCTCTCACGCGTGGTGAAAAAGGGGTTGTTATCTATGCCAAAGATAGTGAGCGCTTGAGCCTGGGTGGGCATGCCGTTGAGGAAGTTGACCCTACAGGTGCCGGAGATTGTTTTTGCGGAACGTTCCTCGCGATGACTGCGCAAGGTAAATCGATAGAAACCAGTGGCCGGTATGCCAATGCAGCTGGCGCAATTGCCGTAACTAAACGAGGTCCGATGGAGGGTAATTCTGATTTGAATACAATCGAGGCTTTTATGAATAACAATCCTGCCCAACAATCTTCATAACATAAATTCATGATCGATATTGCTGCTCTCATTCAACGCAATCGTTCTGGCGAAACTGTCGGACTCCCGTGTTTTTGCACTGCAAACGAAGCGGTTTTACGCTCTGTTTTTAAGTACGCCAAAAAACATCAGCTGCCTGCTGTTGTGGAGGCCACCTGCAATCAAGTCAACCAGGACGGTGGCTACACCGGTATGACTGCCGCGGGTTTTCGTAGTTGGATGGACTCGCTTGTACAGGAATACGGGATAGCATCCGATTCCGTGATTCTGGGTGGAGATCATCTGGGCCCCAACCCTTGGCGACACCAAAGCGCTGCGCAGGCGATGGAGAAAGCCTGCGTATTGGTAAAAGACTATGCCGAAGCGGGTTTTAAAAAAATTCACCTCGATGCATCTATGGCCTGCGGCGGGGAAGCAACGCCATCGTTTGAACTTGTTGCAGAGCGCGCTGCTAGGCTATGTAAAGTTGCTGAAAAGTATTCTCCGCATGCTGATGAACTTATCTATATCGTTGGTACAGAAGTGCCAATCCCTGGTGGTGAAACAGATGATATGGAAGCACTGACGCTGACCAGTGTGGCACGGCTTAACGACACTATCGATACGCATCGTGAAGCATTTGAGGGAGAAGGGTTAAGCTATGTCTGGCCAAAGATTGTATCGGTTGTGACTCAGCCTGGTGTCGACTTTAGTCACACGGCTATTCATCGATTTGAAGCAGAAAAAGCATCTAGCCTTGCTAGCGCTATACAAGGCATTGATAGTATGACTTTTGAAGCGCACTCCACGGACTATCAGCCGACAGATGCCTTAACTGAGCTGGTGAATAAGCATTTCTTTTTTCTAAAGGTCGGCCCAGAGCTGACATTTCGTATGCGTGAGTCCGTTTTTGCGCTTGCGCAAATTGAAAATCAACTGATACGCGAAAAAGACAGATCGCAACTTGTGAGTGTGATTGATCAGGCAATGAACGATAATCCAGATCACTGGGGGCCTTATTACCAGGGCGGTAGTGAAGACGTTAAACAGTTAAAGCATTTTAGCTACAGCGACAGAATTCGATATTATTGGACCGTGCCTAAGGTTCAGGCCGCACTGAATAAACTGTTTTCAAATTTTGCTGATCGGAAAATACCTGAAACTATTGTGTCGCAATATTTCCCAGATAGAGAATTTGGGTTTTTAGATGCAGACGCCAGTCAGCTTACATCTGATCATATAGCAAAGTGTATGCGTCGATACTACAAGGCCTGTGGAAGCTGATTGGAAATCCACGCACACTGATACGGCTGCAAAGTAAGAGCGGTCTGATCATCAGCCAACATGGTATTGTTCAGTAAGTCGCCCCATTGTTCATCTGCAATTAAGTTGAGCTCTGAGTATAAAACATCAACACTATCCTGACTTAAATTGTGCAGTGCAAATATCGATTGAGACCGATCAAGCGACTGTCGCCAAATGCCAAATACCCGATCATCCAGCCGCAGTGTATATTGCGTGGCGTTAGGGTGAAATGCTGCTTGTTTTGCACGCAGCTTGATTCGTTCGGATAAAGCGTTTAACACAATTGCCTGGTTGGAGTTCGCATCCGCAAGCTTTGCGATCAGGGAAGGGTAGTCCCAACGGTGACGATTTATTGCTCTATTCATGTCACGATCAAGCACGGCTTGCTGATCGTTAGGGGTAGCCAACAATGAGTGTATATAAAACGCCGGTATGCCCTCCAGCGACATAACTATAGTTTGTGATGATAAAAATCGTTCAATATGGTAGGTGTCGCCTGGCTTGTCTTTGCGGCCCAGTGCATCGAAGTAACTGCAGTTAAGCTCGTAGATCGATTCTGATCCATCTTCGAGTACTCTCATTGATGCTTTGCCACCCTGGGCCGTGACATTCTCAATAATACTTTTAATCTCTTCTGGTGGTAATAAACCTTCAGCTGGTCGCATGCCAATGCCGTCGTGACTGGCACTGAAGTTTAAATAAGTACAGCCCATAGGCGCAGGAGGCATGGATGCCTGCCAGCGATTCAAGTAAGCCGCCGTGCCCGCCAAAAGACCATGCAAAATAAGCGGTGGCAACGGGAAGTTGTAAATCATGTGAGCTTCATCACCGTGTCCGAAATAAGACAGGTTTTCAGCCTTTGGTACATTAGTCTCTGTTAATAGGATAATGTCTTCGTCTGCATAATCTGCAAGTACGCGTAGCAGTTTTACAATGGCATGGGTTTGCGGTAAATGAATTGAAGTAGTGCCTGATTCCTTCCACACATACGCTACTGCATCGAGCCGAATTATTCTTACACCCATATTTATATGCAAGCGTACTATGCGAATAATTTCCAGCAGCACCAGCGGGTTTTTAAAGTTCAAGTCGATCTGATCGTGACTAAAAGTGCACCACACATGACGTGAGCCACTGGACGTTCTCACCTCCTGTAAAAGAGGGGATGAACGTGGGCGTACAGTGGCGGATAAATCATCGTCAGGTGAAGCTTCAAAAAAAAAGCCATCGTAGGGTTCACTATTTTTGCAGTAGGCCTTAAACCATTTTCCCTGCCTGGAAACATGGTTTAGGACCATGTCAGAGATCAGAGTAAATTCGTTGGCGATGCGCTGAATATCTTCCCATGAACCCAGTTGCGTGTTCACCTGTTCGTAATCTGTAACAGAAAAGCCATCATCTGATGAGTACGGAAAGAACGGTAGTATGTGAACGCTATTGATAACGGAGCGCAACTGCTCATTTAAAAAACTATGCAATACGTCCAGTGGTTTGAGATTGTCCTCTGCCAGACTGTCACCATAGGTGATAAGGATGGAATCTTTCTCAGACCATTTTGCATTGTCAGATGCTTTGGCCTGTACCCGTTGTCGGTCTTCACTGGTGTTTTGATCCTCTGGCCAAAACGCCTCAATGACCTTTTCGCTCAGCATGGCATCGTCGTGCTGAGGGTAGATTTGTTGAAGTAGCCTGGAAAGCTTGCTGTGGATCACGGATTAACGACCTGCGAAGCGAGTTTACTTACGCTTCTAAATATAGCTTACATCGGTTTAAACGTCATTCTATGCTGTGGCGTTTTTTCCCTTGATGTCGCGCAAAGAGAAAAATGGAATTTGTTGAATTTCTGGTTCGGAAACTTTGAGCGAGCAGGGCGAACGCCTGAGGTTAACTTTACGGTGGAGCGGCCAGTGATTGCCGCTCAACGATTTCAGTTTCAAATTCGATACTGGCTGCTTGTGC
>CAYSZH010000215.1:0-6377 GCA_964435305.1 uncultured Granulosicoccaceae bacterium
CGAGTTCTTTTAGTGGTGTGGTGGCGTGAATTTTTGCACCAATACGCTCAAGCAGGCGTGTTGCATTTTTATTCATTGCTTGCCAGTCCACAAACCCCAAACGCGTGCGCGGCGCGTGGCCGATAAAAATGTTTTCAGCAACCGAGAGCTCATCAAACAATACGGTTTCCTGATGAATTGCCGTAATGCCAGACTGCGCAGCATCGTTGGGGGTCGACATTTTCACGGGCGAGCCGTTCAATTTTATTTGGCCCTGGTTCGGTTGGTAGATTCCCGTAAGAATTTTAACCAATGTCGATTTTCCCGCACCGTTCTCACCAACTAAGGCGGTCACTTGACCGGCATACAATTCGATCGATACATCAGATAGCGCGCGAACACCAGGAAATACCTTAACGATACCATCAAGTGACAAAATCGGTGTTGTAGATTGAATTGCCGGAGTTGGCAAGGTGTTAGGCTCCGTACAGAGAAAAGAAGCGCTAGCGGATTTCGCTAGCGCTTTGTTTTACAGACTTAGAAGATATCTTTGAAATCGTTGATGTTGGAAGAGTCATATACGAATGGATCGGACATGGCACCATCGAGTGAATCGCTAAGTGCGACTGCGCCTAATCGACCCATGGGTATTTCACCACCGGCTTTGGCTTCGGCATCACCTTTTGCCAGGTTATATGAAATCATGGTTGCAGCGTAGCCCAGATCGATGGGGTTCCAGATAGCGAATGATTTAGAAGCTCCAGAATCAACATGTGCGGCCATTTCAGATGGCAGGCCAAGGCCTGTGACCAGAATGTCGCCTACCTTTCCGGCATCAGATACGGCCTGTGCTGCAGCAACAATACCCACTGATGTTGGAGCGATGATCGCTTTTAGATCTGGGTGAGAGGACATAAGCCCTTGTGCCTCGCGATAACTCTTATCAGATAAGTCATCACCATATACAGTGGCAACAACGTTAATGCCTTTGTAATCACCAACCACCTTGTTCATCTCTTCAATCCAGATATTCTGGTTTGTTGCGGTCGCAGATGCGGATAGCACGGCAACGTCACCGCCTTCAGGTAGGTGATCAGCAGCCATTTTCACAATCATGTTCCCAATCAGGGAATTTGATGATGGGTTTAGGTGCATTTGACGACCATCGGGTGCCACACCTGAATCCCAGGAGATAACGGTGATGCCGCGGCTCATGGCTTTTTTGAGTGCCGGTACCAATGCGTCTTGATCATTCGCAGATATCGCAATGGCATCTACTTTCTGCGCGATCAAGGAGTTGATGACTTCAATCTGGCCTTCCGCTGTGGTGTCCGTTGGGCCGGTGTAGATAATTTCTACGCCACCGAGTTCGGCAGCAGCTTCTTCAGCTCCTTTGGCTGCAGCTTCAAAAAAGCCAATACCCAGAGCTTTTACAACAAGTGCGATGCGCATGTCTTCTGCATGTGCTGGAGTCGCTGCCATGGTAGCGCCCAGAATGGCGGCTGCGATGAGTGAGGTTGTTTTTTTCATATTCCCTTCCTTCAGTTGGTTGTGGTATTGATTGTTGCAGGCTTTTTTAGCCTGTTTTTTGTGCTATTTTTGTTTCGGCGATAATGACCTTTATGTTTGCCGATTCAAGCATATCTACCGATGCATTGTCGATACGATCATCTGTTATCAGTATGTCGATTCTTTCTAGAGAGCAAATCAGCATGGAAGAACGGCGTTTAAATTTGGATGCGTCTGCCAACACAACAAGTTCGTCGGCTTGGCCTAGTAATTTTTGCTCGCTTTGTATTACCAGTGGGTCTGACTCCATAAGTCCAAGCCGACCCACGCTATGGGCACCCATAAACATTTTGGAAGCACAGAAATTTTTAGTGACATCGTTTTCAAACGGGCTGAGAATAATGTTTTGTTCTCGATAGAGCGTGCCACCTGGTAATGTCAATTGGTTTTTCGAGTGCTGCAGAAGGTGTTCTGCTATCGGAAACGAGTTAGTAAATATCTGCATGCGCTTTTGTGTAAGCAGATGCACCATTTGATAGGTGCTGGTACCACCATTGATAATGACGTCGTCGCCATCGCAGCACAAAGCCACGGCTTCACGCGCAATTGCACGCTTTTGTTCTATATGCATGGATTGGTTGACGCTAAACGGGCGCCCCGCAATTGAACTTTGCGTTGGTGGCAGTAACGCTTCTGCACCACCACGCACACGCCTGAGTTTGTTATTCATGTGCAAGGCTGCAATGTCGCGGCGAATCGTTGCTTCAGAAGCATCGGTTAACGCCACTAACTCCGCAACTGTCGCCACCGGCTTATCTTGCACGGCGGAGAGTATGAGTTTTTGCCTTTCAAGTTCGTGCATGAATTATCACTGTGCATATGCCTAAGGGGCTAAATTGATAATACGCTGTGGATTAACAATGTCAATCAAATTCGATCATGAACGGTCATGATATGAAACAAAATGGTTTTTCTTGATTGACAATAGGGATGTTTAGCGCGATTCTATTAGGCTTTCGCGTTCTAGGGTATGGATCATAATGTGTAGTCAGCGTGCCAGCCAATTGTTGAACAACCTATGGGACGAAAAGCATGCGCAAGGCTTGGATGAACCCGGCCGCTTGCTCTATCGAAGTAACTTACTTGGCAGTGACAAGCGCATAACCAACTATGGTGGTGGTAATACATCCACGAAAGTAATCTCAGCTGACCCTCTAACAGGTGAGGAAACTCAAGTGTTGTGGGTTAAGGGCTCAGGTGGTGATGTTGGAACCATGAAACTGGATGGTTTTGCAACGCTTTACATGGATAAATTGCATGCGCTTAAAGACCTTTATCGTGGCGATCAGTTTGAAGATGAAATGGTCGGATACTTGCCACATTGCACGTTTAAGCTGAATCCACGTGCCTCATCGATTGATACGCCACTCCATGCCTATGTGCCTCGAGTGCATGTGGATCACATGCACCCTGATGCGATCATTGCCATAGCGGCAGCAAAAGATGGCGAATCGCTTACAAAGGAAATCTTTGGCAACGACATTGGTTGGCTGCCGTGGAAAAGACCTGGATACGAGCTTGGGCTTTGGTTAGAAAAGTTCTGTCGAGAAAACCCGCAAGCCAGAGGTGTAATTTTGGGTAGTCATGGCTTGTTCACCTGGGCTGATACAGCCAAAGAGTGCTATGCGGTAACACTTGAAATCATTAATAAAGCCATTTCCTGGCTTGATGCTAAAACCGATACTGTCGCTGCATTTGGTGGTTCCAAGTTTAAGGCGTTGGATAAAGGCCAACGAAATGCTGTTGCTGAGCAACTGATGCCGGAAATTCGAGGGTTAATCAGTCAAGAGCAATACAAAGTAGGGCACTTTGATGACAGCCCCGAAGTGCTCCAATTTGTTTGCGCTAAAAATATGGCCTCGCTGGCGGCCTTAGGTACCAGTTGCCCGGATCATTTTCTACGCACAAAAATTTGGCCGCTCATTGTCGACTTCGATCCAGTTAATAATAGTATAGAAGCCACCTTGCTAGCACTACCAATGTCCATAGAAAACTATCGCAAGGAATACGCGGGATACTATCAACGCTGTAAACACGATAACAGCCCTGATATGCGAGATCCCAATGCAGTGGTGTATCTAGTACCAGGTGTTGGCATGTTCACGTTTGCGAAGGATAAGGCGACCGCCCGAGTGAGTGCAGAGTTTTATACTAACGCCATCAATGTGATGCGCGAGTCGTCCGCCATTTCGACATACTGTGGTTTACCTGAGCAGGAAGCCTTTGATATCGAGTACTGGCTACTTGAAGAAGCAAAGCTGCAACGCATGCCCAAGGCCAAGAGTCTGGCTGGTCGTATCGCATTTGTTACTGGTGGTGCGGGTGGAATTGGTTCGGCAACAGCCAACCGATTACTGGAAGAAGGTGCAAACGTTGTTTTAGCCGACATTGATGCTGAATTGTTGGATAGCACATTCAAGCAGTTAGTTGAAGTGCACGGTGACGACGTGGTTCGGCAAGTGTTGATGGATGTCACCGATGAAGAGCAGGTGAAGAGCGCACTTTGTGTAACGGCGCGCGAATATGGTGGTGTAGATATCCTAATTTCTAATGCCGGGATAGCATCGTCTGCTGTTATAGAAGACACCACGCTTGAATTGTGGAACAAAAATATGGATATTCTTTCCACTGGTTATTTTCTGGTGTCAAGGGAAGTATTCCGGCTGCTGCGAAGGCAGTCTTTAGGTGGGGCTGTTGTATTTATCGCCTCAAAAAATGCCTTGGCGGCATCGCCTGGGGCCTCGGCCTATTGCACAGCAAAAGCGGCGGAAGTGCATTTGGCGCGCTGTCTTGCCTTAGAGGGAGCAAGCGGCGGTATTCGAGTTAATGTGGTCAATCCAGATGCCGTTTTGCAAGGTTCAAAAATCTGGAGTGGCTCTTGGCTACAGGAGCGTGCAGATGCCTATGGCAAGGACACAAAAGATCTTCAGGCGCATTATCAGGAACGGTCGCTATTAAAGCGTGCCGTTCTGCCCGAAGATATCGCCGAGGCAAGTTATTTTCTGGTCAGTGACGCTTCAGCAAAATCCACCGGTAACATCATTAATGTGGATGCCGGCAACGTCCAATCATTCACACGTTAAATCTGAGGGTCCGATAATGCTGATAAAAATGGAAATTATCGAGCAACACAATCAGTCACTGGCTGCTGGGCTGGAAGCTGACTATCAAGCACTGGGCGAGCACCTACACCGTTCTGATATCAGTATTGATTTATTAGTAGATAAAGCCAAAGAGTTTGGCGTGGCTATTCCTTCTTGGGGTGTGGGTACAGGCGGGACACGATTTGCACGCTTTCCTGGTCTTGGAGAACCGAGGCATATATTCGATAAGCTTGACGACTGTGGTGTTATTCATCAGCTTACGCAAGCGACGCCAACTGTCTCCTTGCATATTCCCTGGGATGATGAAGACCCAGGTGCGTTAAAAGAACAGGCGAATAGTCTGCACCTGGGTTTTGATGCCATGAATTCAAATACATTTCAGGATCAACCCGATCAAGCGCACTCCTACAAGTTTGGCTCACTCTCCCACACCAGTGAAGCAACACGCGAGCAGGCGATAGCGCACAATATTCGCTGTATTGAAATAGGTAAAACGCTGGGTTCGAAGGCACTCACAGTGTGGGTAGGGGATGGATCAAATTTTCCGGGTCAGGCTCATATGGGCAAACAATTGGATAGATACCTTTCCGCCATGCATCAAGTCTATGCGGCATTGCCTGAGGATTGGCAAATATTTACAGAGCATAAAATTTATGAACCGGCATTTTATTCTACGGTTGTTCAAGACTGGGGCAGTAGCTACCTGATAGCAACAGAGCTTGGGCCAAAGGCAAGTTGTCTTGTCGATCTGGGGCATCATGCGCCTAATGTGAATATTGAAATGATCGTGTCGCGGCTAGCGCGTTTTGGCAAGCTTGGTGGTTTTCATTTCAACGACTCTAAATATGGTGATGACGATTTGGATTCGGCTGCAATTGATCCGTTTAGGCTATTTTTAGTGTTTAATGAATTGGTGGATATTGAAATGCAGCAAGGTGCAAGCTTCCACCCGGCTTATATGTTGGATCAATCACATAATGTGACTGATCCTATTGAAAGTTTGATGAACAGTGCAATTGAAGTTCAGCGTGCCTATGTACAGGCTTGTTGTGTCGACCGTGACGCGTTAGCACACTATCAAGAGAATAACGATGCCTTGATGGCAGCGCAAGTGCTTAAAAAGGCGTTTAGGACAAACGTCGATCCAATACTGCAATATGTTCGAGCTGAATGTGGTGGAGCCATTGACCCCGTTAATGCATTTCGAGAATCCAATTACCGAAATAAGGTTGCTTCGCAGCGCCCCGTGGTGAGTGGCGCCGGTGGTGGTATCGTCTAGTACGATACATTGCGTTGAACCTTTAGGTTAGTACGCCTATTACGAATTGAATGTTTGGTTTTCAGACTTCTGTGTTGCGACCAACTAAGCTTTCCAAATTCATCGATAAATATTCCCAGATAGATCGATTTAGGCCTCGTTTTCTTAGACTAAGGTCTAAGAAATACCATCCCCTATACTTTTGAAACTTTCCAATTCGGAAATCAAGCTGATAAAACGTTGTTTTAAACGGAGTAAATAGCTGCTCTTGTGAACCAGCCTATCGTGCTCATCGATAGTTGGTATACGAATTTTGTACTCAACGTTTTTATGTCACATGAGTTTTTATGTCACATGATTAGTGGTGCGCTAGTTAGAAAATTAAATCGTCGTTTACGTAGGCAGCGCGGCGCCTCAATGGGTGAGAGTTAATTAACCATCCCGTTGATAATTTTCATGGGCTTGGG
>CAYSZH010000216.1:0-6360 GCA_964435305.1 uncultured Granulosicoccaceae bacterium
GTGGGTAGAAAAGTAACTAAAATGATGTCCAACCCCACTCAACTGGGGCAGTTTTGGTGACTTTTTTGGATCCATGATGGTGAATCGCTTTGCGTTATACTATTCCAAAAAATACCGTGGAAGGGTACCGTCGTGATTGACTTTTCTCATATAGACCGAGCCTACAATAAAGCTCGGGATGCTTACTCGCTTGATATTCCGGCTACATTCAATTTCGCCTTCGATGTGATTGATGTAAGAGCACGCGAGGCAAATAAAGATGCGCTAATCTGGGTTAACACCGCAGAAAAAACAACAAGCCGTATCACTTATGCCGATCTTGCTGAGCGCTCGGCACAAATTGCCAAGGCCTTAATAGCGTTGGGCTTAGAGCGTGGTGATGCCGCCTGTGTTGTTGTTGGGCGCCGTCCAGAATGGCATCAGGTGCTCTTTGGCTGCATGAAAGCGGGTGTTGTTTCAATGCCTGGTACGAATTTACTCACAGCCAAAGACATTGCTTACCGGATCAATCAGGCCAATGCCAAGGCAGTAATTGTATCGGCCGAACATTGCAATAAGGTCGATCAAATTGCTGGCGAATGCCCAACACTTCAGCATCTCATTGTTGTTGATTCTAGTTCGAAGGATAACTGGCTCTCGTTATCCGAAATCGCAGATGCACAAACCTTTGATTTGTCGGTGTCTGATGTTGCACCTTTTTCATCCACTGACACTATGCTGATCTACTTTACATCCGGTACCACGGCCATGCCCAAAATGGTGCCGCGTGATTACGCTTATGGCTTGGCGCATGCCGCTACAGGTTTGTTCTGGATGGATCTGCAGCAATCTGATATCCATTGGACATTAACGGATACGGGTTGGGCAAAAGCGGCATGGGGGATGTTGTTTCCGCAAATGCTGTTGGGTGTGACCACTGTTTTATATGATGCACCTGGTATGGATGTCGAGGCACATCTAAATTTAATTCAAGAACTTGGTGTCACAACATTTTGTGCACCACCCACTGTGTATCGCTTATTTGTTCAAGAAGATTTGTCGCAATACGATTTAAAATCATTACGACGCTGTCTAGGTGCTGGTGAACCGCTTAACCCCGAAGTCATTCGCTATTGGCAGGAACATACTGGTACAACGATTGCTGACGGCTATGGGCAAACTGAAACAATTAATATTGTGGGCAATTTTCCCGATGTGGAAACCCGCTTTGGTTCTATGGGTAAACCGGTACCCGGATTCAATGTCGATGTAGTCGATGATGAGGGTGCCGTGTTGCCTGATGGTGAGGTCGGTCATATTGCAGTGAGCACAGAGGGTACATGGCCACCCGGTTTATTCCACGGCTACTTAAAAGATGATCAGTTGGTGAAGGATGCGTTTAAGCATGGTTGGTATTACACGGGTGATACGGCGTCACGAGACAAAGACGGTTACTTGTGGTTTGTTGGCCGCTCGGACGATTTAATTTCGTCGGCCGGTTATCGTATCAGTCCGTTTGAAGTAGAAAGTGCATTACTGGAGCATAAACAGGTTGCGGAAAGTGCGGTTATTGGTGTGCCGGATGAAACTCGTGGGCAATTGGTGAAGGCATTTATTGTATTATCCGCAGGCACTACACCGTCAGATGCACTATCGAAAGAGATTCAAACGTTTTGCAAGGATCTGACGGCCCCATACAAATACCCACGTGTTATTGAATTTGTCGATAGTTTACCGAAAACCATTTCGGGGAAAATTCGGCGGGTGGAGCTACGTGAAGATACCTGACGTGTTTTTTAAGACCGGTTTTAGACCGCGGAGCCCTATAATTGCTAAATTGTTGGCTGAGATAGACGTTATTACGAATATTGACGTTTTAAAAGGCTTCTGGCTCAGTTACATCTACGTAGGTACCGCCCCCTTTGGAACGCAATTTGATTAGCATAGGCTATACATAAACTACGCAGGTTGAGCGCGGATTCAGTCAATCAGAAGATGTGGTGTGATGACTTGCTGAGCTAACTAATAACAACCCCTAAATAAAAGAGATAACGATATGGACTTAATGGCAATGGGCCAGCAGTTGCTGGCAGACAAATTAGGCGACAAAGCCGGTGGCATGATGGAAGCACTTTCAGGTATCACTGGTGGTGATCTCGATATGGGTTCACTGATGGGCAAACTCACCGACGGTGGCCTCGGAGAGCAGGTTCAGTCGTGGATGGGTGACGGCGACAACGAGCCAGTTTCCGCTGATCAGCTTAAATCAGCTTTGGGTGAAGAGCAGATGGCCGCAGCCTCAGAAAAAATGGGTGTTGATGCCGATTCTGCCGCGCAGCAGTTGTCTGAAGCATTGCCGGATCTTGCCGACAAATTCAGTGGCGGTGGTTCAATGCTGGACCCTTCCGCATTAATGGAAAAGCTTGGAGGCGCTTCGGGTGCCTTGGATATGGCAAAAGGCTTGTTCAATAAGTAAATTGTTGTCTTATCGCTTACACGCAGCGCGTTGGCGTTGCGTGTTCGTGAGTTACGGCAGGTCAACACACATTTAACTAAAGTAGTGGTTTGAATAATGAAATATATTGCAATTTTATGTTTGTCTCTTTTCTCCACCGTGAGCTTTGCTGAAGGCAATGTCGAAGCGGGTAAAGCCAAATCAGCGGTGTGTGGCGCATGCCATGGGGTGGATGGAATGGCCACTATCGTGGGTTATCCAAACCTTGCCGGTCAAAACTATGAGTATATTGTCGCTCAGCTAAAAGCGTTTAAATCAGGCGAAAGAAAAGGTGCGAGTTCGGCGATTATGGCGCCAATGGCTGCGGGTCTCAGTGAGCAGGATATGATGGACCTGGCTGCCCTTTACAGCCAAATGGGTAAGTAAAACGAGCCGTTCGTGTTGGGCTGTCGTGTATCTGTATAGATTTTTTATTCCTGATAGGGACGTCTATACAGAATTACACGACACACCAAAGCACTTGGCGTAGTGTTGTTCTAATGCTCACAGCAGATAAAGCGAGTGTATTGCTCGGCAATTTGCACACAGACTGGCAGTTGGCTGAAGCCGGAAAATTGCTTGTTCGACGGTATGAATTCAAAGGCTTTGCCAAAGCGGTTGAACTGAGCAATGCCAGTGTATCGCTTGCTGAGCGGGAAAACCACCATCCCGATATTGCGTTTGGCTGGGGTTATTTTCAAGTCAGCATTACTACACACAGCATCGGTGGTTTGACTGAAAATGATTTTGCATGGGCAGCTAAATTCGATCAGCTGGCGCTGTGACTAAAGTGTTACGTCATGCTGTTACGTTGTATGATGTTTTATGCCTACCTCCTTAATATCCTTTTCCCAACAGTTCCAGCACTTTTAAACCGTGTTTTAGCTGCGCCTGCCTTACTTACTTGAACGTGGCTGGCATCAATGTCTTTGGTAACCAAAGCGCTATCTCCGGAAACACGATTATCAGCAGCAGGATAACCAGCATTGGTATTAACACAATCACCACATCGCGCAGCACCTGTACCACATTTAAATTGGCTATAGATGCCGATATCAATAAGCACAAGCCATACGGTGGCGTAACCAATCCAAAAGCCAGTGAAATTATCCCAATGATGGCGAAGGCGACAGGATGAATACCGGCCGCTTGCGCAACCGGCAGTAACACGGTTCCTAAAATAATAATGGCTGGAATCGCATCAATAAAAAGACCGAATAAAAGAAATAGGGCGGCGATGATAAGCGATGTACCGAAGGCGTCAAACTGTAGTGCGGTAAGTGAGCCTACAATAAGCCTGGGTACGTTGTAAAACGATAACATCCAGCCAAAAGCGGATGCCGTACCAATCGCGAATAATGAGATAGATGAGAAGCGCCCTGTTTCATACAAAATGCCGACAACGTCTTTTGCCTTAATGGTGCGATAGATAAAGAAGCCCAATAGAAACGAATAAAACGCTGCAATAATGGCAGACTCTGTTGGCGTCACTATGCCGCCAACAATGCCTCCAATAACAAATACCGGGGTAAGGAGTGCAAGCCCTGCGCCTTTGAAAGCACTTATAAATTCTGACTTTGAAGGCTTGCCTGCGGTGGGGTAGTCGTACACTTTCGCATAACCATAGACAGTTGTCATAAGTGCCAGAGCGATGAGCAAGCCGGGAACGGCTCCAGCCAGAAACAAAGCACCCACCGAAATTGACATAACACCACCCCAAACGACCATCAAAATGCTGGGTGGAATGATCACGCCCATAACAGAAGAACACGCGGTTATGGCTACCGCAAAGCGAGGCGAGTAGCCTTTGTCAATCATCGCTGGTATGAGGATTTTTCCGCAGCCTGCAGCATCCGCTGTTGATGAGCCTGAGATACCAGCAAACAGCATCGACACAGCCACGTTCACCTGCCCAAGACCGCCAGGCATCCAACCTGTGAGTACACGTGCAAATTCAATCAGCCGGTCGGTCATGCGCCCGGCATTCATTAAATTAGCGGCCAGCAAGAAAAATGGTACTGCGAGCAAGATAAACGAGTTATACGACTGGAACATCCTGTCCAGAATTAAAAACGGTGTAAGGCGCAAATCGAGTGCAACAACAGGGATTGTTGCAATGCCGAGTGCAAACGCCACCGGTACACGCAAAATGACCAGAGTGATAAAACAACCTACAAGAATTAGGCAGGCCGTGCCGGCTGAGAGAATCATGAGAGGCTAGCAGCGTGTTGGCGGTAGGTTTGAATGACTTGCCATAAACGAAAAAGGGCAAAGGCTGTCCATACGAATCCGGCTAGCGGCACGCTGATGTAAATCCACAACATATTGATTTGCATCATGACAGAACTTTGAATAGAGCCGAACTTCGCGTAATCGATGCCAAAACGTGCAAACAGCAAGGCGAAGATAATGATCATCACCAGAACAAAACCTTTTTGCAGCAATTCGCCCAAAGGGGAGCGGGCATCGGGAATAACGCGAACATCAAAGTGCGTGCCTTCCCATACAGCAATCATGGAGCCAAGCATCACCACCCAGACAAAAATGAAATTGGCAATTTCTTCTGTCCAAAGATAAGTGGGAATGATGCCGGTATAACGGGCAAGCACTTGCATAAATACCGGTACTATTAAGGCTGCAATGAGTAGCCCCACTAATACGCGCAACAGTTGACACACACCTTCAAGCATCCGCTCGATCACGATGCTGCACCCTCAGTTTGATTGTTACGGTTAAAAGCATAAATCCTCGCCACTTATCGTGACGAGGATCAGTAGTACCGCTTCAAATTAGATTGCTGCTATGAACGTATATTACTTAGAGCGAATGGCTTTTAGAAGGTCTTCTGCACCGAGCTCTGCCGCGTAGGCATCTTGAACCGGTACTACAAGATCAAGCAGTACTTCACGATCAGCGAAGTCCTGAACTTTGATTTGGCCCGCATCGGCCATCTGTTGTAGCTTCTCACCGTCTTCACGCGACTCAATTTCTCGGCCGTAATCGCCAGCTTCTTTACCGGCTTTCAAAATGACTGCCTGCAGATCTTCCGGCAGCTTTGAAAACGATTTGTTGCTGAAAATGATTGGCCGAACAGTAATTGAATGCTGAGTTAAGGTGATATTTGGTGCAACTTCAAAGAATTTGTATTGCAGTAAGCTCGCTGCCTCGTTTTCCAGACCATCTACGACGCCGGTTTGAATCGCGTTGTACACTTCAGAGTAGGCAATGGCTGCCGGTGCTGCAGTTGCAGCTTCAAATACGCGTGCCTGAATCGGTGCACCCATGACTCGCATTTTGTGGTCTTTAAGTTCATCCATGTTAGAGATTACTTTGTTGGAAATCAGGTTGCGTGTGCCGCCACCTGCGTAACCAATGACGCGCAAGTCTGCTTTTTCCAGCAGCACATCTTCTAATGGCGCTAATACATCACTGGACAATACTGCGTTCCAATGGTCCAAATCGCGAAAAACAAACGGCATATCCATTAAGGGAACGGAAGGTGCGAACCTTGCGAGGTTAGACGGTGCAATAATCGCGTAATCGATCGCAACACCTTGAGTCAGGAAATTCACATAGTCTGGCTCAATACCCAGCTCGCTGTTCCCGCGCAAATCGAAGGTGACATCGCCTTCATAATATTCGTTTACCAGTGCGGCAAATTTGATCAGCGTTTTGCTATACGCATGTTCATTGTCGAACAAGCTGGCACCACGCATCGTGACATCGGCTGCCTGAGCGGTACCAGCGAAACCGCTAACTACGCCAACGAGCGCCGCAGCGCAGGAGATTTTTCTTAGTCCTTTCAACATGTTTTGATTCCTCCGAGAAGTATTTTGGATGATGTGTAGAGCGTTTGAATGCGCATCTTAGGGTTACTAGTATGTTAG
>CAYSZH010000217.1:0-1338 GCA_964435305.1 uncultured Granulosicoccaceae bacterium
TGTGATCAGACAGCCGTTCAGGTTTTTTTGTCGTACACCAAGTCCGCCTGTTCAGTCGGTTCACTTTTGCTCTTACGGTGGCAAGAGAATGGTTGATCGAGAACAATTTATCGAAGGCCGTTTTCTTTAATTCACCTTGACCAATGATAATGCCGCGCTCGCTTACCGTATTTTTGGCGTGAGAGCTTGGCTAGATGCCCGATTGCGGGTATTGAGGCCACTGCTCTCATTTGTTCCACATTTGGCCAGTCAATAATTGGTCTGGTATTGGTGGTTAAGCTAGCTAGTTGTGAGCTAGACCCGTTAAGAGTCCACTTAAAATTTAGACAAAAGTTTAAGTTTGCGCAATGTAAGGTGCAAACCCCATTGAGGAGCTTGCATAATCTGGCCTGCCAATTATTTACTAGAGAAATCAGAGCCATGCGATTCATCCGCAAACTGCCTTATTCGCTATTCGCAGCCATGCTTAGCGCCTCACTTGTCGCATGTGGTGGCGATAGTAGCGATGTTAGTGAGGGCAATAACAATGATGCAAGCGCAGATACTGCCAACGTCATTGGCGGAGATCAAAGCGGTGATGCTTCCAACAGCGTGGTTGGCGATAGAACGTTGGGCGAATTGCTCATTACAAGACGCGATGACACCAACCCGGAAATCTGGGCGTGCCTTGGCGACGACGGCCTGGCCTATGGTTACACCTTTTATGACCTGGATGCTGTCGAAGGCTTTAATGCCTACTTGGGCGTGGGTGTGGTGTTTGCTGTGGAGTCTGAACCGTTTAGGTACACATGGACGGCCGATGATTTTTCAACGCTGAGGCTCGAATCGCCAGTAACCGGCGCCGGTGATTTATGGACGCAAGTTACCTTTTTTGATGGCGGCAGAATGCAAGCGCAATCGGCATCTGTCGGCGGCCTTACCTGCAGCAAAGAAGACGGAGGTGCAGCATGAGCCTCCTAAAAACGAATTTCGTGACCAAAACGGCTTTGCTATTACTTGCATTTGTTGCGTTTGCCAGTGCATCGCTTACAGCTAAAGCCGCAGTACCGGAGGTCTGTATTGATCGTTTTTCTTCAGCGGGTGCGGTTCCGGGCACAGCTCAGTGTTTTACGCTTGCAATAACTTCAAGAGCGAGTCTGGCTAATTTTACGTGTACAGCAAGTGTGGCTAACGCAGAAGAGTATTGCGCAGGGCCCATCCCTCAGTGCCCAACGGGTTTTTTGCCTGACTTTGATACTGGCGAGTGTATTGAAGTGGGCATGTGTCCAAATGGTGAGTCTAGGGATGAAGCTGGTCAGTGCCCAATGGAAGAAGAGGAAGAGATGTGTCCTGATGGTA
>CAYSZH010000217.1:1438-6354 GCA_964435305.1 uncultured Granulosicoccaceae bacterium
GTCAGCCAGATGCGCAAGGTCAGTGCCCAATGGAAGAAGAGGAAGAGATGTGTCCTGATGGTAGTCAGCCAGATGCGCAAGGTCAGTGCCCAATGGAAGAAGAGGAAGAGATGTGTCCAGATGGTAGTCAGCCAGATGCGCAAGGTCAGTGCCCAATGGAGGAAGAGGAAGAAGAAGCTTGTCCAGATGGTAGTCAGCCAGATGCGCAGGGTCAGTGCCCAATGGAAGAAGAGGAAGAGATGTGTCCTGATGGTGGTCAGCCAGATGCGCAAGGTCAGTGCCCAATGGAGGAAGAGGAAGAAGAAGCTTGTCCAGATGGTGCCCCGCGAGCTGGAAATGGACTTTGCCCGGTTAACGATGAAAACCGAGATCGTGATGGTACCTGTTTACACGGCCTACCAGACTTTGCAACAAACACCTGTCCACCTCAAAAAGGATTGGATGATTTTATGGAAGACCCTTTACCTGTTATTGACAACACATGCTCAGAGGCGATGCCCAGCGAGATCGTCACGCTGCCAGGGCCGCTGTCTGCTGCACTTGAGCCAATAGGTAATTTTGATGATCGCGTGGCCAGAGTGACATTGATTAATTCGGCCGCCGTTGGCATTAACTTGGTAGACAGCATTGTCGAGGCGCAAGACACTGGAGATTCAAGCGCTTTTTTCGACAATCTTTATGATTTGGTTTTACCGATATTGCCTGGCGACAATGCGATTAGAGATACGTTTACTGATTTTTCGGAGTTTACTGATTTATTGCGTGGGTGTTAGTTGAATGAATTGAGGCGTGGCAATAGTCAAACCTATACGGAGTTGTATATTTCGCACAAACCCTCAGTAAGACCAAAGTTCAATACTGTGTACATCACAAATTAACTTGCTGAGGAAAAAAAATATCATCTGTAAACATTGCGAAAAGTGCGAATTTGGCCAATGTGTTGGGCTTGATAGATGAAGCACGTCTAAATATCGCAGACGAGCTATCGATACTGCTGGCTAATACTTATTCTCTGCATCTGAAAACACAGAATTATCATTGGAACGTGAAAGGTCCGATGTTTATCACGCTACATCATCTGTTCGAAAGCCAGTACACTGAAATGGCTGTTTCGATCGACACCATCGCGGAGAGAATTAGCACGCTAGGCTACGTTTCTCCTGGTTCTTTTTCTGCATTCGCCGAATTGTCAAACATCGAAGATGAAACCGAAGTACCCTCGGCAGAGTCGATGGTGGAACAGCTAATAAAGGACCATCTGGTCCTTATTCTCTCCGCTAAATCAGTCTATGCATTGACGAGCGAGATCGATGATGAAGTCACGACCGACCTAGTAACTCAGCGGATAGCAGCACATGAAAAAGCGATCTGGATGCTCGAATCCTTCCGCGCTAGTTTGGAATTTAAAACCAGTTAAGTTCCTGGGCTCATGCCCTGGAAACCCAGATACACAAAACACTGCCTAGTTGGTGCTAGGCAGCTAAAATACGAAGGCATGGGAACGCATCGCTACTGCACTAAAAAAGCCTCCAACCATTCCTTTTACGAGAGCTACTTCCATAAACCCAGGCAACCGTAAATACCGTTTCTGCAACCGACTCACCAGAATTCTGAAAGAGAACAAAGCGCACACTTTCGTTGGAATTAAACACGTAGCTTAGCTTTCCATCAAATGCATTCTTCCAGCAGGTTAGCGGAGCGCCGCGTTCATTAGCGTGCAGACAATAATCAGCACTATTGGAGGCCTTGAATGATATGTTCAGTTTTTGGTAGCACCTTTTGCCCTTTCGCAACGCGATGCACTTATTTGGTTGAACTTGAAGCACAACCGATTCTCCAGTAACTTGCGGCTCTTGAGCAAAGGCCGGGTTTATTGAAAACGCAAGAAGAAATAGAAGAGTGTTCAGGCTTCGCGTTTTGTCTACCATGGGTAGAGTGCTCTGGAAAAGCCCACTCTGATCGCGAAAATGTCGTCACCTTGTGCCAGTGGACTATCCCTTACCGATCCGGGTAGGTACGCGTATTCTGCTGTAGCACGAAAGATCCATTTTTCATTCAATGGTATTGCTGCGCCTAATTGCAGTGTAGGGAAGAAGCCCTCGCCAGCGCGATAGATTGGCAGGTCCGCTGTGGATTCCTGCTCTGACACACCGAAAAAATGATCAATGACGTTGCTTGAAAAATATCGCACTCCACCTAAGGAATAAAGGTGCCAGTTTCTGAACTGATATTGTTTCCCATATTGGATAGAACCTATTAACCCGTCATGCGCGTTATTAACATCATGAACAAGTTCCAGTTGCGCCATATTGTCGCCGCTAAACCAGTTTCCTCGAAGACCGAGATTAAAGTCGTTTTCACGATCTTCAATGCTTGTAAGACCGGGCTGATCATTGCGCGAGATCATCTCAAGCATCTGAGTGCCGATGAAATCCAGGCTGAATTTGTCAGAATTGAATAAATTGTGTCCCAGAGTCACATCGTTAAAACTTTCAGTTAAAAATTCTCCAAAGAAATTTTTGTATTCGAGGCGGCCATTGAGATCCAGAATAAGCGCACCGTCGAGGTCGTTCGAATCCTCAATATCCTGATCATTAAAACCCACCAAGGGGAGACGACTTGCCCCAAGTGATAGGTTTATTTCTACAAAGTTGCCCGAGCCTGGGCCTGTGTGGCTTATTTCTCTGACAATATCAGCAGAGTGCACCGTGCTGTTGCCAAAAAGTAGCAGCAAGCTTGCGATGGTGATTTGCTTGATCATGGTCCTCATCCGGCGCCTGGATACCACATTGTTGCGGTAAAGTGAGGTGGGGTTTGTAACAGGATGTAGTCGAGTGGGTTGGTCAGATTACTATGTGTTTTCTAATGGCCATAACAGGACTAAAAGCAGCCACGATTATCGATGTCAATACATCAACGGCTACCCATCCACTCCATAACCGCCGCTATCTGTCCCTCATCACCTGCAGGCGAGGCCACAATCGCCGCATAATCAAACCCAAGCCGCACCGCAAGCGCAGCATTTCGCTCACTGTTCACAACCAACTGCGTCGCTTTAAGCTGATTAGCAAACGCAGGCCCTGCAATATTAACCAGGTTACGGAGCACATCGTCGCTGGTCACACTGATAATATCCGGTGCGTTATCCACAAAAACGCGCCGCCTTTCAGAATCACTCACAGCTGGGATTACGCGCTTGTATACTTCTACAACGTTTAATGGTATTGCTCTGTCGTTAAAATGTGCTTCCAATAACTTACGACCACCCACACCTTTAATTAACATTGCAGACGTTGCTGGCGCTTGCTGCGCATACCATTCAATAAACGCTTCACTCGTATAAGGTGCAACAGGCGGGTGTGCAACTGGTTGCCCAAGCCGGCTAAGAATTCGCTCTGTTGCGCGACCAATAGCCAACACCGATTTACCGACCCAGGGCAGGGGGCTATGCGCATGCGTAAAATCAACCGCGTTGCGGCTAGTGAAAAAAACCAGGTCGGCAGAGTCGATATTGTTTTGCGTTAACGAAAATTCAACCGGCAAAATATCCATACACGGCAAGCTGATAGGTTCCATACCAGCAGCATGGCATCGTTCTATAAAATCGGCTTGTTGGTGTTTTGCTCTTGTAACTAATACTTTAATAGGCCGTTTCGTCGCAGCACTCATTTGCTTGAATGCAGCTCGGCATCATCAAGTATCGCTTGAGCACCTTGCTCCAAAAGAGATTGCGCAACTGATACCCCAAGTTGGTGGGCCTGTTCAAGGGTTGATGTATCGCGTGCTTCTAATAATTTAGTACCGTCCATTGCGATTACGCGTCCGATTAGTTCAATGCTATTGCCATTGGTTTGAGAAAAGCCTGCGACAGGTGCTGAGCAACCTCCGTTTAATGCGGCACTAAGCGCACGTTCAGCTTTGGTGCGTGTTGCCGTGTCTTCATCGTTCAAAACACTGATAAGCGCTTGTACATTTTCATCACCTTCCCGCAATTCAATTCCGATTGTGCCCTGTGCAACAGCGGGCAGGCAAAGATCCATAGGTAACACCTGTGCGATGCGCTCTTGAAGGCCCAGGCGTTCAAGCCCGGCGCAAGCCAGTAAGGTGGCGTCGAATTCACCCGTCTCGAGTTTATGCAGGCGTGTGCCGACATTGCCGCGCATGTCTTTAATCTGGAAGTTGGGGTAACGGTTTAGCAGCTGCGCCAGGCGTCTTGGGCTGCAGGTGCCGATAATGGCGTTTTCTGGTAAATCGTTTATTGATCCGTGTTTGACCGATACCAGCGCATCACGTGGGTCTTCACGTTTAAGCAAGGTGCCTATGGTTAAACCTTCGGGTACCACGGCGGTGACATCCTTCATAGAATGCACGGCTATGTCGGCCCGGCCATCGAGAAGGGCTGCTTCCAATTCTTTGATAAACAAACCTTTGCCGCCGATTTTGGCAAGCGATGTGCCGAGCTTACGATCACCTTCGGTGGTAATTGGCAGTAATTCGACTTTCAGACCAGCGTGCGCATCCATTAATTGTGAGCGCACGGAATTGGCCTGCCACAATGCGAGTGGGCTCTGCCTTGTGGCAATGCGTAGTAGGTCAGTCATTGAAGCCTTGGACACGCGATAAAGTTGTTAGTATACGTGCTTCACTCGCTGAAACTAGTCACACGTGCAATGTCTGATAAGCAAAATTCCAATCCGGGCGATTCGGCTGACAAGCCTAAGTTGTGGGGTGGCCGTTTTGAGGAAAGTACCGACAGCTTTGTAGAAGCCTTCACAGCATCTGTGGAGTTTGATCAACGTTTGTATCGGCAAGATATCGCTGGCTCCAAAGCACATGCCTCTATGCTGCACCAGGTGGGTGTGTTGTCAGAGTCTGACATGAGCGCTATTCACAGTGGCTTGGAAAAAATTCAAACT
>CAYSZH010000218.1:0-6342 GCA_964435305.1 uncultured Granulosicoccaceae bacterium
GTTTGCGCACTGGCTGCCGCGACGGTCGTTGACTGGGCCGGTTTTTCCGATAGCTGTACAGGTGCTGGGTCCTGACAGGCGCTTAATTGCAGTAGAATCGCAGCTGCCAGAATAGGGTTGTTGGACTTTTTGATCATGATTGTCAGTGTGCCACAGCTTATGTGGTCGCTGGTGTGTGGCAATGTCAATGTTTACGGCTTTCAACAATAGGTGAGAATTGACTAATGGGCGTGCTGTGGGAACGTCAACACGGGGACACAATATACAGCGTGCGCAGTGCCGGCAATACAGTACGCTTGTATACAAACGGTGTGTTTCATAGCCAGTGGAATGAAAACAAGCCCTTTGCCGGTGCTATTTGGGATTGTTTGAGTTTGCCGGTGTTATACAGAGCACCGGAACACTGTGAAAACATTGTCATGTTGGGTTTAGGGGGAGGTGCTGGCATACGTCAGTTGCAACGCCTTGTGCCGTTTAAAAACCTGCTGGCCGTTGAAATCGACGCTGTGCATATCAGTATTGCGGAACACTGGTTTGGCGTCAGAGACGAGACGATTAAATTGGTTCATAAGGATGCCATTCGCTGGATGAGGCGAACACGGCCGCGTCAGGTTGATTTATTGATAGACGATTTGTTCGGGCACTCGGGCGGGGAACCTCAGCGCGCACAGCCTATTGAAGATAAGTGGGTACGCCAGTTATGGAACGCGTTGAGCCCGACTGGTGTTCTGGTTGTTAATTGCATCAGCCGGACGGAATTTAAAAAAAGCCTTGGTGTATTCGAGCGAGTCGGTTTTGCTCAGGGCTTTCGTTGGACCTTGCCGGAGTATGACAATGCAATAGGGGTGTTTTTAAAGCAGCCGGTAAAATCATCCGACTGGTTATCTCATCTTCAGGAAACGGGCCTGCCTGCTGCGATGCAGAGGCAGGCCCGTATGATTGAACGTAGGGCGATTCGTTTTTGATGTAAGACTTTCTTTTATTTATAATTGAACGTCGCCCGCAGTCAGCGCAAAGTATTCGATTAAAAACCAAAGGTAATCTGTGCGCCAAACAGGGCTTGAGTGACATCAGTCAATCGGCCGCCAACCTGCAATGGCCCAAGGCCAAATCCAAGGCTAAAGCTGGTGGCTTCTTCTATTCGAGAATTGTCGTGACTTAAGCCAGCTCGCAACGCGAAAAAGCGCTTGCTGTATTCAGCGCCCACTGAAATGACTTGAGTCTCCAGATTGTCCACTTTTGCCTCGTTCAATGCCACATCGCCACTGAACGTCAGAGAACCTAAATCAAACGCACCACCGACGATCAATTGCGGTGTGGTTTCAAATTTAAAGCCGTCGTTTGTGGTGATCGTTTCAGCAATCATGTTTCTTGCCACAACCGAAATTCGAATAGGCAAAATCGGTAAGCTTGTAGTGACACCAACATCAACCGTCGTACTGCTCGCTTCAACCTGATTTTCTTCAAACCGTTCGTTAAAGCTCAGTTCATTTTCATCATCGACTGAATCGAAGTTATCTTGTAGGTTCTCTTCAAAATTTCCGGCGGTAAGACGTGAAAACTTAGGCGTGATACCGATATCCCAGTCAAAGCCGATAAGACTAATGCTGGTAGCGAAACTTATTCCCACCTGAGCCCGGGCCAATCCGCTGCCTTCAACTTCTGATACCAGTTCGTCGCTTGCCGTGTCTACCTCGAGTGTGCCGGTATTAGCATCCAGGCTCAGCGGTGAACTGTCGAGAACTTCGCCAAACGTCAGCTCGTTGTCGATCAGTGCGTCGGAAACCGATTGCACATAATCCAGATCAGCTGTTGCAATATCAGAGCGGGCAACACCTGTAAAAGCCGTACGAAAATGAATGGCAAACGGGATGCCGAAGCTGGTGCTGGCAACGCCGATATCGCCTCCAATTGAACCCGCCAGGGGCCTGCCATCAATGTTTTGGAAAATGTCTGCAAGGCGTGAGGAGAGGTCACCCAGCTCGGCCGTGTCCGTAAGGCACAGCGTATCAGCGTCGGCGGTGAGTGCATCACAAGTGAGTGGCACGTCCGTTAGACGATCTATTTCAGCATCAAGACGATCAACCAGATCTTCCTCGTCGCTGAGTTCGTCGAGTACACCGGTTTCATCCCGAATGTCGACGTTTGCGCCAGCGTGAAAATGAAAACGTTCGCCCTTACGTTTAAGGCGCATTAGCGTGGAGGGGTTCTCCAATGTCCCATGCACGCCTTTGCCATTAGCGATGGCGGAGCCACCCAGCGCGGCTGAGCGGGCATCAAAGGCATAACCCATTTGGGTGATGCAGCAGGTGCTTAGGGCACAAAGAAAGGCGCAAATCTTGGGGTGGGTGATCATCTTAGTCCTCAATTACAAAACTATTCCATAAGTGTAGCTAAGCAGTAAATGTTCCGGTTCTCAAGGGAATATTTACCTGGCAATATTGCTCAGGGCGTTATGGTGTGGTCTGCGTTGATTCTGAAGCCGCATTTAAAATGGCATGTCGCATCTGTTCTGGAAGTAATGTGCGGGTTTGTTCTGCCACTTTTGCAAGATTCTCTGACACAAAAAGTCGATCGTCTTCGCAATTAACGTAGTCAGTGTTGTTTAGTGTGTGTAGAAAACTGCTTTGCAGATGTTTATCATAAAGGTCGCCGGCCGCTTTCCCATGTGTTGCGGTCAGGCGATTTGCGCAAGCTTCGCATCTTGCATTAAACGTCTCTATGTCAATACCGTCATTGCCGGCCGATACCAAAACAGATGCAGCCAGAAAATAACGTTCCAGTGATGGCCTAACGGTTTCTGCTAAGCGCATCAGTAGTACGGCTTCATGACTGCCAGCCATAGCCCTTCTATAGTTATCGCCTTCATTAGTTAATAGTCCGCAATTGAGTAGAGCCTCAACGGTTTCCTCCAATTGCCGTGTAGGGTGCGTTTTTGGAAAAAACAGTTCTGTTTGCAGAAACGGGTACGCATATTCCATCAGGCTGGATAGTTCTTTCTGGCTGCGGATTTTGTGATTTGAAAAGCAGCAGGCAATGAGTGATGGCAAGGTCAGTAAGTGCAAAATGTTATTGCGAAAGTAGGTTAAAGGTGCTGACATGCCTGGCCTTATTGATACCAGATCGCCAAGGGGGTCTTGCTGGGTCTGTACGAACTTTAATTTATGCGCATGTTCGATGGCCTCATCAAACTCTATATCGGGTACCACCAGGGTATTGTCATTGGCTATTGACGATAGCAGCGCATGGTAAATAGCCATCTGACGCTTTAAGTCTTCTTTTCCCAGTGCACCGCGTGGTGTTGCAAGCAGCGCGGATGCCAGGAGGTTTATCGGATTTATGTAGGCCGCATTGTTGATGTTTTGCATGATGGTCTCGCCAAGCTCGGTAACAACAGGGCTTAACCAGGCGGGTCGTTCGGGTTCAACAAGGTCTGATCGCCACGGCTTGTGATGTTTATCAAGCAGTGTATTGAGTTCTATCGGCGTGCCAAAATTAACGTACACGCTGCCATATTCTTCACGTAAGGTGTGCAGCGATTTCAGTAGGGCGAATACCGATTCTTTTTTCTTCTTGCCGCCAGCGAGTTCATTTGTAAACGAACGCCCTTCTAATAATCTCTCGTAGCCAAAGTACACGGGGACGAACACCACGGGCGTACGCGGGTTGCGTAGATAAGCGTGTACTGTCATCGCCAGCATGCCGCCCTTGGGTGGGAGCAGACGACCGGTACGGCTTCGACCACCCTCGACAAAGTATTCCAGTGCCTGTCCGCGTTTGAGTATTGTGCTTAAGTAAGCATTAAAGACGGCTGTGTAGAGCTTATTGCCTGCAAAACTACGGCGTAGAAAAAACGCCCCGCCTCGACGAAGCAGCCCGCCCACAACCGGCAGATTTAAATTAATTCCGGCGGCTATATGGGGTAATGAGTAGCCGTTAATATATAAAATGTAGGACAACAGTAAGTAATCAATATGACTTCGATGGCAGGGGACATAAACAAGTTCGCGTCCATCAGCGGTATTACCCAGGCGATCTAAGCCTGAGACTTCAACGCCATCGTAAAGTTGCGTCCACAGCCTGCTCATTAATCGATGCAAAACACGCACGGTCGGATACGACATGTCGGCCGCGATTTCATTCGCGTAAGCCTGGGCATTGAGGAGTTGCTTTTCCGTTGTCGTCTTCTTAGTTACCGATTCTGCGTTTATGGTGTCTCGTACGTTGCTATCCTGAAGCACCGCCGTTAACAGCATACGTCTGTGGGATTGATCAGGGCCCAGGCTTGCAATACGCCGTTGTCGAAAATGTACACGTAGAATGCGCGAAAGTTTTCGTTGCACAAGTTCTGCGGTGAGTGTGGGCGTTTGGGATTCAGGATTATCGGCAGCATAGCTACCGATCAATGTGTTCAGTGACAAGGGTTCACTGAATTGAAGCAAGGTGTCCCGACCGTAAAACAAGGTTGTAAAGAATTTCCGAGTACGCCCTCCGATCTGCCAGTTCTCACTAAAGAACAGCGACCAGAATGAATCTTCCTTATCTGGCGCTCGGCCCCAGTAAATCCCGACCGGCACAATCTGAAGCTCCTCAACATTTTCGTTGAGGCGTACGTTGACCAGCCTTTGCTGACGCTTGGAGCGTACAAGACGATGTCTTCGGAAAATAATGCCCCGTTTGTGGCGTAATACGTCCACCGAGCTGCGCTCCAGCAGGCTGCCATACTGCAAGGGTTCATATGGCGCAGGCAAGCCATTCGTTCGGCAGGCCAGATTCAAAGTGGCTCTATCTGCAAGGCCCCCTGTTTCCAGCACATACAAAACAGGTAAGTCTGGTTTGATCAAAGGTGCTGGATTTTCTGGCAGCACGGCAGGCTTGACCCAGTAGCCTATTATGCTGGTAATCAGTTTTTCCACTGGTTTGTAGAATCGTTCATGCATAATGTTGGTTAACCACCATGGAGTGATGTTCTCTTGGCACGACTAAAAACTTGCAAGGAATCGGCCCTTTCAGAATCCAGTCTCAAAGCACTGGAGCCTGTGCGAATGAACGGCCGCCTATCAGAAATATACCTGCAATTTGCGAATAGCGAACCGGCTTTGCAGGCCTATCTTGCGATGGAGTCTGCTTTACAGGCTGGTTCACTGAACGATCGCGAGCTAGAATGTATCAAATTGCTTGTCAGTGAGTTGACGCAATGCCGATTTTGTCTGTCTGTGCACACGGCAAAATCCAAGGCAGCAGGGCTTGACGCTTCCGATCAATTAGCGATTCGTCGCGGTGAGCCTCTTCAAGATGCCCGCTTGAATATATTGTGTGAGCTTGTCCGAACCCTGCATGGTACACCCGGGGAACTGGAGGATGCGCTGTTGACGCGGGTGCGCAAGGCTGGGTTTAGCGATAAAAATTTGTTGGACGTGACCATGGCGATGAGTACCATCTTCTTCACCAATATGACAAACCACATCAATCGCTCTGAATCGCCGTTGCCACCGGCACCGGTAATTGATTGACGTTAGAGATCCGTTAAATGGCGCGTTTGTTTGCCTACTTTGAAAGTCTGCTCAATCCGTTTCCGGAGTATTCTCGCGCGCAGCCACCTGGCACGCTGCTGCCGTTCATTTGGTTTTATTGCAAAGCGCACTGGAAATGGTTGCTGCTTCTCACCGTACTGACAGCGCTGATTTCCATATTAGAAGTCAGCCTGTTTGGTTATCTGGGTAACCTTGTGGATTGGCTAAGCGAAACAAATCGCAGTTCGTTCCTGAACGATGAGGGTGCCAAGCTAGCCTGGATTGGTTTCCTGATTCTAGTTTTATTGCCGCTGGTGGGGCTTGCTCAATCGGTTGTGGTGCATCAAACCATCATCGGTAACTACCCTATGGCGGTTCGCTGGTTAATGCATCGTCATATGCTGGGGCAAAGCTATGCGTTTTTTCAAGACGAATTTGCAGGACGAGTCGCAACCAAAGTCATGCAAACCGCGCTGGCCGTGCGTGAGTCAATAATGAAAGTGCTCGAAGTGCTCGTGTATGTGCTGGTCTATTTCTTGGCTGCGCTGATTCTTATGGCATCGTTTGATGCGTGGTTGTTGCTACCGTTTCTTCTCTGGGTGGCTGGCTACATCATTTTAATGAACCATTTTTTACCGCGCTTGAAGTCAATTTCACGTGTACAAGCGGATGCGCGCTCCGAAATGACCGGCCGTGTGGTCGATAGCTATACCAACATCATGACGGTTAAGCTGTTTGCGCACAGTGGTCGTGAGGCACGCTATGCGCAAGAGAGCATGCAGCAATTTTTAGGTACGGTTCATCCGCAAATGCGTTTGGTGACCCTGCT
>CAYSZH010000219.1:0-6255 GCA_964435305.1 uncultured Granulosicoccaceae bacterium
CCTCGGTTAAGTGCATGAGCGAATGCCAGAAAGGACGCGGCAGCCATGCAATACCCGGCATAGTCTGGAGCACCACTGAATATATTTCCTGTCCAGCGGGCCGTCATTTGAATAACGATAAGCGCTAATATCGCGATTAGAAACAGTGAGGCCAGCACACCACCTGCCGTATACAAGCCATCCAAAAAACGTAGTAGTCGACGATATGCTGTCACTTTATCCCCTTCTAAAACAACAACACCGCCCACATGTGACGGTGTTGCTGAATATCACTAACGCTTATATAAAGCTATAAAGCGCCTTATCTATTAATGAATTAATTCGCGTTAAACGCATCCACAATGGCGGCACCCGAATCACCAGCGGCTTCCAGCCATTCTTTCGTCATGGTTTCACCAATGGTTTTAAGTTCACCCACCAGTGCATCTCCTGCAGGGCCTACCGTCATGCCACCATCGCGTAAACCATTGAGTGTGAAACCGGTGTATTCCTTGGCACGCCAGGTACCAGCGTATTCAGCAATTTCAGCGCAACCACGCATCACGTTTTGTGCGCTTTCGCTGGCCTTACCCCATGCATCAGCATTAACCATGATGTAGTTACGTGGCAACCAAGCATCCACTTCATAGAAGTGCGTGAGGCTCTCCCACACCTTGCGATCGTAGCCTGTTGCACCTGAAGACACCATAGAGTCAGCAACACCTGTTGCAAACGCTTGCGATATTTCCGCCGCTTCAATGCTCACAGGTAACATACCGGTTAGCTCTGCTAATCGGGCTGTTGCGTTGTTGTATGAACGGAACTTAACGCCTTTCATGTCAGCAACCGAATTGACTTCTTTTTTGAAGTACAAACCCTGTGGTGGCCAAGGCACTGAGTACAGAAGTACCAGATTCTGTTCTGCCAACAGCGCTTCCATTGAAGGCTTGGCGGCTTCCCACAATTTAGCGGCATCGTCAAACGAGGTGGCCAAAAACGGAATGGAATCGATACCAAACAAGGCGTTTTCGTTTTGATGACCCGATAATAAACGCTCACCAATAGGCGCCTGTCCGGTTTGAATAGCGCGTTTGATATCACCTCCTTTAAACAGTGAACCCGATGGGTGAGTGACGATTTCAATTTCGCCGCCGGTACCTGTGGTAACACAGCTTGCGAATTGTGCACCCGTTACCGAGTGAAAGTTAGAACCTGAATACGCCATAGGCATATCCCATTTTTCAGCTTGCGCTGCACCTGTAGCGAACACACTGGCCGCTAACAGTGCACAGCCTAAGCTTTTTCTTATTGCACCTTGCATCATTGTTTAGTCTCCAATTGTATGATCAGTTCGGTCACTAACACGACCTCACCGCCCTACTTTATCTTATGCGCGATTACAACGCGAGTGTAAATTCAAGGTTTTATAGAACGCGCCTTTTATGCTATATCCTGCTTACGATATCGAGCTTAAGCATCTGTTTTTAATAGTGTTAAAACGAATCACTTCGCAACGACACTTCCGCCTGATTCCAAGGGTGCTCAAGCTTACGCGCTATGTTGAACCACATTCACGCTGTATGTTTGAACCAGATCAACATCAACAAGAACTCCCAGCCCCGGCGTATCTGGCACGCTGACGACCCCGTTGTCACAAGGAAAAGGTTCCAGCAATATGTCTTGCTCAAGATAGTATCGCGCCTGATAAAACTCGCAACCCAAAGAAATATTGTCGCAGGTAGCGATCATTTGGGCACCGGCCATGTGGGCAAGCCCAGACTCAAACATATCGCCGCCATAGGCTGCAAGACCTGCAGCTTCTGCAATAGCGGCAATCTCTTTGCCTCGTGATAAGCCTCCGCACTTCATGATCTTAACCGATACGGCATCACAAATATCTTCATCGACGGCTCTTATCATGTCGCTTGTTGAAAAAACACTTTCATCAGCCAACAAAGGCGCTGCGGTTGCTTCTTTCAAACGATGCATACAACTGTAATGGTGTGCCGCAACTGGCTGTTCGATAAAACTGACCTCCATCGCATCGACATCCTTTACCTTTTTTAAGGCTTCAACAGGGTCCAAGCCCTGGTTGTAATCAATCCGTATTGCGGTGTCAGGGTAGTGTTTTTTAAAGTATTCGATACGCTCTATGTCGAAGGCGTGAGATTTAAAACCGGTTTTGAGTTTTACAATGCGAACACCGTCGGCATGAATACGCTCGGCCAAGGCAATATCTTCGTTGAAGTCAGGGTTGGCAATCGAAACAGACAATGGGATCTCGGATCGGACCTTTCCGCCGAGCAAAACTGATACGGGCACATTGAGTAACTTGCCTGCCAGATCAAGCAGCGCGCTTTCCAATGCGGCCTTGGCATCATAACAATGCACTAAGGCTTTTTCGGCGATGCGCATGATGCTTGCCCAATCGCTTACTGGCTTACCCAGCATATGCGGTGGATAATATCGATCGAACGCCGCCAGACTTGCCTCAGCAGAACCATTAAAGACAGGCCACGGTGAGGCTTCACCAAAGCCCGCTACGCCAGATTCACTGGTTACCCGCACCACGACGATGTCAATCGTGCCAATGACACTGCCAACGCCATGGTCGCGCCGTGCATTTACCGGAAGCTTGCAATGCCAGGCATCAACCGCAACTATTTTTTCATTAAGCACCATAGATTTATCCGTAATTGCCATGTGCTATCCCATCCAGCGACGCACAGGAGCGTTCGCCTCTTCCAGTGGTTGCGAGACAATATCAATAAGGCTTGGACCGTCATGTTCCAACGCCGCCTGCACCGTGGATGATAATTTTTCAGGGTCGTGCACTTGCCATGCTTTTACCCCGTAGGCGCTGGCAATCGCTGCATGATCGGTACGATTAAAATCCACGTTGTAATAGCGCTTATCACAATCCGCCTCCTGGCTCGCCTTAATCCAGCCAAAAGCACTATTAGAAAAAACAATAAATGTAATAGGTGCTTTGCAACGGACAACCGTTTCAAGTTCACCGCAAGTAAAGCCGAACGAGCCGTCGCCCATTAGTGCAACAATTTTACTAGAGGGGCGACCAAACCATGCCCCAAGTGAGGCACTCAGGGAATAACCAAGAGCACCATGAGCGCGGTTGGTAATAAAGTGTCTGCCAGGTTTTGGCAATTTAAAATAGGCTGAAAAATAAGGGCAAGAGGTACCAGGATCAGACACAATAGTGGCATCCTCCGGTAATAGTTTATTTAGTGTCGCCACAATGCGTTCAGGCCGGATCGGCACATCCGTACTCGCGGCCAGCAAATTGAATTGCTCGAACTTTCGATTTTTAACATCAGCAATGGCCAAGGCACCGCCAAACCCTTGATAGTCATGCAGCCGTTTATCCAGCTCATCGTTCATAGCGGTAAGCGATAAACGCAAGTCGCCAACGACGCCAACTTCGGTTTTATAATTGGCGCCAATCACCATTGGGTCAGAATCAAAATGCACTACGCGTGCACCGGGTTTAGGCGCTTCCCATCTGGCTGTAGTGGTAGAGCCCGCTCGACAACCCATAAAAATAACCAGATCGGCCCTTTCCAGTAACTCCCATGTTTGATCGGTGCCACCATTCGAACCGACAACGCCTACGCAGTTCGGATTTGTATCGGCAAGACTGCCCTGCCCAGAGATCGATGTGGCAACCGGTATATCCAGCCGACTGGCAAAGCGTTCCAGTTGCGCCTCAGCCGCGGCGATTACAACACCTCCGCCACACACCACAACAGGTTGCTTCGCACTCAATATGGCATCAACGGCCGCCTCAATAGCGGCAAGCTCAGGGCCGGTGCGATAAGCGGGGTAATGGACATGGGCAGCATCTGCCCAAATATCATCTTGAGAAACAGCATCATATTGTACATCGTAGGGCAGCCCAATATGCGCTGAACCAGAGCGCCCTGTGGTCATCGCTCTAAACGCACCGCGCACCATTCGGGGAATATGATCGGCGCGAGATATCACCTGGTTCCATTTCGTTAATGGCCCCATCATGGTTTGTTGATCGACTTCGGTTAACGGGTATTTACCATAACTGGCAACCGAGATATCCGTGGTGATGGCAAGCACCGCGTAGGATGATTCGTTGGCTTCAATTAAGCCAGGTAAGATGTAAGTTGCACCTCCACCAGAGGGGCCTTCGCACACACCCGGTTTACCCGTAACGCGTGAGTAACCGTCAGCCATATAAGTCGCACTGCGTTCGTCGCGCGTCAGAACATGGTTGATTGTATGATCCATGCTGTACATGGCATCATAAAATGGCAAGGTGGTATCACCGCACAGCCCGAAAATATGCTCAACTTTGTGGGCTTCAAGCATACGCACAAGCGACTGTGCGCCATTCAGACTATTTTGTCTGTCGTTCATTTAGCAAAACCCTCCTTGCATATCGCAGCATCGATTCCAGACTAAACCAAAATCACGGTAAACTCTAACGATAAATCCAATAATGCGGTTGGATAGGCTTTAAAAAACAAGGTAGGAGTAGTGCCTTATGCCCATTGAGCACGGCGGCAAAACCGTCTATGGCGCGAGCGTAGGTATCCTTATGCTCGAAACACAATTCCCGAGAATTTTAGGGGATATGGGCAATGCCGGCACCTGGCCCTTCCCGGTTCAGTACCGAGTGGTGCGCGGCGCCTCTCCCGATCTTGTTGTGAGAAACAATGCCGAAGCACTAACACAGCGGTTTATCGATGCCGCCAATGATTTGGTGGCAAGTGGTGCAGACGGCATAACAACCAACTGCGGTTTTCTTTCGCTTATCCAAAAAGAGGTGGCAGCTGAGTGCAATGTACCAGTGGCCACCTCCTCACTCATGCAAGTGCCCTGGGTACAATCTTTATTACCTCCAGACAAACAGGTTGGTGTACTGACCATCTCTAAATCGACACTGACGCCGAAACATTTGCAGACCGCCAAGGTGCCACTGAACACACCCATTGTTGGCACCGAAGATGGGCAACATTTCAGCGAAGCGATTTTGGATGATCACGCGGAAATCGATTTTGATCTCGCACTGGCAGACAACCTTGCCGCTGCACAATCGTTGCTTGATGATTTCGACAATATTGGTGCGATCGTTTTAGAGTGTACCAATATGGTGCCTTACGCAGCCCATATAAGAAAGCTGACTGGCGTGCCGGTGTATTCCATATACTCTTTTGTGAGCTGGTTTCAGGCAGGCTTGCTGCCACGACGTTTTAGTTTGGAGTTGAACGATCCGATAATTTAATACGGCCCGTCGATACGGATAGGTTTAATATAAAACTGCCCGCAATAAAAGGGGCCGTTTACGTGTTTATCTATTCTTGCTTTTCTTTGACACAATTTTCTTTCTTACAATGACTGGTTTTGATTTACTCAATCCTCTACTTAATAATAACAAAACTACAGTTTGTGAGCGCTACGTAAATTATCCGCCCAGCAAGGGTTTATTCTTAAGCTTATGGTATTCCATTGCGATTCCAATACAGTGGCGCATCTCGTCGGTAGGAAATAATGCATTTAAATCGAGTAGCACGGCGCGGTTTTTATCAAAGCTAAGTTGAGTGGGGTATAACTCTTTAAACGTTTCAACCAATATCGTCTGACAATTAAAATACACACCGATGGTGTCGGGCTGCGCGACTTTCCAGGCAAAGCGAACCGTACTACCCGCTTTGGTTAAATAACTGGGTTCATTCCATTTAAGCGTTTCCTCTACTGCGTTTAAGCCAACCGTTTCGCTGGCAATATCAACAACGACTCGACGCAATTGATTGAACATTTTTAATGCATCATCGGGGTAATGATCAATTGCCGATACTACTCCTGCTGAAATAGCCTGTTCCATAACTATGTGCTCCCTGAATTCTGGACAAAAATACGCCTTACAGCTGCACAGTCCCCTCTATCAAAATATGGGTTTGCCCGCCGATGCGAACCGAACCATCGACGCTTTGATCAGGGCTTATGTAAACACGCCCACTACGACCGATTTTTGTACCTTGTGCCACTACCACATTTGAAATCAACCGCCCATCCGACAACATCCAGTGCGCCAGCGCCGCATTGAGCGAGCCAGTAATCGGGTCCTCACTCATACCCCCAGAACTTGCCATCATACGAACCTCAAAGTCACACTCACCACCAGGGGCGTGAGGCCCAATTAATCCAACCGGCTTGTCTTCACTAAAATTGACCGCCGATGAATCCGCGCTTAACACATCATCCGCACTGGCCAATTCAAACACC
>CAYSZH010000220.1:0-6206 GCA_964435305.1 uncultured Granulosicoccaceae bacterium
AACAATTTTAGAAGTTGCGTGAAAAAATTGGACAACTAGCTTGAAAACCGCCGTAAGTCGCTGCCATAAAGCCAGCTCCTTGCTCGTGTCGAGTCAAAATCAACTTAATAGAGGAACCTCTGAGAGAGTCGAGAAAATCAAGATTCTCCTCGCCTGGAATTCCGTAAATATACTCCACGCCTTCATTTTCAAGTGCTTTTACAAACAAGTCAGATGTTTTCATGTGCTGCTGCGCCTCATTATTTACGAATAAGTGGTGTTACCATGCTCGTGCGTTTGCTGCAATCCAGTCGTCTTTCCAATCATTAGGAATAGTCTCGTGGTTTAATAAACAATTCGGAGCAATATTGGGGTATAACTTTGCATAGGTTTGAATATTGGTACCTTCCACTCGCCGATTGATGTGTTTTGGTTCCAACTCGTCTAAGCCGCCGAGGCCAGCAGCACCCAATAGTTCAACTAAGTTTTCGATAGTGGCATTATGAAATGCAGCCACTCGAGTAGCCTTGTCACTAACGACTAGTCCTGCTCCGCGAGCTGGATTTTGCGTAGCAATCCCTGTTGGGCAATGATCAGTGTTGCAACTCCGTGCCTGAATACAACCCAGGGCCATCATCATTCCGCGAGCAGAGTTCGCTGTATCGGCACCCAAAGCGATAATGCGTAGCAAATGAAAAGCTGAAAATATCTTTCCGGAGGCGATAATACGAATTTGATCTCTCAGCCCAGATCCAATAAGTGCTTGATTGACAAATATTAGCGCATCTCTCAAAGGTGTCCCCAGTGAGTTAGTCATCTCAGTTGGTGCAGCCCCAGTTCCTCCCTCGCCACCATCTACGGTTATAAAGTCTGGCACTTTCCCCGTTTCTAACATAGCCTTAACGATCGCGAGAAATTCATCACGTCGACCAATGCAGAGTTTGAAACCAACCGGTTTTCCGCCCGATAGCTCTCGTAAGTGCTCAACAAATTCGAGTAATTCAATAGGTGTGGTAAATGCAGAATGTGCTGCGGGGGATACGACATCCTGTCCCATAGGCACTTTTCTAATTTTGGCAATTTCTTCGGTAAGTTTGGCTGCAGGGAGAATACCGCCATGCCCAGGCTTGGCACCTTGGGACAATTTTATTTCGATCATTTTTACAGAATCGAGCGTCGAAGATTCTTTAAATAATTCAGGGCTAAATTGCCCATCCTCGGTGCGGCAACCAAAATACCCTGTCCCGATCTGCCAAACCAAATCACCTCCCGCTTCCAGGTGATAAGGACTTAAGCTACCTTCCCCAGTATTATGTGAAAATCCACCTATGCTTGCCCCCTTGTTTAATGCTCGAATGGCATTTCCACTAAGGGCTCCGTAGCTCATCGCCGATATGTTCAGAGGCGAAGCCATATACGGTTTACTGCAACGGTCACCACCGAATTGAATCCTTGGATCAGAACAATCCAAATGCTTAGGTGCGACTGAATGATTTATCCATTCGTAACCGGCACGGTTTACATCAAAAATAGTACCAAAGGGCCGAGTATCCCTCGCACCTTTGGCACGCTGATAAATCAACGATCTGAATTCTCTTGAAATGGGTGTGCCACTAGTATCTGATTCGACAAAATACTGCTGAATCTCTGGCCTTACCGATTCGAGCATATAGCGAAATCGCCCTAAAAATGGGTACAACCGCCTGATCGTGTGTGTGCTCTGGAACATATCGATAAGTCCCAGTATGATTATCGGTGCGATTAGCAACAATAAATATAGCGCCTTACTCCATAGAAACGAAAGCGCGATAATGAACAAGGGGGTAACAAAGGCGAATATGATGAAGTATGAGCGAACTATCAAAATTGTTTCCCTCGGAATAAAACTATTAAACGTGATCAACTATACATATTAACAGCAGGTGCATTACCGTGACAACCGAGGTGACTGATCACGCGCGTCTGCTGCGCTGCTTTGTAGAGAAATTGAACAACCTTTGTAACACGCTCTGATGTTCTTAAATCCGTATGCCATTACAAATGAGACCGATGCACTGCGGCCGTGGTTGCATAAAGTATCCGGTCGGTTTGCAATGAAATTTATGCCTACCAAACAGGTACTATTCTATCGCTTACGGAAAGAAAAGATTGGATTGACGGGAATAGTTAGTTTTCAATGTCAAACAAGCTCGGCTAATGTAATACTAAAAAGGTAGGACAAATGAATGAAAAAAGGGCAGTGTTAGATCGCTCCGAACGGCATACCAATACCGGAATAGGTATCTTGCGGATCGCTTCTGGAATTTTCTTTTTAGTTCCAGGCATATTTAAAATTCTCATGCCAGAAGATTTCCTGGCAATGATGAGTGATTTTCCGGCCTACCTACAGCCTCATCTTGCATGGCTCTTCCAAGTGGTGATTGCCGCAGAAGTGCTAGGTGGCCTAATGCTGATTATCGGTTGGAATATTCGATTAGCTGTTCCACTGCTGGTGATAATTACGCTAATTGCTGAGACTCTGGTTGTGGTCAATGACACTGGTTCAAACATCCGTCTGCTCAGCTTATATGTCCATTTCATGGGGGCGGGCCTGTACACGTCTCTTTTCTTTCTTGGCAGTGGGCGCTGGTCAGTTGGACACGGTAAGAGCCTAGTTCATTGGATTGCCAGCCAGGATTTTGGAGTGCTATCGGTCACTGCACATAAGGCAACTAGTGGTGTAGGCAGAAATTTCGGGATATTTCTAATTCGCTTCTCAGTGGCAATTCCATTTGTAGCAGCATTTTTTATTTGGAGTAACGATCCTGCTTATGCAACGGCGTTGCCCGATAGCAAGTTGTTAAGTATTGTGCTGCTCGTAATCTCGTTAATCGGTGGGTTGTCGTTACTGACAGGCTTTCAAGTGACGAACATGGGGTGGGTTTTGGTAGTTTTAACTGTGCTCCATTTTACGTTAGTAGGAATCCCCGATGCACAGAATTCTCGAATCGGTTTTATCAATATCTTATTCCATTTCTTGATTATTGCAGCGGTCATCTCACTGCGTCTGATTCGTTTCGGCTCCGACTTGGAAGTCGAACACATTATGTCGTTAGACAAGAAAAATGTCATTGTTGTAGGTGGTGGTTTTGCAGGTACCCAACTTGTAAAGAAACTTGAACGAAAGCTGTCTGCCGATTGGCAGGTTGTTCTTATTAGCGAGGAAAACTACACAACGTTCAACCCCATGTTGGCGGAAGTTGTAGGGGCCAGCGTACTACCAAGTCATGTCATTGCGCCGATCCGCCGAATGATTCGAAAAACTCGGTTTATATCTGCACGTGTTACGAGTATGGACAGTGACGCGCGCACGGTGCATTTCGAGGGTGACGATAGAAGCGGCAGTATTCAATTTGAACATCTTGTACTGGCATTTGGCTCACGAGCCAACCTTGCCATAATTCCGGGCATGGAAGAGCATGCTATGCCGTTTAAGCTTTTGGGTGATGCGTTGCGTTTGCGCAATCGCGTTATTGAGCAGATGGAAAAGGCCGAGCTTGAGGAGAATTCTATTAAACGGCAATGGTTGGGACATTTCATTGTCATTGGTGGGGGGTTTAGCGGTGTGGAAGTGGCAGGTGCCATTCAGGATTTTGTACTTTCATCGCATAAACACTACCCTCGATTACATGACAAAGACCTTAAAGTCAGTATTATCCATCGCGGCGATTTGCCTCTACCGGAATTAAATCCAGAGCTGGGTCAACGTACATTACGTCATATGGCAAAGCGAGGTGTCAATATACTTCTTGATACCGGCGTGACTGGTGTTGATGAAAATGGTGTCGTGATCGACGCTGATCAGCGCATTGATGGTGGAACAGTTATTTGTACCATTGGCACGAAACCAAATCCACTCATCAAAAAAATGAATATTCCTACTGACCGTGGGCGGATTGTCGTTGAGTCGGACATGTCAGTAACAGGGTATAAGAACATATGGGCTATTGGGGATTGCGCTTTGGTTCCCAATGCCAATGATGGCAAGCTCTCGCCTCCCACTGCACAATTTGCTATTCGTCAAGGAATACAATTGGCTGACAATATTCTTCGTGCTGTATCCGAGAATCAAACGTACCCTTTTGATTATCAATCGAAAGGATCTATGGCAACAATCGGGCATCTAAATGGGGTGGCTGAAGTTTTTGGCAAGATTAATCTGGGTGGTTTCTCAGGATGGTTGATGTGGCGCGCGTTCTATTTATCGCTTATGCCAACAGCAGCCAAGAAAACTCGCATCTTATTTGAATGGACATGGAGTATGCTTTTTTCAGCCGATATAATTAATTTACGATTCACAACAACAGAGCAGGCCGACGTATCACGGCGTCCAGCAACCGAGGAAAAATCTACTTGGAAGTAATTCAGATACGCATCCAGTGCAGAATGCTCCACCCGTGCACCACTAGGCATATCCTTGTGATTCTCGTTTTTCGATCTATTTACCTCGCAATTTGCTAGCGCATCGCGAGCTCTGGTTCATCTTTTGAGCGAACACATGTATGATATTGGGTCTCAAACAAAGCGATAGGAAATATCTATGAGTTTGCGTGGTAAAGACCTTCTACAAGATCCACTTGAGAACAAAGGCACCGCATTTACTGTCGCTGAACGGGATAAGCTTGGGTTACGCGGACTATTGCCGCCTGGTGATGAAAGCCTTGAGCAACAGGTAGAGCGGGTACGTCTGAACTGTGAGGCGAAATCATCCAATCTGGAGCGCTATATATTTCTGATGGCGTTGCAGGACCAGAACGAGACACTATTCTATCGCACGCTTCTTTCGGATTTGCCAGGGTATATGCCGATCATCTATACGCCTACCGTAGGGGAGGCGGCCATGGACTACGGAGCCATCTTCCGCCGTCCTCGCGGACTGTATATCACTCCCAACGATAAAGGATGCATTCGCGAGGTACTGAGTAATTGGGGCGGAGCACAACCTCGTGTCATTGTGGCGACAGATGGCGAACGTATTCTGGGATTGGGTGATCTAGGCGCTAACGGCATGTCAATTTCAGTGGGCAAACTTGCCCTCTATACTGCTGCAGGTGGCATACACCCAACGACAACCCTACCAATCGTCATCGACGTGGGCACCAATACTGAGCGTTTGCTTTCGAGCCCGCATTATCTTGGTTTGCGCCAGTCTCGGATGAACAGTGAGCCGTATCGTGAACTGTTGGATGAATTCGTCGCGGCAGTAGAAGATGTGTTCCCTGAAGCCATGTTGCAATTCGAAGACTTTCAAACTGATAACGCCATTGCGCTACTTGCTCGTTATCGAGATCGGATGGCTTTTTTTAACGACGACATACAAGGTACCGCTGCGGTAGCACTGGCCGGTATTTTCGGTGCGTTGCGCATCACAGGTGGAACATTGGAGAATCAAAAAATACTGCTAGTTGGCGCAGGCTCTGCAAATATCGGTATCGCTGATCTAATCGCCAAAGCATTGGTGGAAACCGGCTTGACTATCGATGAAGCTCGCAAGCGGTTGTGGGTTATGGATAGTAAAGGATTAATCGTTGAAGGCCGCGACAGGGTAAAAGCACACGCCAAACCCTACGCTCATGCCCACACTGAAGCTAATTCCATTAGCGATGCAGTTCAGTCGTTGGAGCCGACAATTCTTATTGGCGCGACTGGACAGACTGGCATTTTCGATAAATCAGTTGTAGAACGAATGACAGCAGTGAATGATCGCCCTGTGATATTCGCCTTGTCAAACCCGACTTCTCGCTCCGAGGCTACAGCAACTGATGTGTATCAATGGAGTGTTGGTAAAGCTATATTCGCCAGTGGCAGTCCTTTTGATCCAGTTGCGGTGGATGGTAGAACCCATGTCCCAGGACAATCAAATAACGCCTATATTTTCCCAGGAATAGGGCTCGGAGTCACTGCTTGCAAGATTAACCGGGTTACTGACGGAATGTTTCTCGCTGCTGCGAGAAGCGTTGCAGATGGAGTCTCTCAAGAAGCACTTGATCAGGGTCTAGTATTCCCAGCACTGACTAACATTCGCGATGTATCTCTGGATATCGCCACTGCAATTGCGAAGCTTGCTTTCAGTGAAGGGCTGGCTGGTATAGATATTCCAGCTAATATACGCAATCATGTCGCCGAGCAGATGTATTGCCCAGATTACTAATACAGGTTGGAACACCATGCGAATTCTCATTTTAATC
>CAYSZH010000221.1:0-6197 GCA_964435305.1 uncultured Granulosicoccaceae bacterium
CGCAAACCAGCCGATTTAGCACCCGCGCGCGCGTCAATATGCAGGATCTTGTCACCTTGGCTGAATCTGAAATACCGTCCGATTTCAGCGCCAGTGATCAAAAGCGTGTGTGTAAAAAAGTGCTTGGATTGAAATTATGTGGCAACGCTCGCTGGAACTACACCGTGCAAAGACAAGGGCAACCATCCATTAGCGGGCAAGGCAGTGAAGTATTGCTTTCAGTACCGATGCGTTTTTTCGGTAATGCCGGCCTCGGTGGAGATGTGTCGAAAGTGCTCAATTTGGACAAGCTGGATTTCGCCGGAGCGCTTAACGCCACACTTCGCCTTGAACTGGATCTTAACGATCAATGGTGTCCACAAGTAAAAAGCCAAGCAGACTACGAGTGGACCCAAACACCTAAATTAAACTGGACGGCAGGCATCGACTTCAATCTTGAAGATAAATTAGATGAGGCGATTGCAGAACAACTGTCAAACCTGCAAAACGTGGTGGATGACGCTATTGACTGCACTGCATTTCGAAACGAACTGGAAAACCATTGGCAAGCGCATAACATTGAATTGGACATCCCACATCTTGGCCCCATGTTTTTAAACGTGAACCCCAAAGCGTTTGCTTTTTCAGGCATACGTACAGAGCAGGAAAAAATTGGATTGGCTTTTGCACTCGACGCCCAAACAACGCTGGCACCAAACGTACTAGAGACAGCGAAAACAGCCTTACCCACGCTAAAGCGTACTCCGTTTGAACCTGGACATACCCGCTTTGACTTACTGATCCGCGTTGGCTACGACAAATTGCAAGCCCTTGCCGCAGCACAAATTGAAAACAAGACGTTTACGGAGCAAAGCGCAGCCGGCGCTGTTTCGGTTACCGTAAATGAACTCACCCTGTACGGTAGCAACGAAGCGCTTACCATAGGCCTTGGCTTTGATGCAAAGTTACCCGGTTCCAAAAAGCTCACACCGGGAACAGCCTACCTGCAATCAAGGCCGACAATCGAAACAACTAACAAGAGCATTGTGCTTAACGATATCAAACTGACAAATGCCATAGACAATACCTTGTGGAATACGCTACTCGGTGTCTTTAAAAAAAAAATAATCGCCGAGATCGAAAAAAATGCCGTTTGGAATTTCTCTGATCAAATCATCGAAATTCAGAAAGAATTGCTGGCTCAGTTAAATAACACACAGATAACCGGGGGTTTAAACGTAAAAGCAAACTTCATAAGGATAAGGCCGCAAAAATTGGTGCCCGAAGAAAATACACTGGCCGCCGTACTGCGTGTCGAAACAGCACTGGACATCGAATTGCCGCTGGATTTCTTGAAATCGATAAAATAAGCGTCGCAAACGCATAGTCACAGATGCACAGTCACGAACGCGCAGTTATAGACGATTCATCACGGGCGCATATCAGTTGACTCATCCGTGACGCGCATTACAACATTTTTCATTCGATCCGAATCGAATTCCAAAGGCAATAACTGACTCTCTTCGGGGTAGAATCGATCACCCTCAAAACGGCCCACATCAAATCGAAAAACATATTGAGCCTCAATACCCATCCTAAGATCGTTGATGATTAGTCTATCGTTGTGCAGCTGAGCACCAATCATTCCTGACGTAAACCACTTAACACGACTCACAGGCCAGTGTGCAATGGATGAATTAATCAGTGATTCTCCACGCTCATAAGCATCGAATGTTAGTTCCTTGTCAGCATCAAAAAAAGAATAATAGCCTTCTTGATATTGTTGCGGCTGCAGCGACACGATTCTCCAAAGAAAAGACAGCGGTGTGGGCGCAACAAGCAATTGCTCACTGGGCAATGATTGGCTTGTCAACGATTTTACGGCAATGTTTTTCACGTGAAACTGCAGCAATAATGTCACACCCAAGTACAAGGTGCTGAATAACAATGCGAGCTTTACAGCCCCCAAGCCACGCCCAACATCAGCTCGCCACGCTATAAAAAGTCCAATTAAAAGCGGCAGTGTATACAAGGGATCAATGATAAAAATCGATCCAATGGCAACCGGCTTTAATGGTAGAGGCCAAAAGATTTGCGTGCCGTAGATCGTAAATGCGTCCAACAATGGGTGCGTAATTAACACTAGCCAGGAAAACCATAGCCACGAGCTAAATTGGATTGTGCCGTCCGTCCAGCGAGCAGCAAATCTTGTACGAAACAAGTTCTGCAGAAGCAAGGCTAGAAGCGGGCTTAGGGCTGTAAGGACGAACAAGGAGTGACTGTAACTGCGGTGGTAGGTGAAGCTTGCAATTGCATCGGAATACTGCGCGAGCACATCGGCATCGGGCAGAGAACCGACGATTCCACCTGCAATCATTGCACTGCGACCGGCACGCTTACCGAGTGTCAGATGCCCTACCGAGGCACCCAGTGCAAACTGGGATATGGAATCCAATGACTACTCTAAATAATTAAACTGATACAGACGAGTGTAGACAGATGCGTAGCGTACTGCAGTAACTACCGATCGTGATTCAGCTGACGCTCTCGTTGCGCTAATTCAAGCAGGCTTGGGCCGCGATCTTGCCGCACCCTTAGATCTGCAGCAAGAGCTGATGTGTTACCACGAATATTATCGCAATAACCTACGCCCGGCGTCATTTGATTTACCGGTGGCAAATCATTTTCCAGATAGGCAAGTACCGGTGAATCAGAGCCGAACATCATCTCTATCGTCAGTTTAGCCCGCGGTAACACCAGTGGATCCGCTAATCGATTATTTTGACCCCAGCTCACAATCAGGTCGTTACAAAACTGATTTTCCGGATCGGTGAAGATATTAGTGACAGCGATCGCTTCAGTTATTCCGAATTCGTAGGCCATCATTGTTGCTGTAACCAGATTGGCGAGATCCTCTCTTAGCGTAAAATAGCTGTAGAACCTGGAAGCTCCATCGTTTGCTACGAGCCCGGAAACATAATCAGGCAAGGCGCTTTTTTGATCATCAGATGCATCTGCACCACTCCACCTTACTCTGGCCAGCCCTTCCATTTCATCACTGACCAATGGCAGTGCCGCAATCAGTCTGTTTGAGAGACGATCGTCTTCGAAAAAATTGATCGTATCGAATATGGACATATCGCTCAGATTGAACGAGCTTAACGTATTAAATGGAGAGAAATCTACTGCATGAGCTAACTCATGATAAAGCAGCTCTTTTAATGGCAATAGCATTTCTTCGAACGTGCGAGGCTCTACATCATCCAGTGAAAAAAACGGGACCGCAAAATCATTGTCTTTAACAGCTGGGCCTCTGATACTAAATTGCAGTTCAGATCCAAATGAGGCTCGATAATCTTCTTCGAGCGTCACTGCCAGCTTCTCTTCAGTGGTTAACCAGAATTGATTGGCATCCAGGTATATTGCACCTGTGGTTCGACGATAGTGAGAAGGCCTGATATCACTTGCGACAACAATCGCGGTTAGTGACGAAAACATTTGCAGCATTTCAGGTGTTGCACTCTCCAGCACTTGCTCAAATCTCGGACCCATCCAATCGTGAGATACAACCAGGCGATCCATAATCTGATCGATGGTTGGAACTTCAGCGCTACCGTCACCGATCAATGGCAAGGTTGAGACAAGGCAGGAATCTCGAGTGTCGTTAGCAAGCGCACACTCTTTTAAGAAAAGTTTGTACGGGCTATCTTGACGGTATACAAACGAGTCATTGATGCTGACAATATTCCGATTCGCATTGATATCGACTGCTGGTACTGGCGTCGTTGTTTGGTTAGTGTCTGGCGAACCGGACGAGCCACCAGAACAAGCGCTCAATACGGTGACTAAACCAAGTGCTGTTAACACTTTAGTAGTTACATTTAGGTTTGCCTTTACTGCTTTAAAAGGCGAAAACATAGATGGTGAAATCGTAAGCACCGATTTTTGTACTGCGTGTAGAAATTGAACCGCCATTTTGATCCTCTGCCCTCAATCACGAACACTGCACCGTCCGCTGTTCTAACGGCAGGCAGTCGGTCAGTATATCTGGCCACTCTACCAGATGGCCTCAACGAAGCCAAAAAATGTGCTGCAAATCAAATTACACTGACACAATATTGACAAACCCCAGGCATGCGGGTTCCGCAGCGACTTCACACAATGTCGGCCGATGCGCTTTAAACGTGATTTTTAAGGTCTAATTTGTTGATCTAGGGGCGTGCTGGCAAAGCATTTTTTCAAATTTTGCCAGCGTGTATACAGTGAAGAATCGTGCTTTATTTAGCTGCGTTCACGATAAAGTAGCTTAGTTCGAACGAATTTCGACTCGCCTGTTTCTGGCACGCCCTTCGTCAGTACTATTAGAAGCTATAGGCCGCAATTCGCCAAAGCCTATTATTTCGATGCGATCAGCTTCCACACCGCCAGAGATAATGAAGTCGCGCGCACGGCTGGCTCTACGTTCTGACAGACCCTGATTGTATTGATCGCTGGCAATCCAGTCTGTATGGCCTTCCAGCACAATGTTATCGTTTGATGCCAGCAATTGCGTAATGACATCACCTAAAGCGGCACGCGTTGCTGAGCTTAGTTCGGAACTATCGAAATCGAATAGCACTGTAGGATAAGGCACAACCGCTGCCACTGGCTCAGCCGGTTCTTCAGGTTCTAAGCTTCTACTTTGCTGCGGAACGATAGCGGCTGGAACAGCCACCGCAAGAGGCGCTGCTTTTCTTACACTACCAAAACGTTTCACCAAACTGACCGATGCATAGTTTTGGTCAGTATCAAAAGCACTCACCTCACCACGGATGGCAAATCCGTTTCTAAATCCATACTCTGCACCTAATCCTAATGCCAAATGTGCGCGGTGATTAATTGTGAAGTCCAGCTCGGAGCTGGCCGTCACTGCACCAATACCTACCCTGCCGTATAAGGAGAGCCCTTCTCTGCGGGCCGTACCAGTATTGTTTCTATCTCCACTGAAACCACTGCGTGAATTAAGAATATAAGCAATCGCACTTAAACCAAAAACCTGGTAATCAATCTCACCGACATCACTGCCTAAAAAAGCAATGCCAGCTGAGCCTAAATCGGCGTAGTAAACTTCCGCGGAAAGACGAGTGGTAAAATCATAGCCAGCTGTAACGTGAAACCCACTGTCATTTTGTTCACTCACTGTCAGGGTTGAATTGGGCGTTTTGGGTTCCAGCTGGGTTGCACCTATACCCGCACCCACATACACACGACGCGTAAATTCAGTAGACTCTTCGGCAGCTTGGGCCACCTTTAACAATGCTGCAACCGTGGTAAATGAAATAGCAACCACAAGCAAAGAGTAAAGTGTTTTGTGGCGCCTTCGCGTCGAACTTGAAATTAGAAATTCCTGATCCGTGCTCATCGCGGATCTCCCTCCAATCTCATACGCTTTGAACTAAGCCTTCTTATCCAACAAAACAGGCCTATCAAAAACAGGTATGGTATGGACGAACTGCCCAGAGCTGAACCTTCAACACCCACTTCAATAGTCAGATTGTCGCAGTTACATTCATCAAAATCGTTTAGGCCATTTCGATTAATGTCGCTAAAGCGGGTGACGTCAACGCTCACAGTGCCGGTCGACTGATTGCCAGCCGTGTCTTCGATGCTATAGAGAAAACTATCTGGTCCGAAAAAGCCTGGGTTCGGTGCGTAACTCACCTGGCCTTCCTCAATTGTGATGCTGGCATTCGGTGATTGTGTAACGCTGATGATCGTGAGCCCACCGCCGGTGACATCGGTATCGTTCGCCAATACATCAATCAACGTTGTTGAACCCTGAGCCACGCTAGCAGAATCCGGATTAGCGGTAGTTGCATCTGCGCCATCGGCAATCGGGATAAAACCACCATCAGCTGCACCTGCGTCCGTGTTACCAGCATCAGCTGCTCCTGCATCGGCTGCTCCTGCATCGGCTGCGCCTGCATCAGCTGCTCCTGCATCGGCTGCGCCTGCATCGGCTGCGCCTGCATCAGCTTCACCTGCATCAGCTTCACCTGCATCAGCTTCACCTGCATCAGCTGCGCCTGCATCAGCTGCACCTGCATCAGCTTCGCCTGCATCAGCTTCGCCTGCATCAGCTGCTCCGGCATCAGCTTCACCGGCATCAGCTTCACCGTTATCAGCTGCGCCTGCATCGGCTGCGCCTGCATCGGCTGCGCCTGCATCGGCTGCGCCTG
>CAYSZH010000222.1:0-6157 GCA_964435305.1 uncultured Granulosicoccaceae bacterium
TCTGCGGCAATTTGCGCTAATTCCGCTTGTTCCTGTTGTTCGGCTTCTGCAGCGGTAATTTTTGCCAGAAGCTGAACAGCTGGAACAACAGCGGCTGGTGGATGTCGCCGCCGAACAGGCTGAGACTGCGCGGCTGGAAGCAATAGAGGCTGCAGAAGCTGCTGAGGCACAACGACTGGCAGACGAAGCTGAAGCTGAAGCAGCAAGGCTCGCAGAATTAAAAGCCGCTGAAGAAAAAGCCGCTGAAGAGCAGGCCATTCTCGAAGCTAAAACTCAGGCCGCTGCAAAGCGACTGCTTGAAGAAGCAATTGCCGAAACCAGGCTGCAAAATAGCCTCGATAGCGATGCAGAAGTACCAGTCCAAGACCCGGACAACGAACAATCCACCAGCGAAAGCCAGGAACGCGATTCAACCGTGAGCGAGTCACTATCGGCCGAATCACCTCAGCTAAGTATGGCACTGGACGAAGCTACGCTTACCTTAAACGGTAATGTGGCGCGTGATGAAAGTTTGCTTGAGCTTATCCAAACTTCAATGAATGCCTTTAATGCAAGCTATGTCATTAACAGCGTGCAAGTTGACGACGCTACGCAAACGGCCAGCTGGCTTCCTCAGCTGGTCAAGTTCATACCAAAACTAAGCACTCTTTCCAATACCAGTGTAGAAATAATCGACAGGCAAATCACGATTAAAGGTGAAGCACCAAGCAGTGCCGAACACGACAATATTGTCGACAGTGCTCTTGAGAGCTTTTCCGATCTGTCGCTTGTCGAGCGAATCAGCATCTCCGCCGCGTCTACTGCCGAACCGACAACACAGCTGGCCGACGATAGCGAACCTCAAACAAATCCAGAACCAGAAAACAACAGCAGATCAAACAACGCTGAACAAGGTGGCACCGCGGCAGAACTTGCCAGTGCGTTCGCTGAAATCGATAACACCGAAATTCTGTTTGAAAGCGGCAGCGACGTATTAACCATCGATAGCCAGCTTGTAGTGGAAAGTATCGCCGATGTGTTGTCACAGTACCCCAATGTACCTATCGGTATCGAAGGCCACACAGATTCTTCAGGCAATGCCATTACCAACCTTAATCTAAGTCAATTGCGGGCAAATGCTGTGCGCGACTATCTCACTGGGCTGGGCATTAATGCCGAACGGCTAAATGCCTATGGTTTCGGTGATGGCGTGCCAATAGCTGATAACGAAACAGTTGACGGTCGGCGCCTCAATCGCCGTATTGAATTCACCTTTTAGGCGGACAAAGCTACGATGAGTACGTTGCTAACAGAGATTCTGGCCTGCATTTTTGCAGCCGCGTTCCTTAGCCTGTTTATAGGCTGGGCGCTGCGCAGTGTGTTTGCCAATCGTGAACTCGAGAGCACCAACACCGAATGGCAGAAAAAGTATTCAGAACAAGAGCTGCTATATCTGCAGGACAAAGAACAGCTCGACGCTCAAGTCCAGTCACTAGAAGATCAAACAACGACGTTATCAGCATCCAATCGCACGCTGACTGAATCGCTAAGAGACAACGAAATTAGTGTTCAAAAAGCCAGGACAGATGCGATTGAATTGAACCGTCAGCAGGCGGAAACTCAGGAAAGATTGCAACTCATCATTTCTCAAAAAGAACAGGAGCTTAAATCGTTAAGAAGCGATGCCGATGTCAAGCAAGCAGATGCGTCTGCAAATGATGCTAAAACAAATGTTGAAGTTGAAGAGACGAATGCACGTATAGCCAGCCTGTCGGCCAAGCGAGAGGCCTGGGAAAAAGATCGGCGGCAATTGCTGGATGAAATAAGCGAAGATCAGGCGACCGTTGCTATCGACCCTGGCGACGTGCCAGTCGAGTCGCTTGATCAAACCGTACGTCTGGGACAGAATCACCTGGATCGCATGCGATCGAAGGCATCAAACAGTGATAACAAACACGGCTACGACCTTGATCAAACACAAACACTTGATAATCCGTCGGGAAACTTAAACGACAAAGACAAACAATGACGATGGCTACTCTTTTTCATGTACACGACCCAATGTGCAGCTGGTGTTGGGGCTTTAAGCCAGCATGGACACAAGTAAAGCAAGGCTTGCCAACTTCAGTTTCGGTTAAGTACTTGTTAGGCGGGCTAGCCCCGGACTCCGAAGAACCAATGCCAGAATCCATGCAACAAATGTTGCAGCAAACCTGGCAACGCATACAACAAAGCATTCCTGGAACAGAATTCAATTTCGATTTCTGGACAGAAAATACGCCTCGCCGCTCCACATACCCGGCCTGTCGTGCAGTGTTGGCAGCAAGCTCTCAAAACAGCAAATTTGAGGAAGCGATGACAACAGCCATACAGCAAGCGTATTATTTAAAAGCCAAAAACCCGTCCGACCATGACGTGTTAGTCGAATTGGCGTCCGAAATCGGGTGTGATGCATCACAGTTTGCAAAAGATCTTAATAGTCCTGAAACCCACGAACGTCACAAACAACATCAATCGCTAATGCAACAGCTAGGCGCGCAAGGCTTCCCAAGCCTGTTTTTTGTGAACGATAAAAATATCTGTGCTTCAATTCCGCTAAATTACAACCAACCGTCCGCAATAGTGAATCACATCGAATCGTTGTTATCCAACTGATTCACACTCAAGTAACTACTACCAACCGCTTCACAAGCTGGGCAACAACGCAGCGTATTGCCCTCTAACCTGCCGTTAATACTCTCTGTTCGAGAGTTATTGATACAGGTCATGATAAGAAAAACAAGATTGATTTTACCTGTGGCAGCGCTTTTGCTGGCAAGTTGTGGCGGCGGCGGCGATGGCACCGTTAGCCATGAAAGCAATGCAGGTGCAGCGGATGGCAGCAATATCACAGCCGGTAATAACAATGCTGCTACAGCACAAGCTCCCGCAATAGCACCCGCACTACCCGCAACGGAAGTCGCAAACGCCGTTCCAGATTTACCGCTAACAAAAATTGATGCGTATCGATTGCTCGAACAAACAACTTTTGGTGTTCGCCTAAGCGATGTTGAAGTGGTTGAAGGTAGCAGCACAGAAGCCTGGATAAACGAGCAACTCACTTTGCCGGCAACTTACATGTCCGACGGATTAAACGCCGCTGCCAATGATGGTTGGAACGAATATATCAATGTGTGGTGGCGCATGGCTTTACTGGCCGATGATCAGCTGCGACAACGTGTTGCATTTGCGCTAAGCCAAATTTTTGTTATCTCAGCAAACGACGGCCTGGGCACAGAGCAACCTGCTCTAGCTAACTATTATGACATTTTGCTTCGCCATTCATTTGGCAACTATCGTGAGCTAATAGAAGAGATCACACTAAGCCCGGTTATGGGTGAATACTTAAGCATGAAGGGCAATCAAAAACCAAATGTGGAAGAAAATCTGCGCCCAGATGAAAACTATGCAAGAGAATTGCTACAACTTTTCAGCATCGGACTGAGCCTTTTGAATGATGATGGCACTCCCATGCTGGATGATGATGGTGTTCCACTTCCAACTTATGATCAAGATGATGTGGAAGCCTTTGCACATGTTTTTACAGGATGGCACTTCGCCAATGCAGATGATTTCCGCTGGCCTACGACAAAGGATTTCATCACCCCCATGAAATCGTGGGATGAATACCATGACAAAGGTGAGAAGCACTTACTTAACGGGACCGTTTTACCATCGGGTCAAAGTGCAGAAGCTGATCTTAAAGGTGCTCTGGACAACATTGCAAACCACCCTAATGTAGGACCTTTTATCGTCAAGCAGCTGATACAAAAACTAATAACCAGTAATCCATCGAGCGAATATGTTTACGACGTGGTGCAAGTTTTTAATAGCAATGCTAATGGCGAACGTGGCAATTTGGGCAGTACGATAAAGGCCATACTAACGCACAAAGAAGCACGTGAAGGGCACATCACTCACCCAGAAACATTCGGAAAACTGAAAGAGCCGCTGTTGCGTGTCAGTCAGTTATGGCGTGCATTCGAACCAAAGAGCATTCACCCGGATTTTAGCTACACGTGGACAGCTCGCGAACTAAGCCAGGCACCGCTGGCATCGCCTTCTGTATTCAATTTCTTTACACCAAGTTTTAGTCAACCAGGTGCAATAAGAGATGCGGGTCTGGTATCGCCCGAATTTGAAATTCTGGATGAATCCAGTGTCATTACGATGACCAGTCGCATACTGGCAAACAGTATGTGGACACACAATTTTAAAGTCGCAGAAGACAGCGAATACATAACGATCAACATTGACCGCGAAATGAATCTGGAAAGTGATCATGACGCATTGTTGGATCATCTCGACTTTTTACTACTAGGTGGAAGAATGTCAGATGAACTAAGACTTGAAACAAAACGCCTGATGGATGACAGAGACTACAAAAATGCGGCATCACAACGCGTTGCTGAAGCGATCTTTCTCATCTCAAGCTCACCAGAAGCTGCAATTCAATTTTAAAAAAAGCAAAAACGTTTGCAAACAAAAATAATAATAAGAACGAGCAACACATGAACAATCATCAACGAAGACGATTTCTGAAACTCGGCGCTAAAACCATTACCGGCGCAGGCCTGGCATTGGGCGCTAACCCAATGTGGACATTAGCCAACGCAAATGAGGGCGTTAGCAGTTCAGAAGCGGATTACCGTGCGCTGGTGTGTGTTTACCTTGATGGCGGTTCAGACGGCTTCAGCTTGCTGGTACCCTCAGGCACTGCAGAATACAACGAGTATGTGCACTCGCGGCAGCAACTTGCTGTTGGCAGAAGCCAGCTTATGGATATCGCCACACGTTCTGGTAGTAACGGACCATTGGCACTAAGCACCCACGCCAGTGCCCTAAGCAGCCTATACGAAGATCAACGGCTGGCTTTTATTGCCAACGTAGGCAACATCATCGTACCAACATCGAAAGAGCAATACGAGGCCAAGTCGGTTCCTCTTCCGGCCCAATTGTTTTCGCATGCTGACCAGGAAATTCAATGGCAGCAATTGCAAGGACGTGGACGCGGTGAGGAAGGCTGGGGTGCGCTAGCGGCAGAAAAATTTGCACGCTATCAAGAGCGAGACTATCTCACGTCTGTCACTCTGGACGGATCTAACTACTGGCAATCAGGATTGGGCCAGCGGCCTTATTCGATACAGGAAACCGGATTACTCGAATACTCTGGTATGGACCCGACCGATGATTGGGAAGCACCACGTGCGGAAGCATTCAGACGTGTTATCGCGCATCAGCAAAAACATTTGTTTTCGAGCGCCTACGCCGATGTGCAAAATCGCGCTGTTAACATCACCACAGAACTTGGCCAGGTGCTTGAAGCCAATGGTCCATTGCTTACAGAGCAACCTGCTGGTAATTCGCTGGCCGCTCAGCTAGGCATGGTAGCGCAACTCATTGGAGCGAGATCTCAACTGGGCATGCGCAGGCAAGTATTTTATGTTCGCATGGGCGGTTTCGACGTTCACGATCATCAAATCAAGAAACAACCTTGGTTGTTCAGCGAATTAGCATCCGCACTGAGCTTTTTTCAAACAACGATTGATCAGCTGGGCGAAGCCGACAATGTCACCACATTCACAGCATCTGACTTTGGTCGCTCACTGACCGGCAACGGCGATGGCACTGACCACGGCTGGGGTAACCACCTGATGGTGATGGGCGGCGCCGTAAAAGGTGGTGATGTGTACGGTCAGATGCCACGCATGGGTGTTGAAGGCCCGGATGCGATTCAAAACGGCCGTGTTGTCCCCACACTTGCCGCGTCCCAGTACGCTGCGACCTTGTTGAACTGGATGGGTTTACCTGAAGATGAGTTGCATCAGGTTCTGCCTACCCTGAAGAACTTTGAGCAGCACGATCTGGGGTTTTTAGTTTAAACCGGGGCATCTGAAACGACTCCAGTAAAGTGAAGAGCAATTTTCTACAACCCTAGTTATGTCCAAATGGCTGCTACGCAATTGGAAAGGACAGATCCGCTCACACATAAATAGACCATTATTAGACCAAAAAATGACAACATTGGCGCATCGCCCGGCGCCTCAGATCGAGCTTAGGAGCGTTGAGCGGCACTGCAACCTGCTTTAAATGTGTGCAACATGCATTTTAATGCCTTTTCATAATCCTTCACACCCCT
>CAYSZH010000223.1:0-5997 GCA_964435305.1 uncultured Granulosicoccaceae bacterium
CCTATGTGGCAGAAGCCAAGCGTCAGTTATTTGGTCGAGTGGGTATCGATCTTTTTGCGGGTCCGACGGAAACTATGTTGATTGTGGATGACACGGTCGATGCCGAACTGTGTGCCACTGATCTACTGGGTCAGGCAGAACATGGTTATGACTCACCGGCTGTATTACTCACGAACAGTCGTCAGTTGGCCACAGACACCATGAATGAAATTGACCGGCTGCTCACCGTTCTGCCCACTGCAGATACGGCCAGTGTCAGCTGGCGCGATTATGGCGAAGTTATCTTGTGCGACAGCTACGATGAAATGCTGCAGGTAGCCGATGACATTGCCAGTGAACACGTGCAGGTGATGACCAATCGAGACGATTGGTTTTTAGATAACATGACCTGTTACGGTGCGCTTTTTCTGGGTGCGCGTACTAATGTCGCTAATGGCGATAAAATTATCGGCACCAATCATACCTTACCCACGAAAAAAGCGGGCCGCTACACTGGCGGGCTTTGGGTGGGTAAGTTTTTAAAAACCCACAGCTACCAGAAAATACTTACCGATGAAGCCGCCACATTGGTTGGTGAATATGGCTCAAGACTTTGCATGCTGGAAGGTTTTGTCGGCCACGCTGAGCAATGCAACGTGCGCGTTCGGCGCTATGGTGGCATTAACGTGCCGTACGGTGAAGCTGCGCCTTACTCAAAAAACAGTGGTGACAATGCCAGCGACTAAGCACATGGATAACAAGCAGCGTGTAGCGGCGCTGCGTGCTGCCATGTACGATTTTTCAGAAGCCGGTGTACGCATTCAGCTGCAGGAATTAAGTTCGACTCTCACTGTGTTTCGTTTAGGTCATCCGTTTGGTGATATGCACGGCGCTGATGCGTTTTACGATACGGCATATGGCCCCTTGCTAAAAGCGTGGCCGGATCTTGAAAGGCGAGACACGATTGTTATTGCCGGTGCTGACACGCTCGGTCATGACTGGGTGGCATGTTGTGGTAATTACATGGGCACATTTAAAGCGGCATGGTTAGACATACCGGCAACAGGGCAATTGGTGCAAATGCGCTTTCATGAGTTTTACCGTATGGTCGACGGTTTGATTGTCGAGGCACAAATGCTGTGGGATATTCCAGAGCTTATGTTACAGGCGAATGCCTGGCCAATGACGCCTGCGCTGGGTAAAGACGGCCCAGTACCCGCACCTGCAGATGGAAGCGGAATAAATTCAGATGGGATAAACCCTCAGACAAGTGAGACTACGCAAGCGCTTATCATCGACATGTTAAACAACATGCTCAGGCATCCAGCCGAAGGCGGGCCTGAGTTAATGCAGCTGGAAAAATTCTGGCATCCGAAAATGAATTGGTATGGGCCAGCGGGTATTGGCAGCATGCGCGGGATAGACGGTTTTCGTCATGCGCATCAAATTCCGTTTTTGAATGCCATGCCGGATAGAGGCCAGGACAGTGATGGCAAAGAGCATCATTTTTTAGCCGAAAATCATTATGCAGCGGTTACCGGCTGGCCCAACATGAGTCAAACACTAAGTCACGATGGCTGGTTAGGGATTGCGCCATCGGGTAAGCGCGTAACGCTTAGAAGCCTCGATTTCTGGCGCGTAGAAAATGGCCTTATACGAGAGAACTGGGTGCTGGTGGACTTACTCGATATGTACCGGCAGATTGGTGTGGATGTGTTTGCACGCCTGCGTGAATTTAATAAAACACGGAACCGATTTGCAGTTGGAGGCATTGCATGAGTGGTTCAACAACATTGCCGACACCTCCGTCGTTTGATCTTAGCGGTAAACGTGCACTGGTGGTCGGTGCATCTTCTGGCATAGGGCAGGGTTGTGCGGTGGCCTTAGCCTCATCTGGTGCACAGATCACCTGCGCTGCACGCTCTGTATCCAAGCTCGATGAAACAGTGCTGGCTATGCGTGAAAAGGGGTGGCAAGCCGAAGCATTGCCATTGGACATGGCTAACATTGAAGAACTCAGTGCCTGCTTAAAAGCACAACAGGCTTTTGACATTGTTGTTAATTCTGCTGGCCTGGCGCGGCATTCCGCGGCACTCGACACCACCGTGCAAGACTACGATGAAGTGATGAATCTAAACCTGCGTGCGGCGTACTTTTTATCAGTGGGTGCGGCAAAGGGCATGAAGTCTGCCAATATTGCCGGCTCCATAATCCATATAAGCAGCCAGATGGGGCACGTTGGTGGTGTTGATCGTGCGGTGTATTGTGCCAGCAAGCATGGTTTAGAAGGCATGATTAAGTCCATGGCCATTGAGTGGGCAGAGTTAAATATACGTGTTAATACTATTTGCCCCACATTCATTCGTACACCGTTAACCGAACCTACCTTCGCCGACCCCGATCGTGTGGCCTGGGTGCTGGATAAAATAAAGCTTGGGCGCGTGGGCGAAGTAGAAGACATTATGGGGGCGGTGTTGTATCTGGCATCATCGGCATCGTCACTGGTTACTGGTACCTCCATGCTAATAGACGGCGGGTGGACAGCAGACTGATGGCAGAGCGAATTACATCAGTGCAGGTTGCAGAGCTTGCTGGAGTCTCACAGTCAGCTGTGAGCCGAGTCTATACGCCTGGCGCATCTGTCAGCCCGAAAACGAAAATTAAAGTCCAAAAAGCGGCCAGTGCGCTCGGTTATCGACCTAACGTATTAGCGCGCGCCATGGTGTCTGGTAAAAGCCGCATGATAGGTTTGGTCGTTGCTTATCTTGAAAACTATTTTTATCCCGAAGCGGTAGAGAAGTTTTCTAAAGTACTGCAGGCGCGTGGTTATCATGTGTTGATATTCATGACATCACAAACGGCGGAAAACCACGATAGCGTCATGGAAGAAATTTTAGACTATCAGGTTGACGGTATCGTTATGGCCTCGGCGGAGATGTCTTCTCAGCTAACCAAACGATGTCAAATGGCCGGTGTGCCTGTGGTGCTGTTTAACCGCTACCAAGATAGCGATAGTATATCGGCTGTTACGTCCGACAATCTGGCTGGCGGGCGCAAGGTGGCCGAATTTCTTCTAGCTGCCAATCATTCTCGGATCGCTTATATCGCAGGCAACGAGAGTGCTTCAACACAGCGCGACAGAGAGGCTGGCTTTGTTGCGGGTTTAGCAGCCGCTGGCAAAACCTTGTTCGCTCGCACAGTCAGTAATTTTGATGTTGAAACTGCCAAGCAGGCAGCGCTCGAGATGTTTGATTGTCCGCCCGTAGAACGCCCGGATGCCGTGTTTGTGGCCAACGATCATATGGCCTTTGCAGTGATGGACGTTCTGCGTCAAGACTTAGGCTTATCGATACCCGATGATGTTTCAGTGATTGGTTTTGATGATGTACCACCTGCAAGCTGGGGCGCTTACAGCTTAACCACGGTACGGCAGAAAGCCAATGTCATGGTTGAGGCATCCGTCTCGACACTGTTAGATCAAATAGACAAAAAAACCACACACGCACAACGATTAACCATTGAGTGTCCGTTAATTGTTCGAACCTCAGCGCGCTTACCGGAAGATTGGCCTGAAGGATGGAAAGATGAAAGGCTTTGATGAAAAATTTAAAGATTTTCCCGATTACATCATCGGTATAACAGAAGAGATCTGGGAAAAGCGTGGTCTTGCAACGCTGCACGATTATTACTCGCCAGATATTGTTGTGCGGTCCCCCTCGTCAATTGTGCTTGGCAACCAAGATGTGATTGCGGCGACCATGGCGACGCTTGCAGAATTCCCTGATCGCCAACTACTTGGCGAGGATGTTATCTGGTCGGGCACACCAGAGGAAGGCATGCTTAGTTCGCATCGAATTCTGACTATAGCAACACACAAACACAGTGGTGCTTATGGTATCGCCACGGGAAAGCGCCTGCGATATCGGGTTATTGCTGACTGCCATGCGATAAACAATCAAATTAACGATGAATGGTTAATACGCGATCAGGCCGCCATAGTTAAGCAGTTAGATATAAGCCCACAAGATTACGCGCGGCAACAAATAGCCGATGAAGGCGGCCCGGATAAATGCAACAAACCATTTTCTGCAGAAATCGACCAGCAAGGCCCTTACACTGGAACTGGCAACGACAACGAATGGGGGCAGCAACTGTCAGACACCTTGTCACGCATCATGAACGCCGACATTACAGTGATACAGCAAACGTATGATCGCGCAGCAACCCTTGAGTACCCAGGTGGCGAAACCTGTGAATCGTATGCCGGTGCCGAGGAATTTTGGATGGGCTTACGTGCCTCTTTTCCAAACGCACAATTCAAAGCGGAACATGTGATTGGCCGTGAAGATCCGTTCATGCCACCGCGTGCCGCCGTGAGGTGGAGCTTACAGGGTAAGCACGATGGTATTGGCCGCTTTGGCATGCCAACAGGCAGTGATGTGTATGTTATGGGTATCACCCATGTTGAATATGGGGCCCAAGGGACGTCCGCAACTAAACTACGTCGAGAGTGGACGCTGTTTGATGACACGGCCATATGGAAACAAATATTAATGCGGACAGGTGACGTATGAGCCAGCCTTCGATAGAACAGCGTGTGGTTCGCTACGGAGAACTCATACCCTGTAAAACCGCGTTCATCGATGCGCACACACCAGGTAGTGATCAAAAAGAGAACTTCACTATTATTGGTGGTGGTGTTTCTGAATCAGCCGATCAGCATGTTCACATCAATGACAAACCGGGCTTTAACATAGGGGCAGCCGGACAACCACCTAAATGCCGTAACAGTTTGCATTCGCACCGCACCGCTGAAGTCTTTTTTGTCCTAAAAGGACGCTGGGTATTTTTTTGGGGGCGCAATGGCTCCGCCGGTGAAGTGATATTAGAAGAAGGCGACATTATCAATATCCCAACCGGCATTTTCAGAGGCTTTGAAAACATCGGTACCGACTACGGAATGATTATGGCGGTACTCGGTGGCGATGATGCTGGCGGTGGTGTTATCTGGGCACCTCAGGTTATTGAAGATGCAAAAGCACATGGCCTGATACTTGGCGACAACGGCAAACTCTATGACAGTAAAAAGGGTGAGAGCCTGCCAGCAGGTGTGATGCCGATGCCGACACTCACCGAACAGGAAATGCAAAGCTACCCGGAAACCAATGTATCTAAGATTATCAACAATCATGTTGCCCGCTATTGGGATTTAATGGCATTGGCAGGCAATGGCCCTGCACAAGTGATTGGTGAGCACGGTGCATTAAAAGATAAGCCTGGATTCACTGTAGAGCTCTTATCAAGAACGTCAGAATCGGACCAGATGCAAACATCAGATAAGCACACGGTACTGATGCCGATGCGCGGTCACTGGCAAGTGGTGTTCGACGATGGCACGGCTTTGTTAAACCCAGGAGATACCTGTCTGGTACAACCGGGGATGCGGTACGCACTCTCACCGTCGATGACGGGCGAGGCAAGTGTCTATCGCATAACGGCGACAGATGATCCAGCAGGCCCAACATGGCAAGCGCCAGTTTAAAGCCTGCACTGAATAAATCTTTAATGAAGACAACCGACACTTGGAGATCGAATTGTCAAAAATACAAAGCACGCATGTTGGCTCACTGCCACGCACGCAAGATGTGGTTGATTTTATATTCGCGCGCGAGAACGAAAAGCCATACGATCAGGCTGAATTTGATGCCTGCATGACGGCGGGCGTGTCTGCCACGGTTAAAAAACAGGTTGATGCAGGCATCGATATCGTCAGTGATGGCGAGACTTCAAAAATATCATACGCCACGTATGTTAAAGACAGATACACCGGTTTTTCAGGCGATAGCCCACGCAACGCACCGGCCGATTTAAAAATGTTCCCAGGCTTTTTAAAGCGATTAGCTGATGACGGCGGCACCCCGCAGTACGCACGTCCCATGTGCACAGGAGAAGTTAAATCCAAAGGGCAGGGTGAGCTACAAAAAGACATCGATAACCTGACTTCAGCCATTAAGGAGC
>CAYSZH010000224.1:0-5995 GCA_964435305.1 uncultured Granulosicoccaceae bacterium
ACACCTTCTGCGATTTAGCTTTGGTTTTCAATGCTGTGTTTGATAGAGCGCTTACCAACATGTTGCTCGACGCTTGGTATCATATTGGTTAGCACCGACGGACTTCCGGGGCATTGGATTCGCTTTTAAGCGTCCACGTCGCTTTATCATAAGTGGCACTCGCAACGCGACGATCAAAGTCTATACCATCGAGTAGTTTAAACCGATCAGCTACATGCTCTGCATAGCGAAGAATCTCTGGCTGTGGCGCATATCGTTCTGACCAATTCCACTCCTGCTGTAAAGCTTCATCAAACTGATAGGAGTACTGCATGCTTTCAACATCACAACGCGCACCGGGATAGCGATTCCAATACCTTGTGCCACCTACGCCTCCACCGGCCTCCCACACTCGCGCCGTCAATCCAAGTGTGCGGCAGATACAGACCAGCAAAACCGACACCGACAATAGCAACGTCGTAGTCGGGTTCGGTCAAGTGCACATCTCCTTAAACTGTCTTATGAATCTACACTCCGGTTTCTGTAATGAACTTAGTGCGCAGAAAAACATCCAGCCCTTCAATGCCACCCTCGGACCCATAACCAGACTCGTTAACACCACCAAAAGGTGATTCTGGTGTCGAGATCATTGCGTGGTTTACACCAACCATACCCGCTTCCAATGCATCGCCCAGCGCCGCGGCTTTAGCTCCGTCATTGGTAAACACATATGATGACAATCCAAATGGCAGAGAGTTAGCACGATCAATAACCTCATTCATAGTGCCAAAAGGGGTGATAGGTGAGAGCGGACCAAACGGTTCTTCAGACATAATCTTTGCATCATCTGACACGTCACTCAAAACTGTCGGGCTGTAAAAGTAACCCCGGTTTGTCGGACGTTGCCCACCAGTTTCTAACTTCGCACCGTGGCTAACCGCATCGCTGACAAAGCCTTCCATGACTTCAAGGCGACGTTCTGCGATCAGTGGCCCCATATCAACACCGTCTTCAAGGCCATTACCGAGCTTGATGTTATTTGATCTTTCGGTGAAACCTTTGACAAAATCTTTGTACACACCCTCCTGAACATAGAAACGAGTTGGTGATATACACACTTGCCCTGCATTGCGGTACTTGAAACCGGCCATCGCATCGAGCGCTTTATCTAACGAGGCGTCATCAAACACAATCACTGGTGCGTGTCCGCCAAGCTCCATTGTGCATCGCTTTAATGTATCGGCCGCTAATTGCTGCAGGTGTTTCCCTACCGGGATCGAACCGGTGAAGGATAGCTTTCTGGGTACCCACGAACCGAGCACCTGCCTTGAGACTTCGTCCGGCACACCGAACACTATGTTAAGTACACCAGGTGGCAGACCGGCATCCTGAAAACACTGTGCTATTCCCATGGCAGTGCCAGGTGTTTCCTCACTGGGCTTTATTAACATGGAACAACCCGCACCCAGTGCTCCGGCAATTTTTCTTATGGAATTGTTGGCTGGAAAATTCCACGCTACAAAAGCGCAGCAAGGACCAATAGGTTCTTTGACAACCATCTGCCTGACACCCGGCACGCGCGGTGGAATTAATCTTCCGTAAGCACGCTTGCCCTCCTCGCCGTACCAGCGCGTTACATCTATTGCGAACTGGAGTTCTATGCGTGATTCTGCCAATGGCTTACCCATTTCAAGGGTCAGACATTGCGCCATCGTTTCTATGCGTTCCTGCATTAGATCAGCCGCTTTATTCATTATTTGCTGACGCTGAATGGCCGGTGTTGCTTTCCAGACTTTAAAGCCGTCGGCGCTTGAACTGAGCGCGCGCTCTATGTCATCGCGCGATGCGTGTGGAACTCTGGCAATTTCTTCTTCTGTGGCAGGGTTAATTACCGCCTCAGATTTACCCTCACTGCCCTGACAGAATTCACCGTTAATCAGTAAATTAAGTTTTTCATAGTACATAGATAAGTTCTCGGTGTTAGTACGCGTTGCCTTACTGATAATTCAATGGCAGTGTCTTTAACTCAGTTGCTGCAATTTCTCGTTTATCTCTGCAAGACCTGCTTCCCAGTCAGCGCTGCCCTTTGCCACATAGTGTGCAACAAGCAAGGCGGCCTTTAAACAATCGATACCCTCAAATAATCGTGTATCGCACACCATTACACAAGGTTTGTCGGTAATTGTTTTAGCCTCTTCAAAGGCATTAATTATCTCCACAATGCTGTTGCCGTTTACTCGTCGGGCTGCACAGCCAAACGCTTCAAATTTTTCTGGCACTGGCTCAACACCAAGCACATCTGCTGTAGAACCGGTGGCCTGCAGATCATTATTGTCTATGATATACACCAGATTAGAAAGCTTCTGGTGGGCGGCAAACATGGCGGCCTCCCAAACATTGCCTTCCTGCAGTTCGCCATCTAAAAAAAGACAGTAGATACGCTTGTCTGATCCCTGCAGACGTTCAGCATACGCTATTCCCGCAGCTTGCGAAGGCCCCTGCCCCAACGAACCTGCAGTGATTTCAAACCCCAGCTGTCCTTCAATAGGGCTTTGGTCAATCTTTGTTCCGTCTTCATTGTAGGTGCGAAGGTCCTGCATTGAATAAGAACCATGCTCAGCAAGGGAACCATAGGTCATGATGGCGTCATGGCCGTTAGACAAAACAAAGCGGTCGTGAAACCAGCCACTGTCATCAGGGTGCATTTCATCAAAATAGAGACACGCCGCGATATCTGCAAGCGCCACTCCCTGGCCTGCATAGCCGCCTCTTTGCATGCATATATCAAGTACATTGCGGCGTATTTTTGCCGCCATGACTTCAAGGTCTTTAATGCGTTGGTCGTTATGAAGTGTGGATTGATCAGTCACTACAGCAGCCCTGCAATACAGTCAGCCAAACCTTCAGCATCAAGAGCCGGTGCCTGCCAATGCACCGCTTAGTGACTGGGAGGAGTTAGCACGATCGACACATATTCGGTTGGCCGGTGGTGAAAATATTTACGGAATTGATCAGTTTTTGTCTATGAGGGATGCCGGCTTAAAAAGCCTGCAGCCAGATGTTGCAAAATGGGGAGGTGTAACCGGTGCACTGGATTTATCAGCCAGACTCTCTGACAACACAATGCTTTGGCCGCACTTTATGGGCACTGCTGTCGGACAAATGGCAGCCCTGTCCATAGCCGCTGCGGTGGCTGCTAAAAATAATGGCGACTCTGTTTGCGAGGTTGACGTAAACAGTAATCAACTAAGAACTGATTTGTGCGGCAACGTGATGAATATTCACGACGGTTGCATCGGTCTTGCTCGAAACAGCGGCTTAGTTTGCGGACCAAAAGAGGACATGTTGTCCAAATTTGCAGATGATTAGTATTTCAAAAAAATAAAAAAAGGCCACGCAAAGTGGCCTTTTCGACTTACAACTTAATATCGATATTTTTGGCTTCGACTTTTATACTCGTGCGTCACTCATCATTGTCAGCATCGTTTCTATCAATGTATTTGCATCATCAACTTCAGCGCCATTTTCAACGCTTACTTCAACCAACTCTTCTATCGTTAGTCCTTTATCGAGGACTGCATTGACAACAGTCTTCATTTGTTCGTCATTCATGTTTTGACACGGTCTCGGTTTAATTGGCGAACAAAATTATAAAGCCCACCAGACTCATGTCAATTCAATCTTGCAATTAAAGTTGTCCAAAATAGTAATGGTTAATTTTTTCGAAAAAATCAACAACTATTGTCAGCACTACAATTTTGTTCGCAAAAACCTGGAACAGGATTTTTTGACAATTTCTGCATAAGTTGGATAAGCAAATATTGTATTCGCAATATCCTCAGCCGCAAGATTCTGGGTGATAGCAAGATTAAGGCACTGTATCCACTCCCCTGCATGCGCACCAACACCTGTGCCGCCTAAAATGCGATTGTCAGCATCCATCACTATTTTTAGAAAACCCCCGACCTTGCTATCGGTAATGAATCGATCTGTCGCAGCATCTACTCTAAATACCTGTACGCCATCATATTTTTCTCGAGCTTGTGCCTCTGTCATACCGACGTGACCGACTTCGGGGTCAGTGAAGATTGCCCATGGCAAGGCAGCCAGATCATTCCTTCGATTTTCGCCGTTTAAAAGATTGCGCACCACAAGCTCAGCCTGGTAGTTGGCCACATGGCTAAATTTAGCGCGTGCCGCAACATCACCTACCGCATAAATATGTGGAACGTTTGACTGCATTGCATCATTAACCGTTACACCGTGTCGGGTGTACTCAATACCTGCGTTTTCAAGCTCAAGCCCTGCCAAATTTGGCACACGGCCTATAGCGACAAATAACTGATCAACCAGAATTTGACTTTGCACTTTTTCCTCATCGCTTGTTTGCTCGATGTCGATACAAATTTTACCGTCGGCATTTTTAGAACAAACTTTGGCATTGGCACCTGTAATCAAATCGATGCCCATATCTTCAAACGTGCCGGCCAGATAATCCCCGGCTTCCGGATCGACCGCGCCAAGTATGCGGGTATTACGATCGATCATCGTCACTTTAGATCCAAAGCGCGCAAGACACTGACCGAGCTCTGCTGAAATTACTCCACCACCAAGAAACGCAATACTTTCTGGCAGCTCGGTGAGCGCCCAGAAGTTTTCGTTGTTAAGCATCTCCACAGGATTGTCCGGATCGGTTGGCAACAATCGTGGCCCGGAACCCGTGGCAATAATGAAGTTGTCGCCCGTTATCTGTTGACCACCAATTTGAACGGTATGGCTATCTATAAAACTGGCACCTGATTCATCAATATAAGTGTCTATACCCAGCTTATTGAATCGCGATGGTTGCTCATGCGCATAGACACCATCAATAATAGATCTGACATGCTGCATTGCTCGTGAGAACTCAAACCCTGCAGCAACATCTACCGAGTGTAAGCCATGTGAAACTGACGACTGAATAGTGTGGTACGTTTTGGCAGCGTCAATTAGTGCTTTTGAGGGAATACAACCCGAGTGGGTACACTCACCGCCTATTTTGTGCTTTTCTAATAAAGCGACCTTAGCACCACGCCGTTGCGCTTCAAAAGCCGCGGTAATACCACCGCCACCGGCACCAATAATAACGATCTCATACGTATTGCTCATTGAGTGATTCCGTGTAGATTAATTCGGCCTCCCCTTCGACTCCAGGCACTTGAAAATAGTTCATTTGCCCAGCTTTGCCGTCTATAGACAGCATGCCGAATGCATGGTGGTAGTGATCTCCATCATGGTCAAGTTGACAAGCGAGATTCATTTGTGGTGCTTGATCGAGGTGTTCCGGCAAGGCTAAATTGGCAAGTTGCTTATAAGGCTGCCACAGCAACGCCACTGGAATAGCGCCGGAGCCAATGCACCTGCCCCTTTGCAAACCGGCATAGGGTTCGAACGCTATCATGTTGTGCTCGTGCCCCCATAGCCACAAATCAATATCTTTAAGCTGCGAAGAAAATGCTTCGTACAGTACCGGATTGAGAGCGAGTGGACGATTGTCAGCGGTTCGGCCAATGTTTCCAGACGCAGTAAATAACTGATAGTGCGATAACATGACCGTTTTACGACCAGCAGCAGTCTGTATTTTGTGCTGGTGCCAGGTAACCTCCTTTTTTTCTACGGAAGGAATGGCAGACAACGCACTACTCGGTTTACCTATTTCCGGGGGCGCGCCAATTCCCAGTATTTGCCAGTGTTCATTGCGTAAGCAAAAGTAACTGGCCGGCTGGCCAATTTGATCAAGTAACCAGTAGTAACCTGTACCTCCGGCATATAGATCATGATTGCCTGCCAGGTTAAACACCCGTGTTTTTTCAGGCAGGTGCTCTTGCACCACAGACAGAAAATGATCTTGCATCTCTTTTTTAGTGCCTGAGTAATAGACATCCCCAAGGTGGATAACAATATCGGGCTGCATCTGCCCAATACAGCGCATAACGTTGCGAGCTAATGGTGTACCTGTCCCCCAGTCTGACACAAA
>CAYSZH010000225.1:0-5994 GCA_964435305.1 uncultured Granulosicoccaceae bacterium
CGAGAAATATCGCAATGAACCTAAGTCTCAGTACCTTAACGAGAGCGTCATGCATTTTAATCATCGCCCCTATGGGAGCCCGTGCTTTAGGCCATAGCGGTGTTGCAGCTCTTGAAAAGGCAAAACCATTGCCTGCGAGCTAGGTCTTGTTGTGACAAAAATGACAAACTCTCATTCGCGCCGTTCGAACGTTTCACTACACTAATTGCCATGGGTTTTGGAGTTAATTGCCATGGTGTGGCCTATTTGCCAGGGACGAGCCAGTTGCTCGTGAGCGGACTTTATCTCTGTGAGCCTTTGCTGCAATTTACTTGGCATGGCAGTGGATTTTCTGGTTTGCATGTTGACGAAAGTGCCGACAGATTCATGGCTTGCCGCAAGTGTGTTTGACTCTGTTTTGAACATTTCCTGGTAAAAATGAAATCGCTTTTCATTGACATCGAGCAGGCGCGATTCAACTCTGACCGTTTTATCTACCTTGACCTCAGACAGATAGCTTAAATGGCACTCAAGAGCAAAAGTTGAAAAGTTGTGTTGCTTTCTCTGGTCTTGTGTCAGGCCCATCCATTCAAAAAAAGCTCTTGCTGAAAGGTCGAAAATATAGTGATAAAACGCAACATTAAGGTGCCCGTTGTAGTCAATCCAGTCAGATTTAACGACAGTGGAGAATTGGTTGTAGGGTGTATCGATCGGCATTGGTCTTTGTATGTTGCACGGCTTGCGCATCTTGAAAACGGTCGCGCTTACTCATTGTTGTGATGTTAGAATCAGTGGGCTGTTAAGAATAAAAACAGGAAGATTCTATGAAACTCTACCACAATCCTGCATCACCATTTGTCCGCAAGGTGCGCGTTGTCGCCTCCGAGTGCGATATTACCGATCAGCTGCAGATCGCAGAGATTGCATTGACACCCGTATCAACACCGGATTCTCTGGCCGCAGAAAACCCGCTGGCGAAAATTCCGTCGCTGGTTCTGGATGATGGTGTGACTTTGTTTGACTCGAGGGTCATTTGTGAATATCTCGATAGCGAGTTTAACGGTGGGTTGATACCTGCTGCTGGTTCTCAACGGTGGGCAGCGCTGCGGCTGCAGGCCATTGCAGATGGCTTTTGTGATGCTGCAGTATTGATTCGATATGAAGGCTTTGTGCGTCCAGAGGGCAAACAGTGGGACCAATGGGTGGACGGTCAGCTTAATAAGTGCCGACGCGCAATTGGCGTCCTTGAAAAAGAGTGTGCGGGTTTTGCTGATGACGTCAATATAGGCACTTTGAGCGTTGCTATTGCTCTTGGCTACTTCGATTTTAGAAATGCTGATGAAAAGTGGCGTGAGCAGGCACCGGTTCTGGCAGCGTGGTATGAAAAGTTCAGTCAGCGTGCATCACTTAAAGAGACCCAACCAGCGTAATGCTGTGTGGTGAAATATCTTGATAGCTGACGCTTTGTGATCAGTACGCGTACCCGCCAACGTCTATTGCTGGATGCACGTCGTACTTTAAAATTGGCTATACCGTTAATGCTTGCTCAGCTAATGCTGACTGGCAACGGTCTCGTCGATGCGTTAGTAGCGGGTAGGCTCGGTACGCTTGAGCTGGCCGCGGGTGGTATCGGTGCCGGCTTGTGGTTTTTTGCATCATTGTCCTGCATTGGATTAATGGCAGGAATTTCACCGACTTTATCGCAACTGATCGGCCAACGTCGCCGTGTGTATGTTGGCTCTGTTTTTACGCAGGGCCTGTGGCTGGGGATTATTACTGGTGTGCTTGCTATGCTGTTTGCGTGGCTTATGTTGGCGACAGTTGGATTGTGGTCGATTAAAACTGAGTTGGTGCCACTGGTTAAAAGCTATCTGCTACCAGCAAGTTTTAGTTTGCCGGCGTTTGCGGTAGTTATGGCCTGCCGAAATGCCTGTGAGGCAACGGGTTACACCCGCGGTGTACTAGTGGTTCAGATGCTTGGGCTTGTGATCAATATTATTGCTGACTTGGCTTTAGGTCTTGGCTGGTTTGGATTCCCGAAGCTGGGTTTGTTGGGAATTGGTATTGCAACTTCAATAGTATCGTTGTCTATGGCGATAGCTCTGGTGTTCTATTTACGTGGCGATCGGTTTGCACGCTACCAGTTTTTAACTAAATTTGAATGGCCTCGATGGTGCGACATCAAACCGATGTTGACGTTATCCGTACCAATCTATCTGGCGTTATTATTTGAAGCCGGTCTTTTTGTCGCCACGGCACTGCAGATGGGTATGCTCGGTACGCTGGAAGCTGGTGCGCATAATATTGCCATTGGCATATCGGGCGCATGCTATATGTTGCCACTTGGATTATCGTTTGCGCTAACAGCCAGAGTCGGGCGAGTCTACGGCAGAGGCGGTTATGAGTCGCTTAAACTCAGGGTGGCAAGTGGGTTGTTGATAACATTTTTACTGGCGGCAACAACCGTTTTGATGCTGGTGCTGTTCAGATATCAATTAACCGGACTGTACACCTCTAACACTGAATTGAGATTGTTTGCCGTACAACTCATTGCACTGGCAGCATTGTTTCAACTGTCAGATGGTGCGCAAGTAGCTTTGCTTGGTATGTTGCGGGGTATGGGCGACACACGAGTACCGATGTTAATTAATGCATTCTCGTACTGGGCAATCGCTTTTGTTGCAGGTTATTACTCCGCGCATCATCTTGGTTGGGGTGCCAAGGGTCTGTGGGGTGGTTTAATTTTGGGGTTAACGGTTGCGGCTATTTTACTCGGCTTTCGATTACGGGTTTGTATGCAGCGCATTGCTGCGCTGAACTGACATAAAAAAGGCGCAGCAAAAGCTGCGCCTTTGTCAAAACTTACCTGCAAGCAGATTGCAGGTGACAACTAATTAGCCAAACTGGTTCATTGTGTTGTCTTTTCCTGAGGCTTTCAGTGCCTGATTACCAGAGAAGTACTCTTTGTGATCGTCACCGATATTCGAGCCTGCCATATCCTGGTGCTTGGCACAGGCCAGACCATTTCGAATTTCCTGACGTTGAACGTTGAATACATAGGCCAGCATGCCTTCGTCACCAAAGTAGCCTTTTGAAAGCGTGTCGGTAGACAATGCCGCTGTGTGGTAAGTTGGCAATGTGATCAAGTGATGGAATATGCCTGCACCTGCCGCAGCATCAGCCTGGAAGGTGCGAATTTTTTCATCGGCTTCCCGGCTCAGATCGCTGTCATCATAATCTATGCTCATCAGATCATCGCGATTGTATGCAGATACGTCTTTGCCGTCTTCACTCCATGCATCAAATACCTGCTGACGGAAGTTGAGAGTCCAGTTAAACGACGGACTGTTATTGTATACAAGCTTGGCGTTTGGAATTACGTCGCGAATACGATTAACCATGCCTGCGATTTGTCCAACGTGCGGTTTTTCTGTTTCAATCCACAGAAGATCGGCACCATTCTGAAGCGCTGTGATGCAATCGAGCACAACACGATCTTCACCAGTGTCAGGCTTGAATTGGATCAATCCATTTGGCAAGCGGTTAGTTTTAATCAGTTTACCTTCGCGCTGAATCACTATGTCACCAGAGCCCAGGGTAGAGGGGTCGGTAACTTCTTCACCATCTATAAATGATGTGTATTGGTCTGCAAGATCACCAGGTGCGTGAGATACCGGGATTTTCTGGGTAAGACCAGCACCAAGAGAATCAGTACGTGCCACGATAACACCGTCATCTACACCGAGCTCAAGGAAGGCATAACGCAATGCGTTTATTTTGGCTAAAAAGTCCTCGTGTGGAACAGTAACCTTGCCATCCTGGTGACCACATTGCTTAACGTCTGAAACCTGGTTTTCAATCTGAAGACAACATGCACCTGCTTCAATCAGCTTTTTGGCCAGCAGATAAGTTGCTTCTTCGTTACCAAAGCCGGCATCGATATCAGCAATAATTGGTACAACGTGAGTTTGAAAGTTGTCGATTTTATCGGTAATCGATTTGGCTTTAACTTCGTTGCCGGCGGCTTTCGCATCATCGAGGTCAGTATATAGATGACGAAGCTCACGAGAGTCAGCCTGCTTTAAGAATGTATATAGTTCTTCAATAAGGGCAGGAACCGAAGTCTTCTCGTGCATTGACTGATCAGGTAATGGCCCGAACTCTGAACGAAGTGCCGCGATCATCCAGCCAGACAGGTACAGGTAACGCCCACGGGTTTCCTGAAAATGCTTTTTAATTGAGATCATTTTTTGTTGTGCAATAAAGCCATGCCATACACCAAGTGACTGGGTGTATTGCGAGGAGTCTTTGTCGTAAGCCTCCATGTCTTCACGCATGATCTTTGCGTTATATTTTGCGATGTCCAGGCCGGTTTTAAAGCGGTTTTGTAATCGCATTCTCGCAACATACTCTGCATCAATGGCGCTCCATGAGTCACCGTTGGCAGCAATTACCTGTGCGCTGTTTTTGATCTCGTCGGAATAAGAATTCACTAGTAAGCCTCTGTCTAATTAAAAATCAAGATTGTGGAAAATTGGGTCGCGGACTCTGGCAATTGTTAGTTACCAAGAGCTTGCGCTACGTCATACCCGTGACTCGCCATGGCATTGATAACGACATTATCGAGACTTGGGACACACTCTTTTGTTGACTTAATTTTGCTTTGCGGCAGGCTATCGGCGGATGTTGGCGATACCTTAATATGTGTGCTGTTGTCTGACGCATCTTTGCGTGCATTCGCTAGAAATTGTCCCAGGTGGGTAAAAAGCCTGTCGTTGATGCCAACACTGTTATCGGTGACGTACATATTTAACGGATGCGCACGGTGTTGTCCGATGGAGTAGATCAGTGCTGCGGTCAGTGCATCAAGGCACGCGTTGCTGACACTGTTACCCTGCGGGTCAATCACTAACTGACAGTTGGGGTGTTGCTCGGATAGCTTAATCGCCCAATTACTCTGGTCGAGTGCCAACACATTGCCGTCGCTGCCGGTGAAAGTTCTTTCATTGCATCCAGCTGCTACCAGCTTGATCCACTTTTGATAGGTGTTGCATTTTTCACTGACTGATGCGGCGCTGAAATTGAGTAATGTGTGGTCTGCAGCTTCCAGCTGGATGTCATCAATGTTGGCCAGGTCATGTTCACCGGCTTTACCATTGCGATCGAAAATGACTTCAGCGTGAATACCACGGTGTTTCAGCAGGATACTTTCTGGCTCATTGGTTGGGCCATTCTTACCGACAAACTGAATTGGCTTGTCCAGACCGGTAGTGGTGCCATCGGCCAGTATCACCAGTAGATTCTGGTAGTAGATCATGTAGCTCACGGCATCACGGTGCGAGCCCTCGCGCAACGGGAAGGTGCGGTCGAGAAAGTCCTTGGCACAGCTAATGACGCGATCACGGCGCGCGTGGTTATCACCGTTGCCGGGTTTCAAGCCGGCACAGTGAGGAATGATATTGTTTTGGTACAGGGTATCGTAAAGACTCCCCCAGCGGCTGTTGATGGCGTTTAAGGTCAGGCTGGCATCGCCTAACGACACTTCCAGCTGCGATTCGCATACCTGATGCCCGCAGTAGAATGGAGGCAGGTCCGCGCCTGAGTTTAAGGTGTCGGTAAATGCCTGCCAGAACTCGTCTGATTCCATGCTGGTAGCTGGTACAACATCACTTTCCATGAATTTGTGAAATTCCGGATGCACTGAAAATCCGTTGCGTTTTATAAAAGGTAGCTCTCGATTAGTCATCTGTTTTACTCCAGCTGTTGCCGCTTTGATGTGTGCGAGCATTATAAAAATATCGTGTTATAATTGCACAATAGAAATTACACAGTGTGTACTACACAGATGACAGCTCCAAAAAGATTGCTACGCAATGCGCATTTTCTGGGCGTTAAAATCAGAAATTTGCGTAAAAGCAATAAGTTAACGATGGAAGATTTATCCGCACGGTGTATCAAAATTGATCCGGAGGCGGCACCGTCTGTTTCTTACATTTCTATGATTGAGCGTGGAAA
>CAYSZH010000226.1:0-5905 GCA_964435305.1 uncultured Granulosicoccaceae bacterium
GGGCGCTGGACTAACAAGCACTACAGAGCAACCTGCTAATAGTGCGTCACAGGTCATTTGTAAGCCACGGTTATCATCCCAAGCCAATATCAGCACACGGCCGCGTGGATGTAATGTCCACTGGTTGCTTTCACCTGTAGGTCCGGGCATAAATTGCTCTGAAATCGGTGTTGTCGATTGATTTTTGCAGGCTGTCATGAGGTTTTGAAGTGCAGGGCCCACTGCAGTCGCGCCCTGAACAAGCTCTTGCTGCATCCGTGGTAGTGACTCTAAGGCGGATTGAAGCTGTGTAAGGCTAAGCCTGCTTACCGAGGCAATTGCAATTTGTTCAACTTTGCTGGAGTCCGGCGAAGCTTCCAGATCATATTCTGGTTTAAAGAAACGTGGTAAATAAAGCGGCCCGCCTGCCTTTGGCCCGGTACCGGATAACCCTTCTCCGCCAAAGGGCTGTGACCCTACCACAGCACCAATTTGGTTCCGGTTCACGTACACATTCCCTGCCTGTATTTTCTCTACGATACTTTGCACGCGATCATCGATTCGAGTATGAAGTCCAAACGTTAAGCCGTAGCCTGTGTTATTAATGGCATTTATGGTTTTTTCGATGTCATTGGCCTTAAACGTGGCTACATGTAACACGGGTCCAAAGATTTCCTCTTCAAGTTCCTCAATACCGTTGACGCGAATAATCGCAGCACTGCAATAAGAACCTGTGTCAGGTCCACTTACACGTTTAATGACTTGACCATTCTGCTGTCGCCGTTCGATGTAGTTTTCAATTTTTGCTTGTGCCTCAACATCGATAACAGGCCCTATGTCGGTTGATAATGACCAGGGGTCGCCAAAATTTAGGGCGTCCAGTGCGCCGCACAGCATTTCAAGCAAGCGCTCTTCTGTATCCTCCTGAACATACAGCATTCGTAATGCAGAACAACGTTGGCCTGCACTTTGGAATGCGGAAATCAGTACATCGCGTACCACTTGCTCAGGTAGTGCTGTGCTGTCAGCGATCATCGCATTGAGACCACCAGTCTCTGCAATGAATAGAGGGTTTGCTGGGCTGTGCAGTGCACGCCTTTCTGCTTCTTTGCCACACAATTGCATTTGTATATGTCTGGCTACAGCCGTTGAGCCTGTGAAGCACACCCCAGAGATGCGTGGGTCGCTAATGAGCGTGTTACCGACACGTGCACCGTCGCCCGGCAAGAACTGCAGTGCCGTATCCGGGATTCCAGCCTGATGCAGAATCGCTACCGCTTTCGCAGCGATCAAAGGTGTTTGCTGGGCGGGTTTCGCTATGACGCTGTTTCCAGCAGCCAAAGCGGCGGCTATCTGCCCGGTAAATATCGCTAGTGGAAAATTCCATGGGCTAATACAGACGATGATACCGCGCGCCTTTTTACCTGAATGTTGTTGATTAAGCTGTGTTGCGTAGTAACGTAGAAAATCGACTGCCTCTCGAACTTCCGCTATTCCATCGCCTATATGCTTTCCAGCTTCAAGGCAGGCTAAAGCGCAAAATTCTGCAATGTGTTCCTCATATAAATCGGCAGCGGTGTTTAGTGCATTGATACGTGACTTGTAAGAGCTTTGACTCCAGGATGAGCCGTTGATTGCAGCGTTGCTTAACGCCAGCTCTATTTGTGTATCGCTGGCTTCATAGACCTCACCGATGCATGTTTCAGGTCGGGCTGGATTAAAACGTTTGTCATGATGCTCTTTGTTCAAATCACCGGGTATTAAGCAGTTGGCACTCCAGTGCTTTTGGAGAAACGACTCTCGAGTATCGAGTAAAACCTGAATAGAGGCCGGATCATTAATCCGGTACCCCTTTGAATTTTGTCGTTCAGGTTTAAATAGTGCCAACGGTTTCGTAATGGCAGGGTGCTCAATAGTTTGCATTCCTATAACCTGCGTAATTGGGCAGGCGGCAACCGTACTCGGGCTAATTTCGGTGTCCACAATCTGATTAACAAACGAACTGTTAGCACCGTTCTCCAGCAAGCGACGTACTAGATAAGCAAGCAGATCAACATGCGCACCCACTGGCGCATAGATACGACATCTTGTTTGGTGTTTTTGCAATATATGTTGATGTAAAGATTCGCCCATACCATGCAAACGCTGAAACTCATAACTGTGCTTGTCTTTGCCGGCAAGGTATTCAATGGCGCAAACCGTGTGCGCATTATGTGTGGCGAATTGAGGGTAGATGCAGTCTCGGTGGCTGAGCAGGCGCTGCGCGCACACCAGATAGCTCAAATCAGTAATGCTCTTACGTGTAAATACCGGGAAGTTTGCCAGGCCAAGTTCTTGTGCTTGTTTTATTTCACCATCCCAATAAGCACCTTTGACTAAGCGCACCATTATGTGACGCTTGCGTTGATTACACAGTGCTACCAACCAGTCAATAACCGGCAGCGCACGACGGCTGTAAGCTTGAATGACCACACCAAAGCCTTGCCAGTCATCCAATGCAGGTAATTCGGTAAGCGCATCGATAATGTCGAGTGATAAATCAAGCCGATCGGCTTCCTCGGCATCGATGTTAAGCCCTATATTAGCATCTGCTGCTTGCTGAACCAATTTGGCAATGCGCGGTACAAGCTCGGCCATCACCACCGCTTTTTGAGTGTATTCGTAACGCGGGTGTAGCGCAGAAAGTTTGATTGATATGCCAGGCCGATCGGTTATCAAGCTGCCAGTGGCATTATTCATCGCGTCGATTGCATCGCTATAAGCTTCGAAATAACGTTGTGCGTCATCTTCGGTGCGCGCAGCTTCACCCAGCATATCGTAGGAGTAGGTATAGCCTTTTTGTTCCCATGTGAGGGCCTCGCTCAGCGCTTCTTGCATGTTTTCACCGAGTACAAATTGTTTACCCAGCATTTTCATTGCCTGACTTACGGCGGTGCGAACCACAGGCTCGCCCATGCGTTTAATTAATTGACGCAGGGCACTAACCGGGTTTGTGTCTATTTTTCCATCGTCATCGTCCAGTATTCGCCCTGTGAGCATCAACGCCCATGTGGAGGCGTTCACCAGTGATGAACTCGATTGGCCTAGGTGGACACCCCAGTTAGAAGGTTCAATTTTGTCCGCGATCAGTTCATCTATCGTGTCTGGGTCTGGCACGCGTAGCAATGCTTCTGCTAAGCACATCAAACCGACACCTTCAGGTGTGGACAGTCCGTACTCGGACAAAAAGCTTTCCATTAATGTGGGTTGCTCGTTTTCTCTTAGCTGCGTGACGACATCGGCAGCATTGGTTTCAAGCATCGATCGTTCACGTTCATTCAGCGTATTGTCCGTGAGTAGCTCAGTTACTATCTCAGGTTCTGTTTGTAAATAGCGCTGGCGGATTCGAGCCCGTAATTCTTGTAAATCTGACATATCAGCTGCTTGGATTGTTACTGTTTAAGGTTTTTAACAACGACCGGTTCTGTATTCACTTTATGTAGAAGAATGGCGATCTGTTGCTAAGCGTGACCGATCAAAATACCGGCAGCAAAAACCAGTGAGCCGCCTAGCACAACCTGAAACATGGCACGTGGCCATGGTGTATCCAGGTACCGGTTTTGAATCCAGGTAATAAGCCATAATTCGATCACCACCACTGCAATAGCAACGGAGGTCGCGACAACGAAGTTGGGTATTAAATAGGGTAAAGCATGGCCCAGGCCGCCAAGCGTTGTCATGATCCCGCTTGCCAATCCGCGCTTTACAGGTGAACCTCTACCGGTTAATACACCATCATCGTGCGCAGCTTCAGTAAACCCCATAGATATTCCAGCACCCACCGATGCGGATAAACCCACGAGAAACGTTTCCCAGGTTCGCCCGGTTGCAAAAGCGGCTGCGAAAATAGGCGCCAGAGTCGATATGGATCCATCCATAAGCCCGGCAAGCCCAGGCTGCACATAAGTGAGCAAGAACTGCTTATGTTCTGTTTGGGCTTCCTCGTCTTGCACGCTGGCAGGTGTTAGGGATTCGCTAAGGCGTGCAGCAAGTGATGTGTGAGAAGCTTCAGCCAAGGCAAGATCACCGAGCAGTTTACGGGTATCGGCATCTTGAGCCTGTTTGGCGGCGGCTAGATAAAATCGTTCGGCCTGTTGTTCCATTTCAGACGCCATGGCGCGAGTCTTGTCAATGGACAGTGGACGAGTTAACCAATCAGGCTTTCGCTCGTAATATCCTTTCACGTGCTCGCGACGCAGTAAGGGGATGGTGTTTCCAAAGCGTTTTTTATGCAGTGCAATCAGGCGCGCGCGATGCTCATTTTCTTCATCGGCCATTGATTCAAAAAGGTCTGCACTGGCGGGAAAATCCGCTCTCAGACCCTCGGCGTAAGCACGATAAATACGCGCATCGTCTTCTTCCGACGAAATGGCCAGGCTAAGGATTTCCTGCTCGCTCAAAGAGACAAACGAACGGCGTTTTGATGGTAAGAATCGGGAGAACACGTAGGCCGCTTATACTGTATCCACTGACTTTGGGCTCTACGCTATCATGTTGTGGTGAACGGGTCGATGCTGTGTTCTATTTTATTTGATCGACTCACTCACGCTTCGCTGCCATAATCTTGCAGAACACTGTCTCTACAAACCAAAGCGCTATAGCGCGTACAAAACCCACAGGTGTTTCATATGGCTTATGCTTTGCCCATATGAATGACGCCAACAGGAGAATGAGCATTTGAGTGTGCAGCACAGGGGTGAATTCATATTACCGACCGACGATTTAACGGCGGATATGCAGTTCTTTATCGATACGCTGGGATTTCGGCTGGAAACGATAACGCCTTCGGACGACCCTGCTATTGCCGTGCTCTCAGGTCACGGCATGCGGCTAATGCTGGATCGGCACAGTCAAAGCGCCCCTGGACACATCCGCCTGCTTGTGAGTCAAGGCGCTAATGTGGCTGCTAACTCGCTAATTGCGCCCAATGGTACCCGCATCGATTTTGCGCTTGTGTCGGATACAGTCCAAATTCCGTCCACCGAACATGCGTTTCAGATTCGTAACCTGGAAGAAGGTGAGCCATGGGTTATTGGAAGGGCAGGCATGTTATACCGCGACCTAATTGATGGTCGTCTTGGCGGCAGTATAATCGCATCACATATCCGGATTCCCGAAGGTGGGCCGGTGCCCGATATGGTCCATTATCATACGATAGGGTTTCAGCTAATTTATTGTCTCGCCGGCTGGGTCAAATTGGTGTACGAAGATCAAGGCCCAGCGTTTATTTTAAACGCAGGCGACTGCGTGACTCAGCCACCAGCGATCAGGCACCGCGTACTCGAGTCATCGGATAATCTGGAGGTGCTCGAAATTGGCGTGCCTGCGCAGCATATGACAACCATCGACCATGATATGTCGCTTCCCAACGAGACGTTCGCACCCGATCGGCTTTTTTCTGGCCAAGTGTTTTGTCATCACCAACGAAAACAAGCTGTGTGGCAAGATTCAACCGTGAATGGTTTGTCTGTATGTAAAACCAAAGTTGCCTCAGCAACAAACCGGCTAGCTTGCGTCGATGTTGTAAAGGCCAAAGCCAGTTTTAAACCCGCTACCGTGACGCACTGTGCGGATATTCATTTTCGGTTTGTGGTAAAAGGGCAACTGAGCGTGTCTGACAAATCAGGTGCTCAGCATACCTTATCTGCCTGCGACGCGATGGTGGTGCCTCCAGGTTGGCAGCTTGAATTTGAGCGCTGCTCAGACGATTTGGAATACATTGATGTAACGTTGCCTGGGGCGTGAATACTTGAATCGGAAACGGTAAAGTTAGCGGCAATGAGTGATCGTACTACTGCTAAGGTCTATGTCTCAATAGAACTAAAAACTGCCCCAGTTGAGTGGGGTTGGACATCCTTTTAGTCACGCTTCCACCCACCCATTTGAC
>CAYSZH010000227.1:0-5848 GCA_964435305.1 uncultured Granulosicoccaceae bacterium
AAGCTCCAGGGCGCGCATTGCCAGATGCAATGCATCGGTTCCATTGGCGCAGCTCAGCGCATGCGATACGCCAAGATACTGTGCGGCTTCTTCTTCGAAGGCCTGAACATTCGGCCCCATAATAAAACGTGTCGCATCAAGTGACTCGCTTATAGCCTGATCAATATCTTCTTTTAAAGCATGGTATTGCTGGCGAAGATCGACCATTGGAACGGGCGCGGAAGATACCGACATAGCGATGTGTTAATTGGGAAAACTTCATTTTACCGCATTAACAGTATACTGCCCGGCATGAAATCGGATTGAGTCGATTTTTACTAGTCGCGTGCCCGTGCCCGTGCTCGTGCGAACATCAATAACAGGCCCAGAGTCCAGAACACAGCGCCGCCGCCACTCGCTGCCGGGCTGGCGGCCTGCAGCTGTGGTGCCGATGGTTCATTCGATTCTGTCTCTTCTCGTCCTTCCTCGATCGGCTCAACAAAAGTCAACGGAGGTTCGGGCGTGTTTACGTTGTTATCCGTGCCAGGGGGTGTATCAGTCGAGTTATCTGTTGGTTCAGTCGGACGCTCTGTCTGAGTGTCCGTGTTTTCCTCAGATTCCTGCCCTTCGTCCGGTTCTGTTTCTGGTTCTGGCTCAGGCTCTGGCGTAGGTTCTGGCTGAGATGGGTTTTCCTCTGAGCCACCATCCTCTGGGTTGGTTATCTCTTCGCCCTCGGTTTCGCTAAAATCGGGCGCGGTCTGAATTGGTGTGTCAGTAGGGTCAGTCGGAACCTGCCTGTCCTCAATGGAATCGTTGTATACGCTATTAGTCAGATCCGTATCGAGCGTGCGAGATTCCACACGCACCTTCAGATCATCTGCTGTGCCGCTATTCGGGTTAACGATGATGGCGAAAGTCGAATCGGTGTTCTCTGTGAGCGTGAGTCGTTCGCAGCGGAGCTCTTTTCCAAAGGCCTGACAGTCCCAACCGCTATTGGAACTCAGGGATACCCAATCGGCATCATCACCCATACTGGCCGTTAGCATCAGCGAATTGGCACCACGTGATCCGATGTTCAGAACTGAAACATCAACACGCTGGTTTGATTCCCATTCTCCGACAGACACATCAAGTCGTAAGTCGGTCGAGTACATGGTATCGACACTCTCAATATCGATTGCACTGAGCGCGTCACGCTGGCCAATTTGAATACCATCGGGCGCTGAAATTGTTGGGTTGCCGTTGGAGCTGAAGAAATTTTCACCGTAGTGCATGATCGAGCCATAGTCATAATCGCCCAGAGATTCCGCGCCAGCATCAATTATGTCGAAGTTAATCATCCTGTCTTCAGGAATGTTCTCGTGGTTAACGGTAATAAAATTATCCCGATCCGGACGAGTGTGTTCATGGAACAATCCGATCGCATGCCCAATTTCGTGCACAACACTGCCGACCGTGCATGAGTCTGCTACCCACACTGATTGTTCTCCGCCAATTCGCCCGACCCAGGATGCGCAACCATTGCTCGGTTCAAAGCTTATGAAATCAGAGTATTGTTCTGAGTTTTCATCGGTTCGCTCTAACATGAGCACGGTCGAATTGTTATTCCAGTGCGCAACTGCTGCAGTGGCCTGTTCTCTTTGTGTTTGTGTGATCGTTTCAGAAAATTGATAAGGGACAATGCCATCTGGCCATCTATCCAGATTTTCGCTTAGCCCCAGGCCGCGTTTTTGAAACGGGGTTTGCAAATTGCCATCGGCCGATACTTTGCCCAGAACCATATCGCCCTGAGCTACAGCGTAGCCATCAGTCAGTTGATAACGAATACCTCTTACAACACCCGTAATGGAGCCGTTGGCGGCACCATCAAACAGGAGTGTCGGTTGATCGCCAAGGGAGAACTGCTCGCTGTTAGTGTAGTTTTGAGCCTGAACCGGTACAACTAGAGCGATGCCAACGACGATTGCTGTTTTTGTTTTTTTATGCTTTTGTTCGCGTGACTTTACAAACATGTACAACTCGCTATTGCTTCTAATGGCGGCGCTCTCATAGCACGGCCGTATACAGCGTTATCGGTCCTCGGGAATTGTTTTGAACTTGCTTGGCTGGAACTGTGGACTACCGCATCAGCGGCTGACGATTGGTTTACAAATTGATTTGAATTGCGAACTCAAGCACAATCGTGGTTACCGGAAAGTCTGCCTATGAGTTGCCCTTTCATACAGCTCAGCACCATCAGGCCGCAATTTAAAATGAGTGATTTATTATGGATCAGAGCAATTCACCGCAGCTTAAGCCGACATTACTGGCAAACCCAATCACCATTCTCTTCGCGGGTTGTTTGATCGCTGTAATCGGGTTTGGTATCCGATCCTCCCTGGGTTTGTTTTTAGAGCCTATGACGGCAGAGCGCGGCTGGAGCCGCGAAACATTCGGTTTCGCTCTAGCGATTCAAAATCTGTTCTGGGGTTTAGGTCTGCCTCTGGCCGGTGCTTGTGCTGATAAGTTTGGGTCGAGTAAAGTCATCACCGCTGGGGCAATCGCTTACGCAATTGGTTTATGGGGAATGGTTAACGCCGAATCTGCATTCGCGTTAAATATGACAGCAGGTGTGCTTTCCGGCGTGGGCATTGCGTTTTCAGCTTTTACACTTGCGCTGGCTGCCATGGTGCGCGTAGTGGGGCCAGCGAAACGCTCTCTCGTGCTGGGATTAGGTACGGCAGCAGGGTCACTTGGCCAGGTCTTGTTTTCACCTATTAGTCAGGGCTTTATTCAGGTGAGCGGTTGGTCTGCGACGTTAAGCGGCTTGGCGATAGTGGCATTGGCGATGATTCCGTTAGCCTTTATCTTGCCAGGCAATCGTGAGCCTGCGCAAAAACAGGCAGATGAAAACCTTAAACAAACACTCAGAGAAGCTCTGAAAGAAGCCTTATCGCATCGTGGTTATGTGCTGCTGACAACTGGATTTTTTGTTTGTGGTTTTCATGTGGCTTTTATTACAGTGCATTTTCCAGCCTACGTTCGCGACCTTGGTCTGGATCCAAAGTACGGTGCGTATAGCCTGGCTTTAATCGGCTTGTTCAATATTGTGGGGTCGTTTGGTGCCGGTTTTTTTGGTCAGCGTTTTAGTATGAAGATAGGCTTATCCGGCATTTACTTTTTAAGAGCCGTGGTTATTTTGAGCTTACTGCTATTACCAAAAACACCGATGGTTATTTTGCTGTTTGCTGCGCTCATGGGTGTTCTATGGCTTTCAACTGTGCCCTTAACCACTGGCATCATTGCTCAAGTTTTTGGCGTGCAATACATGGCAACGTTATTCGGCATCGTGTTTTTAAGCCATCAAATAGGCAGCTTTTTGGGCGTCTGGCTGGGTGGCTTATTGTATGACCAAACCGGCAGCTACGATGGCATGTGGTGGGCGGGGGTTGTGTTGGGTGTGATTGCAGCGCTGGTGCATTTACCCATAGATGAAAAACCCGTGGCGCGCGTGGCCACCTAGCACGCTAGCGAAAATAGTTGCAATAAGGCGCGCCCGTCTACCAGGTAGCATTACTCCACTGCTGCGGTTCGGCTGCTGCGAGCACCATTCGCAGAACGTGCACGAACGGCTTGAACGGTGCCCGATGGGCTACTCCCGTTCCAGGTTTGCCAGCTACTGCCATCCAGGCTGTATTCCAAGGCAAGCCCCGGCAAGCCGATGTTCATATCCTGAAGCTGCCCTCCGGCAAGCGATGCGCCAGGAAGCGGCACTCGATAGGCGACGCCGGCGGCATCGAGTTTGGCTAATTCTTTTTGCCCCAGTGCGGCTGCAAATTCGGCGTAATCCTGAGCCAGTGCTGTTTTATTGACAAGCCCTGAAGTGCTGCTAAATGTTCGGCCTGCCGTATAGGGTAGTTCCCAGTCAGCCCGATGCCAGGCTCGTTCAGCGTAGGCAAGCATGCGCGGAAATATCATGTAGTCGAATTGTTCTGGCGTACGTACCGTTTCACTCCAGAGCATCGCTTCGGTGCCCGTTATACCGGGATTGTTGCTGTTGCCGGTAGCCGTCCATGGATCACCAAAACGATTCAAAGAGGTTTCGGCGTTTTGCGGCAGGTTTTCAGGTGAAAATGTGAAGACCTTTTGCGTGTTGGTTTGGCGTGATGCCCAATAGTACCCGCGTTCTTTTGGATCAACTTCGTAAGGGAAGTCGAAGTAAAGGTAGTCGGGCACATGCACAATGACCTGGAAGCCACGAGTCGCCAGACTGTTAGCAGCTTCAGTCGTGCCTGTACCGTTGCCGCTTAACCAAGCCCAAAAGCCTGCCGCCACGTTGGTGCTTTGTAAACTGTCTGCATTGCTATCGCTGTATATATCTTGAAACGCAATGAGGGTGGGAATACCTGCATTGTTGATAATCTCGGCTACGCGTTGTACAAAATGCGATGCTAAATCTTCTCTGGAATTAACACCATCGGTAGCGGCGATATAGCTTTGACACACGGGAGAGCGTGCCCAGGGTTCATCAAATGCACTGGTGTCCTGACCAGCAAAACCAAAGCCTGTCAAAATATTAATGGCCTCATCGCCACCCATATGCCATGCGCTTAGTGTGGTGCCTGCATCGGCATACATGGACTGAACATCCTGCACAAGGGTTTCGATAAAGGTGTAGGTACCCGGCACGCAAGGGTTGATAATGCTGTCGTAGTAATTTTGCACGGTACGATAAACGGATGTGTCATCCGGATCATCCAGACGTATGTTGATATCGTTGGCATTACCAAGATTAAGTGCTCGATTACGCATCGCGACCACAGCTGCACGGGCATGTGCCGGCATATCAAATTCCGGGATCACATTGATGAAACGCGCATCGGCGTATTGTAGAAGATCGACGAATTCTGCCCGGCTATAAAAGCCGCTGCCTTGATTATTGCTGTTAGGGCCTGAGCCCATTGCGGGCATGAGCGAACTGGTTTCAGTGACCAGGCCATTGCTGTCCACTTCAAATGCTCTTGTACCACCAATTGCAGAAAGTTCAGGCATACTCGGAATTTCGAGACGCCACCCTTCATCGTCGGACAAGTGTAAATGCAGTTGATTTAGCTTGTAAGCTGCCATTTGATCCATCAGTTTTTTGATGGATGCAACTGAATGGAAATTGCGGGCGACATCGATGTGCATGCTGCGAAAATCTGTTCGTGGGCTATCGCTAATTTCAACCAGCGGTACTGTACCGACTCCCGGTTGAATCAAAGCCAGCACCGATTGGGCAGCATAAAACAGCATGCTCTCGTTAGAGCCTTCGATGTTGATGCCGTTGCTGGTTACAGATGCAGAGTAGGTATTGTTTCCAAGAGCCGTATTAATCGCGCCTTGAACCTGAACGGAAGACCCCCCAACAAGTAGTGTTGCTCTGTTTTGCAGCGCTTCAATGCTACTAGCGGGCAAGCCAGATGATGCGAATGATAAGCCACCTGAAATATCCAGCGAGCCTGGCAGAACTGAGATTGATGCAGGCTTTGGAATAATGCGCGATTGCACCTCGTTGGCGGTGAGTGCATTTGCTGCTGTTGTCACATCCACATTGTTGTTGTAACGCAGTGCGGGTGTTGCAATCTCATTGGTTTCGCCAACAAACTCGAATCGATCGGTACCCGTGATATCCATTGCATAGGCAGACTCATTCGTTTCTTCGTCGGTATTGGTTATCAGCGTTGTATCGTTGCCACGAGCAACCCAATAGCGAGGTTGAAAGTCGGTTTCAACAAGTTGTTGAAACTCGGTTATCATCTTGATGGTTTTAACACCGCCTGCAAAACCTGCAAAACCTTCCAGTGGAGAGACGTAGTGAGTCGCCATTAACGTTATGAACGGTCAGGTC
>CAYSZH010000228.1:0-5762 GCA_964435305.1 uncultured Granulosicoccaceae bacterium
GTGCCTTTGTGGATGTACCCCGTGGCTATCGCCTGTGGTAACACCTTTATTCTTAAGCCATCCGAGCGAGACCCATCCGCTGCCATGTTAGTGGCTGAAATTCTGCACGAGGCCGGGTTGCCAGAAGGGGTACTTAATGTGGTGCACGGTGACAAGACCGCGGTGGATGCCATTCTTGATAACCCTATTGTGCAGGCGGTGAGCTTTGTTGGCTCAACCCCTATTGCCGAATATGTGTACACGCGCGGTACTCAGGCAGGTAAACGTGTTCAGGCGTTGGGCGGTGCAAAGAACCATATGGTTGTGATGCCAGATGCTGATTTGGATCAGGCGGTTGATGCATTGATGGGCGCAGGTTTTGGTTCGGCCGGCGAGCGTTGCATGGCCATTTCAGTGGCAGTGCCCGTTGGCGAGGAAACGGCCGATCGGCTTGTTGAAAAGTTACGCCCGCGTGTTGAAAGTTTAAAAGTGGGCCCTTCCGATGACGCCGATGCCGAAATGGGCCCGGTGATCACCGCTGATGCCAAAGCGCGTATTCTGAGCTTGATTGATTCAGGGGTCGATGCGGGTGCCAATCTTGTTGTGGATGGGCGTAGCCTTAGCTTGCAAGGTTATGAAAACGGGTATTTCCTTGGTGGCAGCCTTTTCGATAATGTCACCACCGATATGCAAATTTATAAAGAAGAAATTTTTGGCCCGGTGCTGTCGGTTGTGCGCGCCAAGAACTATGGTGAAGCCGTCGATATGATTAATGATCATGAGTACGGCAATGGCACTGCCATTTTTACACGCGATGGTGATGCGGCCAGAAGCTTTACCGACAGTATTCAGGTGGGCATGGTGGGCGTTAACGTGCCCATTCCAGTGCCAGTGGCGTACCACAGCTTTGGTGGTTGGAAGCGATCACTCTTTGGCGATCATTCCATTTATGGGCCAGAGGGTGTGCATTTTTATACACGTTTAAAGACCATCACCAGCCGCTGGCCAACCGGTATAAAAGAAGGCTCTGTGTTCGCGTTCCCTACCACCTAACTTTTCAAAGTGCCTGGCGATAGCGATGCCAGGCACTTCGTAACTACGTTAAATTTCTTTAACGGGTACGCCGACCACGATTGGGTTGGGTACTTTCATAACGCATGATACGACCGTCTGGTAGGTCAAAGTAACTACGCTCATACTCGCGTTTGGCAGTTGCAGGATGGACACCAATATCGCGTAGTTGCTCGTCACTTAAATGACTTAGTGCGCGGCGTTCTCTCCAGACTTTATTCATTAGGCGATACCTCTTCACTATATTGATGAGCGAAGATAACGAATAGGGCTTGAGAGCCTTTGTCTTCGTTAATTCGCTTGAATTAACGTGCGTGTTCTTGGAAGTTGATTCCTCAATCTTTAAAGTTTTCATTGCGTCTCTGCCTTAAGTGGTGTTACACATGAAGCAGCTTTAGTGTCGAACAAACTATAAAAATAAAAAAACGAAAGTTATTGATGTTAACCATCAATTCTCGTGATAGGAGGAGATTGTCATGTACAGAAACCTTGATCTTGTTTCGTTACGAACAATGATCGCCATATCAGAAACAGGCGGTATGACCAGAGCCGCCAATGCCATGCATTTAACGCAATCGGCCGTGAGTATGCAGGTAAAGCGGCTTGAAGAGCAGCTCTCTGTAAAGCTACTTAAACGAGAAGGGCGTCAGGTTTCACCTACACTTGAAGGTGATCAACTCATTGCCTATGCAAGGCGGCTTGTTGATTTAAACGATGAGGCTCTGCGCAGTATGGCTCAGCCAGAACACACACAGACGATTAATTTTGGTGTGCCCATCGATCTCGTACACCCGTTTATTCCGCACGTGCTGCGACTTATCCAGCGAGAATGCCCGCGCTATCGCATTAACCTGACGTCCGGTTTAACCTATGACTTGCGCCATAGTATGCGTGACGGATTGCACGATATTATTCTCACCACCGAGAAGACACCTTCGGCAGGTGGCACAAAGCTGACAACACAAGCACTTGTCTGGTCCACGGCTAAGGGAGGGCAGTGCTGGAAAAACACACCGCTACCTTTAGCTTTTTCTCCGCGCTGCATGTTTTTAAAACCGGCCGTAGAAGCTATTGATAATGCTGGGATGCAATGGACGCATCTGTCGTCAAACTTCACTGAAGATAATGCCTTGGTCTGCGCTGCCGCCGATATGGGCATGCGGGCAGAGTTAGCCTGTACCCAACTGTCCGGTGTGGCGCCTATTGAGCACCAGGATGCATTACCTCCATTGCCCGAATATTCTGTCGTGATGTACACGGCAGAGCGAGTGAGCAAAGATGTGGCTCGTGATATCGGAGACATTGTGAGCCGTGTGTTTGTTGATTTGCTTGCTGACGATTAGACCTATGTTTTAGCGACAGGCGTTTGGTTGGTTTAAATTGGGAGAGATTATATGTTGAAAATTTCACTGGTAAGCATACCCGTTCAAGACCCGATTGCAGCACATGAAATCTATACGGCGAAATTGGGTTTTGTATCCAAGGAATTTGACCCTGATGCGAGTTTGGCCATTGTTGTTTCGGCTGATGATCCGGATGGGACAGCAATTCTGTTAGAGCCCTGTAAAGGGAACTTTGCTGAGCCTTATCAGAAATCTGCGTTTGAGGCTAATTTGCCGATAATGGGTTTAGTGGCTGAGGACGTTGATGTTGCAATTGAAAAATTGAAATCGGCTGGAGTGAAAATTCGTTCGGATTTGGATAAGCCGGAGTGGGGGATTCGGAATGTGTTTGAAGATGGGTGTGGGAATTTTCTTATGATTGAGGGGAAGTCTGGTTGATAGATGGGGCTGTGTTGGGGTGAATGAGGTGGTGGTTGGGATTATTGATTAGTTTGTGGTTTTTTTACTTTTTGTGATTCGTTTGTTTGGCGGCTAATGTGTTGTTGGGGATGGGGTTTTGGGTTAGTGCATGGTTAGGGATTATGGGTGTATGTTTTCGGAGTGATGTGTGTGGAATCAGTCGTTGTGCTGCCTGATACTTGTTAGAAGTACTATCTAAAAATTTGTAATATACGAAATCTATGGGGTTGCTTTCGGGCAAGTTCTGACTTCGAGACGCCAGCTTAACTTCATAACACGAAAGTTAAACTCATACTTATATGCGAAAAAGATTACGAGCAATACTTGTCGGAGCTCTAATTACGTTCAGCGCCGCTGTTTGTGCTAATGATGAAGAAGGGCTGTCAGAGTTCTCCAAGAATGTGACCTTTCACGTTTTGTTTCACGAGCTTGCGCACGCGCTCATCCAGGAGTTCAAATTGCCTGTTCTTGCGAATGAAGAGGCTATGGCTGATACATTTTCTACGACCTGGATAACGAAAACAATGCAAGATCAGGCTTCAGATATTATGATGGCGCGCGTTCGATCATGGATTTACGAAGACGCTGAAGTTTCGCCTGATGATTATGATTTCAAAGGCGAGCACCTTCTAGATATCAGGCGGGCATACCAAGCTGCATGCTTATTTTACGGTTTAGATCCAGCAGAATTTGAAGGTACTGTTCGTTGGCTGAAATTTTCAGAGAACGACCTTGCAGACTGTTCTGACACAGCGCCAGATCAAGAAGAAAGTTGGTTTGATTTATTAGAATCATATCGATTGTCACAAGATAATCTATCGCCGAACGTGGAGCTTATCTATGGTGAAGGCCCAATGAAAGAAATAGTGAAAGGTTCAGGTATGTTGAATGATTTTGCCGCACAGGCTAGATTATTTGACTGGCCTGCAAAGATAACTATTCATTTCGACCATTGTGATTTAGGAGCTTCGTGGAGCAGAATTGAAAAGCGTATTCTGATTTGTGATGACTATGTGCAGAGATTTATTCGTCAAGGAGAAAACATATAAAGTCCGCAGTGGGTCGTGGACAAATGTTTGGTAGACTACGCGAATGCACTTCTAACAGTACCGTCCGGTATTAGGTATCACTTGCACAAAGGGAGTTATGTGATTTAGAAAATTACCCCCTGCTATCGTCATAGCAGAGGCACCACTGTTTTATAGCGGGGGTGTCGCATAAAGTGGATATCCGAAAATTCAAGGTTTCGGAATCCGTACTCAGGCCGCCATGTATGATTAGGCCAGCACAGAACCACACAATTTTTGACTACTTTCGAGCGCCTTGATTCGCCGCAACCGGGAGTCGGTGGTTATCCCCGTAATTGGGGTGTTTCCGGTATTTCAACATTTTGATCAAAGTAAGATCCTCCTGCTGAGCTTGTAGCCCATTTGGCTACAATTAGAAACATATGGTATCGAGCAGGGTTTTTAAAGGCACAAAAAAGCCACCTCGGTGGGCGGCTTCTTATTTCCAAATATGAATTGGAATTAGCTAGCCTTTACAGCCGGAGTTTCTAGCTCTAACTCTGCTTGCTCAGCTTTTTCCATTTCACTCTTGCGATACCGAAGAAAGCGCTTCTTTTCGCCCTCCAACCATCGATCCAAAATAACACGAATCATCGGTTGATATTTCATGCCTTCCATTTCTGCAAACATTTTTAATTCCGCAATCATTTTGTCGTCAAGACGAATGGATATTGGCCTGATTCCAACGGATTCTTCTATCACCGCTGAATCAACTTCAGGCGCAGGCACAGCGAACTCGGCATCACCACCTAATGCGCCGCTTTCCCAATTCTCAACACTGCTCACAATTTCTTTTTTCTCGTTAGTCATATTATTTTACTCCGTGGTATCTATCTACCTAACTCTAGTATCTATTTAGGATAGTGTTGGCGATAGAGGTCTATCGCCGCTTGCTCAGGTGGAAAGCAAGACTTAATAATCACATTATTGTCCTTATCATAAATGCAGACTACCTTAAGCGACCTGCCTGCGTCTGTTGTCGAAACGAACCATCTTGTCGGGGGATCCGTCTTGTGTTGCTCACGAGTATCGATAAGCTCACCCCCACACTTATTAATAAAGCATTGTACGATCTCAGCACGTGAGACCTTGTGCCTATTGGTTAGTTTCTGAGAAACCCGTGTACTTATGTGTAATGCCATGGGATGGCATTATATCATGTATATACAAATACCGTTCCAAGGTACTATTACGGCTGATGGTAGTGTATAATTCATTTTGTAACATAAATACATGAATGGCATCGCAAATCAGAGCTTTCAACTCCACAGATGCAAAAATCGTTTAGGTATCAATATGTTACAAATAGAATGCCTGCAATTCAGGCCAATGTAAAGCCAAACGGAGACGTTCAATGGCTAGTTCGAGGAAAGGGTGTGGCTGTAAGATGCCACCACCAAAGAGCAAACCCAAGACTGTACGGGTCAAAGGTTACTCTCGGCGGAAGCCACGCAACTGTAATAAGTAGCGTGTGATGCCATAAGCGGGGTGTAGAGCCCCACCGATTAACGAGTACAACAAAGGAAACCAAAACGATGTCGTTATCACCGATCATCGAGATGGGGACAACCGGAATCATACAGTATCCGGTTGAATTCGCCACGCATCTCTTATGAGCTACGAGGAGTTAGAAATGGCTCCGTGGCAGAGTGGTCCAATGCACCGGGCTTGCATTCCAGGGTACGTCGGTTCGAATCCGGCCGGAGCCTCATTTCTTTGAACATATTAATAGCATGGTATGTACCATGTCAATTTACAAGTGTAATTATGTATTACGCCTAAGGCATCCTACGTTTTTCCTTTTTGTGGATTTCCATTATTGCGCAGCCATCGTCATACGTGG
>CAYSZH010000229.1:0-5749 GCA_964435305.1 uncultured Granulosicoccaceae bacterium
ACTGGCGACCTCAACCTTGGCAAGGTTGCGCTCTACCAACTGAGCTATTCCCGCACCGATCTCCCTATTGTGGGTTCAGCATTGCCAACTGTCAAGCTTGTGCACACCACTTTTTGTTATAAATGAGCGCAATCAATGCCCTTTGGTACGTATGATGGTTGTTATTACCAGCAATAACTCAAATGTCTTTTTCCGCGGTGGCATCAGCCCTATTTGGCATAAACGCCGCACGCATGTAACCCACCATCGACCAGATAGTGAGTGCTGTAGCGATGTACAAGGCAACCATGCCAATTTTATAAACGGGCAAACCACCCAGATCATGCAAATAGAGCAAGAGCGCCAGCGCTATAATCTGTAGCGCGGTTTTAAGCTTGCCCAACCAACCGACCGCCACCTGGCCGCGCTGGCCCATCTCCGCCATCCATTCACGCAAGGCACTGATGGTGATTTCACGACCGATAATGACAATAGCCGGAATAGTCAACCATGGGCTATTGTCAAATTCCACGATCAAGATAAGGACGCTGGCGACCATTAATTTATCCGCCACTGGATCAAGAAACGCACCGAAGCGGCTTTCCTGATTCCATTTACGCGCAAGATAACCGTCAAGCCAGTCGGTTATGCCGGCGATGATAAAAATAAAACACGATAGCGGTCGCGCCCAATCGTAGGGAAGATAAAACACGACAATTATTACCGGCAACAGCGCGATACGCAGCAACGTTAGCAACGTGGGTATCTTGGTTGCGTTTTGCATTGGCATCCGATTAGTCCTTTGGTTTTAGCACCTGAGGTGCATTTTCCGGGTGCAGTTCGTCATATATCCTGTGCGCCAGCTCCTGGCTAATGCCCGGTACCGTTGCTATGTCGTTCACGCCAGCAAGGTTAAGTCGCTGCAGGCCACCAAAATGCGTGAGTATCAGTTTACGCCGCTTCGGCCCCAGGCCACGAATATCTTCAAGCGCTGAGCGCTGCTTCTTTTTAGCACGTCGGCCCCGATGTCCGGTTATGGCAAACCGATGTGCCTCGTCTCGAATCTGCTGCACCAGCAGAAGCGCGGCCGAATCGCTATTTAATTGTTTCTCCAGATTTTGGCTGCATAGCAACAATGTTTCATCACCGGGTCGGCGATCAGGGCCCTTTGACACCCCAACCACTTCAATATCGATTATCTGAAGCTCACTCATCACTTCCAGGGCAACACCAATCTGCCCTTTCCCACCATCAATAAAGAGTATATCCGGTAGCGGCCGATTTTCTTTAAGCAACCGCGTATACCGACGCGTCAGTGCCTGCCGCATTGCCGCGTAATCATCGCCGGGTGTGATGTCACTGATATTAAATTTCCTGTACTCCGCTTTATTTGGCCCGTCTGCATTGAAGACAACACAAGAAGCCACCGTATCTTCACCCATGGTATGACTGATATCGAAACATTCCATCCGACCAGGCGGATCATCCATGCCCATGAGTTCACGCACAGCATCTAGCCTTGCCGCCATACCGGAGCGCGATGCCAATCGGGTCGCCAAACTGATATCGGCATTCGTGACCGCCATTGTTTGCAGCTTTGCCCGATCGCCCCGTACCTTATCGGTTATTGTGACATTAGTGCCTACCCTGGTACTGAAAAACTCGCGAAACAATTGCCGATCTGGCAGCTTCTCGGAGACGATTATTTCACGCGGGATATCATGTTCAATATAAAACTGACCGACAAACGCATTAAGCACTTCCGCATTGGTACTTTGTGAAGGCACTGCAGGATAAAACGCTTTATTTCCAAGGTTGGTGCCATTGCGCACAAAGAATATCTGTACACAGGCCTGGCCACCGCCTGTAGCCACGCCAAGGTAGTCTGCGTCTTCTCGATCACGCATGGCGACGCTTAAATCACTCACGCTTTTTAGGCTGGCGATTTGATCTCTAAGTTTCCCTGCCTGTTCAAATTCAAGGGCTTCACTAGCGACATCCATGCGATCAACCAGATTCTTAACCACCTCTTGCGACTTGCCTTCCAATACTTTTACGGACATCGCTACGTCATGTGCATAGTCTTCTTTTGTAACATGGTTTACGCACGGCGCAGTGCAGCGTTGTATCTGGTATTGAAGGCAGGGTCGTGAGCGGTTTTTGAAGTAACTGTCCTCGCACTGGCGCACTTTAAATAATTTTTGCACCAGGCTCAAAGAGCGTTTAACCGCACCAGCACTTGGGTAAGGTCCAATATATTTCCCCTTTGCGCGTCGAGCACCGCGCTGGTAGCTGATGCGTGGAAAATCATCACGGCTTGACACAAAAATATAAGGGTAACTCTTATCATCGCGGAGCACCACGTTGTAGCGTGGTCGATGTTCCTTGATAAGATTGTGTTCTAGTAACAGCGCTTCACCCGCACTGGCTGTAACGGTTGTTTGTACTTGTGCAATATGTGACACCAGCACCCGGGTCTTGGCACTGTCATGATTTTTTTGAAAATAGCTGGAGAGTCTGTTTTTAAGATTGCTCGCTTTACCAACGTAAATGATGTCGTCAGCAGCGTTATACATACGATAAACACCAGGTCGGCTGGTGACCGTCTTTAAAAACGCATCTGAATCAAAACCGTCTGAGCTTTCCGTATCTGCCGATTGGTCTCTATCTTGTGTCATAACACCGACCCCACATCCCACCAAGCTCACACCAGGTATCGCCGCAATGTTCATTCTGTCATGACAGAGCACATACTGCGCCCACTACGCCAGACGCATTGCATTCGCTACGATACAACAACTATGCAAAGGCTTTATCTGCGACTAATACTTGAGAAGCGCAGAGCCCCAGGTAAAACCGCCTCCAAAACCTTCGAGTAATAGCGTGTCACCCGTGTTTATTTTTGAAGACCGAATAGCCTCATCTAACGCCAGAGGGATAGATGCGGCAGAGGTATTGCCATGCTTTGCTACGGTATTGACAACCTTGCTCATCGGCAACCCAAGCTTTTTAGCCGTGGCCGCCAGAATGCGCACGTTCGCCTGGTGTGGTACGAGCCAGTCTACGTCATCATACGCTAGGCCATTTGCCTCAAGTGTTTCGTCCACAATATTACCCAGCGTTTTCACAGCCATTTTAAATACATCAGAACCTGCCATTTCTACAAACGCACGCCCTTCCTGAACGGCCGAATAATTGTTGGACACACCACTTGGTACATGCAATAACTTGGCATAATCACCATCGGCATGTAAATGTGTGGAGAGAATGCCAGGAGACGAATCGGCTTTTAAGACCACAGCCCCTGCGCCATCACCAAACAGAACACAGGTATTGCGATCAGTCCAATCGATGATTCTGGAAAACGTCTCTGCACCAACCACCAGAGCGCATTTTGCAGAATCTGTTTTCACAAATTTATCGGCGACTGCAAGCGCATATACAAACCCTGTACACACCGCCTGCACATCAAATGCAGGACAGCCATGAATATCCAGACGACTTTGTAGCAAACAGGCGGTACTGGGAAACACCTGATCAGCTGTTGTCGTGGCCACAACAATTAAATCGATATCGTTAGTAGAGATATTTGCAGCTTGAATAGCGGCTCTGGCAGCCGCTTCTGCCAGGTCAACGGTGTGTTCATCATCCGCTGCAATATGGCGTTGTTCTATGCCGGTTCTATCGCGTATCCAGCTATCACTGGTATCAACCGTTTTTTCAAGATCTGCATTTGTGACGACATTTTCAGGCAGATAACCACCTGTACCAACAATGCGTGAATAAGTAGGCAAACGTTTACACCGGGCTCAATGACTGCTCACTGCGCCTTGCAATCATTGAAGGCACGTCTTTGGAAATCTCCAGCACAGCGATGTTGATAGCGTTTGCAAATGCTAAGGCATCCGCGCTGCCATGACTTTTAATGACCACGCCGGTTAAGCCTAAAAGGCTTGCACCGTTGTAGCGCCTTGGGTCAATGCGATTCCCAAATGCGGTCAGTATAGGCTTTGCCAACAAACCCACCAGCTTGTTCAACGGTGTGCGCATAAATTCCTGCTTAAGATAATGAGACACCATGCGTGCCACACCTTCGCTGGTTTTTAAGGATACGTTCCCTACAAAACCATCGCATACCACCACATCGACAGTGTCAGTATAAATTTCGTTGCCTTCCACAAACCCGGAATAGTTAAGCGCGCTGTCTTGTAATAACACAGCAGCCTCTTTTACCTGTCCATTACCTTTGATATCTTCGGAGCCAATATTGAGTAACCCAACACGCGGTTGGGTCACGCCATCAATGGCCTCGGCGAGTATCGAACCCATTACGGCAAATTGAAACAGGTGCTCCGCCGTGCAATCGACATTGGCACCCAGATCGAGCATGTGCGTGTGCCCACCCAATGCAGGGATGGTGGTGCAAATGGCCGGCCTGTCGATGGCGGGAACGGTTTTAAGAACAAACTTGCTAATGGCCATGAGTGCACTGGTGTTGCCAGCGCTAACACAGGCTGCAGCCCTGCCCTGTTTGACTAAATCGACGGCGACTCGCATTGAAGAATTTTTCTTGTTGCGCAATGCGACGGCAACAGAATCTTCCATGGTGACAACTTCAGATGCCGCAACAATCTCGATACGATCATCAGGTAAGGGCTTGTCACCAATATGTGACTCGATGACATCAGGCTGCCCTACAAGAAGTAAAGACACATCTTGTCGATCATTTAAAATCTGGCGGGCCGCTTCAATGACCACACCGGTTCCTTTATCCCCACTCATCGCATCGACAGCGACGATCAGCTGATCATTGGATTGATCAGACATAGGGGAGCTTTTTGTTATTCAAGACTAGCGATCCTAAACGGGCTGGCGAATCTAGTCTTCGTCTTCCTCTGTTTCTTCCGCTACTTCAACAACCTGCTTGCCACGATAAAAACCATCTGCAGTGACATGATGACGGCGATGCAATTCGCCAGTGGTTGGATCGGTTGAAAGAGTTGCACCTTTGATTGCATCGTGTGAGCGACGCATGCCGCGGCGCGACGGTGTTTTTCTGCTTTGTTGAACGGCCATGACTTAAGTTCCAGTTTTATTTATATGTTAGTTCGGTAAATCGAGTTTTTTCAACACATCGAACGGCCTGCGCCCCGCAGGTTCGATCGACTCTTCGACTTCTCCGAAGCTGTGTTCTTTAACAACACAGGTATCCGACTCCACATGCTTTGGTACCGATGGCACATGGAGTATAAGTTCATCTTCAAATAAATCCACTACATGGATTTGTCCGGCATCATCAAGCACAACCGGATCGACTTCATCGGGCATTGCCCGTGCCGTAGCTTCATCCTTGGCAAACGCAAATTCAAACGGGGCTTCAACAGAATGCTGCACGGGTTCCAAACACCGCTGGCATTCCAACAAAAACGTCGCCCTGAATGTTCCCGCGACCATCGTTGTTTTCTGCCTCACAGAAAAGCGAAATTCTGCCGTAAGCATGCCACTGGAATCTGCCTCTGAACCCGCCACAGAGGTAGATTCTGTGACTGTTTCATCGAGCAAAAATTCTTGCAGCCGTTTAAACTGAGATAACGGCACTGAAACGCTATATTGTGCCGGATCTCGGGCCAGCAAATCCGGATTAAATCGGGAGGGAGTTGGCTTGACCATAACCCGCTAATGTTACCGAATGTCTTTTACAGGTGCAAGTGTTAGTTCTGGCGTCTACATCACCGTATCGGGCTGAATTACTCACCCGTCTGGGTTTGCT
>CAYSZH010000230.1:0-5646 GCA_964435305.1 uncultured Granulosicoccaceae bacterium
CTTTTGCCGGCGTCAGGCAATCCCCGCATGCTTCCTATAGCGCCTTTGAAAAGTTAATTCATGTCTGAGCTCTATATTGTTATCACACTGTTGGTGTACCTGCTGGCTGGACTTGTCAAAGGAACACTGGGCATTGGATTTCCGACCGCGGCGATCGCGTTTACAGCTGTATTTTTAGATGCCCGCACGGCAATCTCTCTTGTCGTAATTCCAATGCTATTGACTAATATCTGGCAGGTTTATCGAAGCGGCAATGTCATCGGTGTTTGGCGTAAAAACTGGCGACTGGCGATTTGTATGGTGGCTATGATTATGGTGTTTTCACGTGTTACTGGCGATGTGCCGATGCGTGTTTTGACCATGATGTTAGGGGTGGTTACCGCGAGCTTTGCGATAGTCAGTCTGCTGCAAAGCACGCCGTCTATTCCCAAGAAATACGATTCGATGATGCAGGTCATTGCAGGGCTTGTTGCTGGCACCCTCGGCGGTTTGGTTGGCGTATGGGCGCCACCGATTGTGATGTACTTGAGTTCGCAGCAGCTGGATATTAAAGAGTTCGTTCAATCCACTGGGCTATTGCTGGGTCTTGGCAGTTTGGTACTACTTGGTGGCTACTGGCAGGTTGGAATTATTAATGCGAACAACGCACCGTTATCCTTGATGCTTATAGTGCCGGCTATACTTGGTTTTACTGTTGGAGAAAAACTCAGATCGCGGCTTAAAACAGAGACGTTCAGACAGATATTATTGATATTCTTTTTTCTGATGGGGCTTAATCTCATCCGGCGCGCCTACTTTATGTGAGCATAAGCTGAGTAGAATATCCTGAGCATATACACTTGCGCAGACAAACCACTCGACGAACATGATGAGCACGTCTACAACTGATCCTAAGCCCAGCTCCTTAGACCTTATTTACGAGGACGATGAACTGTTCGTCGTCAATAAGCCTGCAGGTGTGCTGTCACAACCGGGTCGCAGTATGGATGGTTCAATCGCCACTCAGGCCAAAGCGTGTTTCCCGAATGCAACTGGGCCGATGCTGGTTCATAGGCTGGATATGGATACATCTGGTTTATTGATGTTGGCAAAAACGGCAGAGGTGCACAGAGCGCTTCAAGCTTTGTTTGAAAAACGACAGGTCTTCAAACAATATGTAGCCGTTCTGCAATCAGTGCCGAAAGGCCTGGGCGGGCTTATCCAACTCCCGCTTCGGTTGGATGTCGATAATCGGCCAGTACAGATTGTCTGTTATGAGCATGGAAAACCAAGCACGACCGTTTGGCGTAAAGACAGTAGATATGACGATGATAAACGAGTTGTTCTGTTCCCGATGACCGGCAGGACCCATCAGCTAAGAGTGCATGCGCAGCATTCTCTTGGACTGAACAATGCTATTAAAGGTGACAGGCTGTACGGGCAAGCGGGGGTGCGCCTTTGCCTTCATGCAGAGGTGCTGCGCTTTGTTCATCCGGTGAGTCAACAACTGTTATCAATACAGGCCGATGTGCCGTTTTAATAACCTTATTGACTTTCCGAGTTGATTTTCCAAGCACTTAGTTTGCTTTGTACTAACTTGAGGTTGCCAGTGACATGAAAAGTTTTTTCATTGCTTATGTTGCATCTTTACTGACATTTTTGCTTGTTGATGCGATTTGGTTAGGCCTTATTGCCAAACGATTTTATGCAGAACAACTTGGCGGGCTTATGCGGACCGATGTGTTTTGGCCACCCGCTGCGCTATTTTATCTTTTTTATGCGCTCGCCATTGTTATCCTGGCAATCAGGCCATCTGATACCAGTCAGACAGTAGGCAGTGTATTTGTGCTGGGTATGGTGGTAGGCCTGGTTGCCTACGGTACCTACAACGCAACCAATCTTGCAACACTAAAAGACTGGCCCGCTATGATGAGTGTGGTAGACCTGGTTTGGGGCACCTTGCTCTCAGGTACTGTTGCTGTGTCTGGGTTTCTTGCGCTATCGATTGTTAATCGCTAGATAAATTCGGTTTAACAACCTCAGCAAACCAATGTCCGCTTTGTTTAATCGTCCGTTTTTGGCTTGTATAGTCGACATGCACCAGTCCGAAGCGGCTTCCATACCCTTCGCTCCATTCAAAATTGTCCATTAGGCTCCACGCGAAATAGCCTTTTATTGGCACGCCGCATTTTATGGCTTCGAGCACAGCGCGTAAGTGGGAATCAAGGTACTCAATTCGCTTGATATCGTTAACCACATCATCGATGGGTTCTTCATTAAAGCAGGCTCCGTTTTCGGTGATGTAGCAAGGCGGCAGGTCATATCGTTTGTGTATATCAATGAGTAAATCTTTAAATGTGTCGGCCGCAATTTCCCACCCGAGATCGGTTACCGGTGTGCCTTGCGCTAGCGGGTGATCTTTCGTCGCCGGAAAGTGTAGATCAGTGTTCGATGCATCTTCAATTCTGGCTGGCGTATAGTAATTTAACCCCCAATAGTCCATTGGCTGATAGATGGTTTTAAGGTCATCCTGCCAGCCTTGAGGTAGGAAGGGTTCAAATGCCTCTATGGCTGTTTCTGGGTACCGGCCGCTAAACAATGGATCTGTATACATTTGGTTGTGAAAAACCCGATGACGCTCGGCGGCAGCGATGTCTTCAGTTTTGTCGGTGGCAGCATAGATTGATTGCAGATTAAGCACGATGCCAACAGCTAACTCTGGCTTAAGCGATTTAATTGCCTGCGTTGCCAGCCCGTGAGCCAGATGCTGATTGTGGATTGTTTTTATCGTGGCATCCAAATCCGTTTCACCCGGTGCGTGTACTCCAAGTAAATGTCCGAGTACAGCGCTGCACCAGGGCTCATTAAATGTTGTCAGTGCTTCAAGTCTGTCGCCGAACGTGTTGGTGACCATTTCAGCATATTGTGCGAACGCATCTGCCGTGGATGCGCTCGTCCAGCCACCTGTGTCCTGCAAGGCCAGGGGTAAGTCCCAGTGATAGAGTGTTGCGTACGGCTTTAAATGGCGTTCGAGGCAGCCATCGATCAGTTTGTCGTAAAAGGCCACACCTTTTGGGTTTATTGCGCCAAGCCCGTCAGGAATTAAGCGTGACCAGGACAGGGAAAACCGATACGCCCCGACGTTTAAGCCTTGGACCAAGTCCAGATCCTGTGACCACCGATGGTAGTGATCGCAGGCCACATCCCCTGTGTCTCCGTTTAACACCCGCCCAGGGGTGTGTGAGAAGGCATCCCAGATTGATGCCTTGCGGCCATCTTCAGCTGCAGCACCTTCTATTTGGTAGGCCGCTGTCGCGACGCCAAAGAGAAAATCTTTCGGAAACTGAGGCAAATTCTCGCTTGATAAGGTCATGTTGCTCTTTTTGTAATCATTCTGGGGTGCAGGCAGGTTTGGCTTAGGCAAGCTATATCAATGCAAAAGTATATCGTCTTTCGCATAAGTTGTTGCTGGTTGTCAAAGTCGCGATGGAGACAGAGCTCCGTCACATTTAGTTGTACCTTGGGTGCAATTTGAGTATTTTTTTATTGATCCAGCCATGATTGGCTGGTTATATTCCGTTTCGCGATGTAGCCTTTAAGCTTCTAGAAACCAAGACATGTGTTGTAAAACGCTGTCTGGGTAAGGGAACCCTAGGAATGCTCAGATCACGAACAAGTCTTGCCACAAATACCGCGCGCATCTGCCTTACTGCTCTGACAATACTTGTACTGAGCGGCTGCGTCTCCCTTGCGAATCCGGATGCGGATACAGGCGCGAGTTCGGATGACACTATTCGCACTGCATCAGTACTATCGCTGCTTGAATTGTTGCCACAATTGATTGATCCAATCAATAACACCATTCAACTCGGACCGCAGAAAAACACCTCCGACCCAGCAATCGCGATCAAACTTTCTGAACTGGGATATGGCATCAGGCGTGTCGATGCTGATCAGGGCAAGTACTTTTTTCAGTTGCTTGAGGGAAACGAGCCTTCATTCGATGATGCGTCTGTAACAACCGTCAGAATATCGGTTGGTTCGCTTGAGCTGGCGCGAGATTTTAGAGCGGTACAAAGTTCCAATAATCAGCTTGGGCTCAGCGGCCGAGCCGCTGCTGCTTATCCGGTACCTGCAGGCCCTCTTCGAGTCGCTGGCACCAGACAGGCAATCACGTTAAAGGATGAGCAGTACGGTGACGACATCAAAGACCCGGCATCTGTCAGTTCTTTGGAATATGCTGCTGCCTCGGCGATTGATGGGGGTATACCGACTATCAAACTGATCACTGACGATGTGATCAACGGTGTTGCCGCCAGTGCGATACCCGGGCCTAGCCTGCGAGCGCTCAACTCAAGTAAAGTCGAAGTGAAGAACCTATTTTATGGTGATAGCGCATTTGACTCTCTGCTTTCCAACCGTGAAAGGATTCGCCGTGAAACCATTATCTTTCCTAACGATTCGCAGCGTCTAGGCAGCGCTGGGAAACAACTGGTACGCGATGTTGTGTCGCGCTTTGCTGAGAACGTGGATGTATTCAGTGTTGTCGGTTGTAGCAACGGTCCAACGGCGCTGGAAATTGGCAATGAGGGGTTGGCTCTAGGTAGAGCGGCAAGAATTACAGAAGAGCTGCTTGCACTGGGTATTGCGCGTGAGATGATTCTGGATGAGGCTTGCTGGGCACCTCAAAATGCAAGAGACCGGTTTCCAAGCCGCGGTGTTCTGCTGGAAGTGTGGCGGAGTCAGGGCTAATGCTTAAACAAATCGTACAATACAGTCGCCAGCCTCTATCGTGCCTGAGTGCCATTGCCGCTACCTTGTTTCTTGTGGCATGCGCCAACAGCGAGATTCGAAACGATGCCGATTTCTTACCCTTGGTTGGAGGCAGTCCTGAAATCGTCAGAGCCACTCCCACAACGACCTTATTAAATTTACAGTTAATCGCCACAAATCTTGTGTCGGCATTGGTGCAAGTGCCTGAAACACAGCCATCGAAATTGACCTTGCAGGTATCCAAGCCAACATCGGCGTTTGGTAATCTGGTTGTGCGTGCCCTTGAAGAGGCAGGTTTTGGTGTGCAACGTGTTTCTGCTGATCAGGGCGAAAACTATGTTACGTACGGAAGGCGTTTTTCCGAAACAGAAGCTGGCCCGGTCACCGATTACAACATTGCGATTGGTGCGGTGAGTGTACGGCGCGAATACGTGATCGATAGTGGTGGAATTTCCCCGTCGTCGCTGATGTTGGTGAACGGCACGGAACGTATAGCCAACATCACGCTAGATGATATGATTTTTTCTGAACAAGGGCGTATAGGCGAATCGTTTATATCGGGCGTAGAAAGTGGAGCTGTTGATGGTCCTTTGGCGTCGGTGAGTACAGTAACTGTCAACGACTACGATATTAAACCACGTGATAAACGTACGGAACAAGAGCGTGTACTTGCGGAGGCACGCACACGCTACTCCACGGTCACAGCCGATCAGCAAGAGCCTTTGGAAATCGAGAAGTATAGGCGTTTGCGCTACACCGTTTTGCAATTCGAAAATAATGTATCCAAATTGATGGGGCGGGGAAATAAAAGAGCGATCAATCTGCTGATGCGAGAATACCAGGCCGGTGATGTGTACGAGATCGCTGCCTGTCGTGACGCCGATGGTAAGGACC
>CAYSZH010000231.1:0-5571 GCA_964435305.1 uncultured Granulosicoccaceae bacterium
GTCTTTGCCAAATGGGGCCTGTCGACGAACGCAATGTCCATATCACCATCGTTATTAAAATCCGCTATTCCAATAGGTGCCAGCCATCTGTTCGCTGTGCCGATATACGGAGTTTCTGCGAATAGCTCTAAACCAGCATCACCTAATTGATAAACGGCAATTTGCGCGCCGTAGTTCTGATGGCTGCGAATAGTGATGACTTCATCACCGGGCTGCTGATCAATATCCGCAAGTCTGGTTTGAATATCTTCAAATACATGAGGTCGTCCAAGCTCCACCGAATAGGTGCAGCCTGCGCTTGACGTGACTCTGAGAATCGAAGGCTCAATGGCATCGCCGAGGACCCCATGACGGTATCGACCCGTTCCGCCGTCGTACCAGGCAGTCGCAATTCCAGTATCAGAGTGACTTCGCGCAACAGATTCGGGAAAATCTGAGTCGTCAGAAATCAGCAGTTCGCAGGCTGAGATGGTCGAGGAGAAAAGATAGATGGATAGTAGCGTCTTAGCAGCGAGTAATTTTTTCATTCTGGCGTATACCTTGAATTGCGATTTTCTAAAACTTGAGTAAAGTATAATTCCTATAATACTGCGGTGTGTAAAATTATGGACGTCCACAATCAATTTAATTTAGAAATTGTTTTCCGCGTCCAATACCATTTCATTAGTGAACAGTAGTTTGGGTGTTGACTTAATTACAAAACCCAGTTAAACGAAAAATATTTAAGAATATTAAAGCCCACTATGTTCGGGTTGGCTCTTGCTTAGGGATGTAAGTGAAGACGAAATCGTTTCTAAGCCTGCCATCAGGTTCGTAAGTTTGAAACCTGGTGATGTTGCCGTACTCGTCATAAGTGAAAACCGAACAGTGAGCGTTAAGTGGTTTGATCTTATTTTCATTGCGCATGCCACCGAATTTTTTACCTATTACCATTCTACGCAAACTCAGTTGGATTAAAAGCAGGTTTTAATAAATTCACACTTAGCTCCCTATTTACTCAGTTTGGAGACGCCAAGTATTGTGAACAAATGCGCAAGTCGATCTCTTACATCCTGTTAATACGGTCAGCGCATTTTGTTTACGTCCCAGCGCCAGGTTTTGTCTTCTGCCAAAAGAAAAACAAAAGTCCAAGCGTTACCAATAGAACAATGGGTTTCAATATGGGCGACACTCCAGCGACAACTCCAGCCTGAAGCACACCAAACACTAAAATGAGTAGTGCAATAAATAACCTTAAACCAATATGCATTCTCTCGCTCTTTTTCGATTGTCAATTAATATTTGAGTGTAATGGCTATGCAATGGATCGGATCGACATGGAAAGTTTAACACTGCTGATGATATCCATCAGCATGGCTTACAATGCGATGCCTGAGACTACCCAACCTCAGGCGCTGTGCGCGAGCGGTTAGTCTGCATTGACAGGTTAGGTGTGCCATGACTCGAATCCCGCTCAACAACTACAAGTGAGTGCGATCATTAGAATATTTTACTGCCGTGTATAAACTGCCTAGTCACATCAAAGTAAATTGTATATTTCTTACCATTTTCCGAATGTACAACTGTCATACGATCATAAGCTCTACCATTCTCCTGAATCAGTTGCTGGCTTATCGCATTGAGTCGATTAAGATAAAGATAGTTGTAAAGTTCAGTGGTGCTTATCAACTGGTAAGCTGTTTTCGTTGATGCCTCATCTCCACTGTCTTCTATGGAGCGCATTAATCCGTTCATCATAAATTTGTGAAGCATTGCTTTGTCCGCATCTCCACTTTCAGTGTGACAAACTAACGCCGCAAAGTGTGCAATGATATTTACAAATTCAGTTTTTAGGCGTATATCAGCCTGCTCTATGCACTTGCTGAATTGACCTGAAGTTAGAAGCTCGACAAGCTCTTTTCGAACAGTCAGGTCGTAGGGGTTGTGGTTCTCTGTCTGAGTAAAAGACATTCTTAAGTTAGTGAACTCCGTAGTGTCTGCTTGCGTCAGCGCTCGCTTATATTCAGCTTCGTATGATTCGCCACTGGGATTAACCAAAGGCAAATCCGTAACTTCTTTTTCCGCTGCCCCACATCCTATAAGATAAATAGAGATGATGGACAAGAACATAAAGCGCATGCTTGTCATAAGATACACACCAATTGGTTGCTCATTATTTTAGGATAATCTTGGCTAAAGATGGGCTGTAAGGAACCGATCAAGTTTACTCAACACACGCTCTGGGGATTCCAATTGCGGAAGATGCCCAATACTTTTTAAAATCTCAAACGACGCGTTTGGAATGCGCTTATGTAATGCAAGGCCTCGCTTCAGTGGTATCCAAGGGTCCATTTCACCCCAGATGATACCTACAGGGCAGCGAATACATCCATATGATGGCTCGATCTCAGCAGTAAAGCGTTCATCGGCTTGCGCAAACTGACTATAGAAACTGATACGACCACTCTCCGAAAGCCAAGGTGAAACCAAGTGTCTCTCATCGTCATCATCAAGAGTTGTATTGATCGCACCCCGGATATACGCCTCAACTACAGCTTTGTGAATGTGAGGTGGAAGTCCTGAGAACGCATCCACGTGACGGCCAACATGGTCAAAAAACTCCGAACCCCATGGTCTCATAGCCACAACATTCATTAGTACGAGTGCGCTGAAATCACAATCATGAAGCAAGTGGGCTCTCAAGGTGATTGCACCACCCATGTCATGAGCAACAACGGCAGGTCGATCAAGCGACCAGTGCTTGAGTATTGCTGCAAATACTTCACCCTGTACGTCAAGCGATGTCCGCTCGTCTTGTCGCATTTCAGACTGGCCATAGCCAGGCATGTCATACCAACAAACACAAAACCGCTCTGATAGCTTGGGGATAATCCTGTGCCATGAGAACGACGACCAAGGCCAGCCATGGGCAAGAATCAGTGGTGGTCCGTTGCCAGATCTTCCCGCTGCAACATTGCCAGCAATTGTCGCGATGTTCTCATCAAGTTTCCAACTCATGTCGGGACCTTTAATTTCAACGATATTCGCAGCAACTTATCATGTCTAAGAAATAACTTGCTGGTAGGCCTAGCATCTGCCTTAACTTATAGTAGCGCTGCGAGCGCGTTCTGAAGTCTTCACGGTTGCGCGTGGAGCGCAACTTCACTATCAAGTTCAAGGCACTGTTAGCCCAGCGTCGCGAAGTTTTTATTGAAAAACCTATTCACGGCATCAAGACCACGGTTCTAATTTAGCTATGAAGTCTGAGCAATATTCAATTTCGTAAATATTTTCCTCTTTTTCCTCTTTTTCCTCTTCATCCCAAGCATCGTTCGGATCAAAGTTTTGAGCATCATTTAATTTCCTTTGAAACATTTCTAATACGAGAATAGCATGCTCTGTTTTAGTAGGTTTTATGGGCTTAAGCAGAATTTTATAGAGTTTTCGTGAGGCATAATCGCACACGTCAGACTCATACCAGTCATATTTCTGGATATTCTCTAATAAGCTCAATGCCATAATTTTCAATAGCCATACAACAGTGTTACTGTTGGAATCCATCTTTAATAAATCTAAAATAATTGGCATTTCTTCAATACTCACACTCTGTGACAGTTCATCCAAATTAAACCAGCCTGTTCTAAATTCGTTTTCAATGAGTATTTCTATTGGTATAACTGAGAGATCTAAACGGCTGCTGGATAGTTGCAAAAGATATTCAGCTCCAGAGATCTCGTACGACAACGTACAGTACTTTTTATAAACCTCTGCATGGATATGTTTAGTCCAGCCATCCATTTCCTTAGCCATAACACTATCTTCATACATTCCATTTTCTCGTGCTGCGATATTATCTAAAATGATATTTTGCAACCGTTTATTCCCGCTAGATATTACTTCGCCAAGCGCCTTGTACGAAATTGGCCTGTTATCTCTTGCAGCACCACTTAAAATAGACGCGCGAACATCAATTGAAATGTCTGAAATTAAAATTTCATCTAGCAATAGATTTCGTTCCTGCACATTAATAGACACTCTTGCAATAAAATTACATGCAGCAGCACGAACGTTTGCACTTGGATCTGTACGGGCATAAGCTTCTAAAAGATCGTAGTCTCCATTGCCTGCTATAAAAACTAAGAGGTTCTGTCTGACACCTGGTGACGGTTCTGAATTCAATACATCTTTGATGGCAGACGGATATTCCTGGCCATTCAACTTCATGCCCAGAGCCCATGACGCCCAAACCTTAGAGGGCTCATCACCAGTGACGAGCAGCAAACGTAATTCATGCTCACTGAGAGCGAAAACATCCGAGTAGGAATTGTAATTGGAGCTATTCATGATAGCGATAGGCTTTAGATTTCAGCTTAAACTAATTATATCGATAACTGACACGATCACCTCCTGTTTCTTCAGCTGATAGATTAAGCGGCCCGGCTTTTGGAAACCGGGTCGAACCTTATCGAACTTCATGCATCCATTTTGCTATAGTTGCGGCAGCTTCGGGTGGCGTAAGCCCGGTTGTGTCTAGCTTCAGAAGATGACTAGCGCCCATTCCGTTTAGTGACTCTGCCTCAACCTGGTTTCGCAAAGCCATATTGGGGCATCGCTGAGGTGTATGGCCAGGTGAATTCAGCGATGAGTCTGGCTATCTTGCTTGATCAAATAACAAGACCATGAACGAAACTATTGCCGAGCTTGTCCAGAACTTCGATGCGCTGCAGACCGCTCAGCTTGTGTTGATCTTCCTATTTGCTGCGATCGTGAAAGGCTTTTTAGGAATCGGACTGCCCGCAGCGGCTATGGCGTTTCTAACCTTGATTATGCCGCCAACAGAGGCAATTCCACTGTTGTGGTTGTCGATCCTCGGAACCAATTCGCTGCAATTTACCCGTGCTTCTAACAAGCGGGGCATCGCCCGCGAATATTGGTTGTTTGCCGCAGCGATCATGGTCAGCATCTTTATCGCATCCATGTTCATTGCCGACTACCCAACGGCACTTCTAACGGTCGCTATTGGTGTGGCGATGGTGGTGTTTTCGCTTAACCTGCTGTTAGGGATTAAGCTGAAGATCGGGTCGGGACGCCGCTGGCATCTCGGGTTTGGCATCTTGGCGGGTGTTCTAGGTGGGATCAGTTCGATCTGGTCGCCTATCGTTGCCATGTATCTGGTGGCAAGGGATGTATCCAAGGAAAAATTTATCGGCACAAGCGGCTTTCTGTTTTTGGCCGGCGTTCTTCCACTTGGTGCAGGACAAATAGTGGCTGGCATCCTGACCATGCCGCTTTTAATAAAGTCAGCATTAGCGCTCTGTGTGGTGCTTGTCGGCTTTCGAATTGGCGAATTGCTGCGCGACAAAGTAAGTCAGGAGCTGTTCCGCAAAGCCGTACTGATTGCCTTCTTCCTGATGGGGTGCCGCTTGATTTTCACCGGACTTAGTTAGCCACAGTAGTTGATTTCAAAGTTCAAGTCGCCTCATAGAGCATCTTGTTCAGATGCAGCCGTTGAATCTTTCCAGACGGACCTTTGGGTAATTCAGGCAAGATGTGCACTGTGTCAGGCGCTTTGAATTGCCCGACGCGTTCCAC
>CAYSZH010000232.1:0-5380 GCA_964435305.1 uncultured Granulosicoccaceae bacterium
CATAAGCACAATTATTTAATCCCAATCAGTTACACATCTGACATAAATGAGTCTGTTTATGAGGTGGCTGGTACGCCACTTCGTGAAGGGCTTAAGCCGCTTGAAGTCAATTTCCAAATCAGTTTGAAGTCTCAAATTAACCAGTCAGACTTGCTGTTTGAAGGCGATGCTATTTTTTTTGGCCTGACATTGGAATCGTGGTGGCAGCTCTATAGCTCCAGCCTTTCAAGCCCTTTCAGGGAAAGCAACTACCAGCCAGAAGCGTTTTATCTTACGCCATTGGTATGGGGGCCTTTTGGCGGAAGAACGGCACTGATGCTCGGGATTGAACATCAATCGAATGGGCAGGTGCAAAGTCTATCGCGTAGCTGGAATCGCGTGTACGGTTCATTGATCTACGAACGCGGCCCGTTCGTAGCATCTCTAAAGCCATGGTACAGAATTCCGGAGAAAGCCAAAACCTCAGCCACGGCGGCCAAGGGTGATGATAACCCTGACATTATTGATTTTATGGGACATGGAGAGCTTGCCCTGGGTTATCGTCACAAAGACATTGAATATGCATCCCTTATTCGAGCTAACCATAAAACAGGTAATGGAGCATTAGAGGTCACCGTGACATTCCCCTTATTTGGCAAGTTTCGCGGCGTGGCGCAGTACTTCAATGGCTATGGCGATTCGCTAATTGATTACGATCTTTTTCAGCATCGTTTCGGTTTGGGTGTGGCGTTTACCAATCGACTTTAAGTTTTGCATTGTAATGCCTACTTAGTGGTGTTGCGCTAGCATCACACTTGGTTTGCAACAATGATTAGGGGTAACAGGACAATAGAAACATGAAGCTACCTCTGCTTACCCTCTCGGCGTTTGGCAGTTTGGGTTTTCCACTTGCAGCTGCATTTATTGCGTTGCAGGTGTTTATACCCACTTACTATGCGGAGTCCACGGGGCTTAGCCTGACAGCTGTCGGTTTGGTGTTGTTGATAGCACGCTTGTGTGACACGGTCACCGATCCTATTGTGGGGTATTTATCCGATATCACGCCCACTGCAATGCAGCGCCGCAAATTGTTTGTCACGCTCGCAGCACCTATTATTTCGGTTTCCACTTATTTTTTATTTAACCCCCCCGCTAATATTGGTACGGGCTATTTGTTGGCCTGGACAATCGCTATCTATGTGGCTGGCACATTAGCGATCGTGCCGCTTGGCGCCTGGGGCGCAGAGTTGTCGTCTAACTATCACGAACGTGCCCGTATAAACGGCTTTCGGGTTACGTTTGGCCTATGTGGCTCTTTAACGGCACTACTATTGGCCGTTTATTTTGCTGAGTCCGATTCTTCTTCGCTTGGTTCAACGCTTAAGGCAATTAGTTTGCTGGTAATCATCACTTTATTTTTGGCGACAGCATGGGCTTGGGTGTGCGTACCGGACAATAAAGAAACGCAAATACCGGATAACACCGTGCGCGAAGCCTGGAAGGTGATTACACAGCCGACGCCATTCAGACAATTACTTGGCAGCTTCTTTTTAAATGCTGTCGGAAATGCGATTCCCGCAAGTTTGTTTGTGTTGTTTGTTACCCATGTGTTGGGTGCCGCCGACAAAGTGGGTGCGCTGCTCTTTTTGTACTTTGTGTGCTCTGCGCTGTCAGTGCCTGTGTGGGTCTGGATATCCAAACGCCTGGGTAAGCATCAAACCTGGACAGTTGCCATACTGTTAGCCGCCGCGTTTTTTGTTTTTACACCGTTTCTAACAGCAGATGACTTTATCTGGTTTTGCCTCATTGTCGCTGTCACAGGCTTCGCTACCGGTGCAGATCTTGTGTTGCCAGCGGCAATCAATGGTGATTTAATCGAATGGGATGCCTTGCAAACAGGTTATAAAAGGCCCGGCTTATTCTTCGCTTTATGGGGTACTGCGACTAAATTATCTTTTGCACTGGCGATAGGCCTGGCCTTTCCTTTGCTGGATGTGATCGGCTTTACCGCGACTGGCGAAAACGATGCTAATGCTTTGCAAGGTTTGGCGGTGATGTATGGGTTGCCGTGTATCGCATTTAAGTTAACCGCTCTTTTTTGTATGCGCGGTTACCCGATTACAGAAGAGGTGCATCGATCAATAAGGCAACAGCTAGGTGAAGAAGAACTGTAGTTTTTTATTGCTTGCTTAAGCAACCGATTGGTTTGGTGGTTCTGCTTCAAACAAGGCCATAATTTCGTCAGCAGTGAGGCTCTTCATGGCGGCCTCTTCACCTTCGCCGAGTGTGTCATCTGCTAGCAATTGTTTTCGCTGTTGCATGGCTATAATTTTTTCTTCCACGGTGTTGCTGGCAACCAGTTTATAAATAAACACAGGTTTGGTCTGGCCAATGCGGTGTGCTCGGTCACTGGCCTGATTTTCCACGGCGGGGTTCCACCAGGGGTCGTAGTGAATAACCGTATCGGCTGCGGTAAGGTTGAGCCCAGTACCACCCGCCTTAAGGCTAATCAGAAATAACGGTACCTCGCCGTGCTGGAACGCATCGATGACTTCGTCGCGTTTGCGTGTGCGGCCTGTGAGTTTTACGTATGGAATATTGCTGGTGTTAAGCTCGTTTTCAATTAAACCCAGCATCTCGGTAAACTGGGAAAACAGCAGAATCTTTTTCCCTTCGGCGATGAGTTCGCGCAGCATTTCAAGCAGTAGCTCGGTTTTTGCAGATTCCACTATGCCGCGTGCAGTGTCCAGTTTAACAAGCCTTGGGTGGCAACAGGTTTGGCGTAGTTTAAGCAAGGCATCCAGCATTTCGATATGGGAGCGTGCCAGGCCGCGCTGTGCCAGTAATTGCCTGACGCGGTGCTCCATGGTGACGCGAATACTCTCATATAAACGCGCTTGAGCACCATCGAGAGCCACTTCACGAACAATCTCCGTTTTCGGTGGTAGCTCGGATGCGACTTGTTCTTTACGGCGGCGTAAAAGAAACGGTCGAATCAATTCGCCCAGGCGTTTTTGGCGCTCGCTGCTGCCATGTGTTTCGATGGGAGAGCGAAAGTAGCGATTAAAGTGTTTACGGGTGCCAAGAAACCCGGGCATTAGAAAATCGAATTGGGACCAAAGTTCGCCCAGATGATTTTCCAACGGCGTGCCGGTTAGGCACAGGCGCCTATCAATGTTAAGCGTTTTGAGCGCTTGTGTGACTTTGGCTGATGGGTTTTTTATCGCTTGCGATTCGTCCAGTACGATAAACCCAAATTGTTGCTCGCGCAGTAAATCGATATCTCTTGTCACCAGCGCATAGCTGGTAATAACAATATCAATATTATTGTGATCGAAAGCACGTGATTTTCGATCGCTGCCATGCCAGATATGCGTTTTAAGTTCTGGGGTAAAGCGGTGCGCTTCGCGCGACCAGTTACCCAGTAAGCTTGTGGGTGCAACGATCAGAGTGGGTTGTTTTAATCGGCCAATGGTGCGTTCATGAAGTAGGTGTGCCAGTGTTTGCAGCGTTTTACCCAGCCCCATGTCGTCGGCGAGAATGCCGTTGAAACCGTATTCGGATAAAAAACTCAACCAGCCGACGCCATCGAGCTGATAAGGGCGCAAGCGCGCATTCAGACCGGCTGGCATGTCCGGGTTTTCGATGCCTTCGAACGCCAGCAGTTTTTCGCCAAGCGCGAAAATATCCTGAGCACCTTCCCAGCGCACGTTCAGGCCTTGCTCTTGCCAATGCTGATCAAGGTTGTCCAATGCACCGGCACGTTGGCGTGGTATTCGAAAGTGTTCATCTTGCGACGGATCGTCAAACATCTCCAACAATGTGTTGGCCACGGGTGCAAACACTTCTGGGGCGACTTCAAGCCACTCGCCGGTATCTGATTGCAGCAGAATGGATTGGTCGCGACTGTCTGTTTGTAACCACTCGATAACCAGTGGCAGTAGATTGAATGATTGATCGGCATGTTTTAATTGCAGTGCCATATCGAACCAGCTTGAGGTGCTTTCGCTCAGCGTTGCCTCGATGGTGGTTACCGATTTAAATTCCAGATCGAACGGTTCGCGACACTGAATTTTCCAGCCTTCAGCTTGTAATTCTGATCGCTGAGCCATCAGGCTATGCCAGTTGCGTGCGATGGTTTGCACATCTTTTGAGCGAGGCTTGCGATCAGCGCGCGAGAAATAATCTGGATCGTATTGCATGGCAGATTCGAAATCGGAAAACCGCTTTCCAAATTCAACCGCGAAACGGGTTTCGGCTCCGAGGTCTCGAGTCAGCATTAATGGCTTGCCATCGGCTGTTTTACCTTCCAGAGTGGCGTCTGCTTCCATGCCATCGAACGGCAACAGGTATTCGCCGTAGCGAAAACGAATGGATGCGTAAAAATCGCGTATGTCAGCGCTGTCATCGCGTGATTGTAAAATGAGTAGTGGCTCTGGGCTGACATCCACACGGACAAAGTTCGGCTCTACCGGTAAAGGCACTGATGCTTCAGGTAAGCGAGATGCCAGGTAATTACTGACGGCTTGTGCGTGCGCTTCAGGCAATTGTGGCGCTTCGATTAGATTAGCCAGAATGCTCACTGGCGGTACTTTATACAGCGGGCCACAAAGCAGGTTGTCGGTATCCACATACCAAGGAGGGTCGGCTGGTATCAGTTGCCAGTTGTTTGCATCTTGTAAGACAACGCTCAGGCTCATATCGCCGTTGTCATCGGTTTCCCAGTCAAAATCGAGGGTTTTTGATTCACCTCGTTGTAGCGCTTGCTCCCGATCCGGCCCCCAGAAACAACGGCTGGTTTCGAGCAGTTTGTTCATCAGTAAATGGCCGATGTCACCATCGATGGTGAGTGTTCTGTAAGTAAAGTCGGAGTGCCTGCCAACGGCAAGCTCCAGAATGGAGCGGTCACTTGGCAATACCCATTCGGGGTGGTGGAAATGACCATGGTAACGATAAGGTGTTTCTTTTCCAAAACCACCGCGCTTGAGCAAACGGCTTTGTAGAATTTCGAGTGTGATGCCCTTTTTGCTTTGTGTTAGCGGGTTAACATCAAGCTCATAAAATAATAAGGGTTCACCTGGTTCGTGGTGCTCGTTACGAACGGACGCGCCTTTGCCTTGTTCTACCAGCTTTTGTAACCATCGGTTTACCGCGCGCAGGGCTTGATCGTCAGCACCAGGTGTGGCGGATTGTTTGTCTATCCAACACAGAAGGGCTGCGGCAACATGTTTGCAGTTGTGGTGCACAGGGCATGAGCATTCCCCATCGAGACGGTGTGCTGCAATGAGCGTGCGTTGCTGGTAAGGCTCAGTGGCCGTACCTTGCACCGAGCTATATAGCACACTGCCGTCGGCGACCCAGTCGAGCTCAAGTACGGCATCACTGGTTTTATAGACACGAC
>CAYSZH010000233.1:0-5354 GCA_964435305.1 uncultured Granulosicoccaceae bacterium
GTCGGCATGGCCAGCCTCTTTTAGCCGCAGAGCCTCTTCAACCGCAATTTCATCGAACGGGTTCATCGACATTTTAACGTTGGCCAGCTCAATGCCAGACTTGTCTGCTTTAACTCGCGCTTTAACGTTGTAATCCAGCACACGTTTTGCGCCTACGAGGATCTTCATACCGGTTGGATTCCTGGAGAATAGTAAATAATAATGGACCTGATTTTACCTGTTTTGAAGCAAATCAGCTTCCAATCTGTGAGGCACCTTGCCGCAGCTCGGGCAGCCTCGGTCGTACCTGATGATATTTTCACATGCCATTGACGTGTCGGGGGCTAAATTGGCGCTATTCGCCAATATCTTCGTTCCACAAGCTCGGTTCAGCGGCGATAAATTCTTCCATCATGGCGACACATTCGGCGTCATTTAGCACCTCTACCTTGACACCCCGGCTGCTTACATAGGCTTCAGGGCCCTGAAATGTTTTGTTTTCACCCACCACGACATGAGGTATGCCATATAAAAGTGCAGCCCCGCTGCACATATCACATGGCGATAAAGTGGAGTACAGAATAGCCCGCTGATAGTCTTTCGCCGGTAAGCGACCTACGTTTTCCAGACAATCCATTTCGGCATGACGTATGGCGCTGCCCTGCTGCACTCGCTGATTGTGCCCACGACCGATGATTTTACCATCGAGCACCAAAACCGACCCTATGGGGATGCCACCCGCTGCGCGCCCTTTTCGGGCTTCTTCGATTGCGGCCTGCATATACGGGGTATGGTCGGTCATGTTGCTAATCCAGCTGAATACGGCCCTGTATGCTAACAAAAACGCGGCTGGTACCGGCCGCAATAGCGGGAGCAGATTCTACAGATAGGCTGCTTGCTGAACTGCGCATGCGCGGGGCATCCATCATATGGCCACGCGAGCCGCCCGTATTAATATTCACATTCACGATTTGATAATCGGGTGCACCCATATTGGTTTGTACCAGCAAAGCTCGGCGCTTAAACGCCTCAAGGGCTTGGTTAATCAGCTGATCTTCAGCCTTTTTACGGGTAGCAGGTTTGGCACTCATCTGAATACCCTGAACCTGCAACCGCTCCTGAAGCGTTTGAATCGCGTCACCAGCTTCTTCAAAGTTTTCGGTTTTTAATTGCAAACGTTGCGTCGCATTCCAACCAATAATGCGAGATCCGTTGCGTTCATATCTTGGTTGTGTTTGGTAATCCCGTGTTTCCGATTCGATAGAGCGGAATGCTTGCAAGCGGGCCAGCGCCCAGCCCATGGTCGCATTAATGTCATTGGCAAGCTGCGCTGACTCCTTGCCTTGCGCCTGCACCACCATATTCACCGTCATCAAGTCGTTTGAGACATCAGCCTCAACTTCGGCGCTGATGGAGTAAACATCGTATACCAAAGCATCACCATCATTTGCCTGAGCGTGTGCTGGCGATAAAAAGGGAATGCAACAACACAGCACAGTCGCAGCCAGAAGTGCTAATCGACTTAACGGTTTCGTCTGTGCTGCTTTTGCCATGCTTATCGCTCTAAAATTGCAGTAACACCCATACCACCCGCAGTACATACAGAAATCAGGCCACGCCCACTGCCCTTTTCATCGAGTATTTTAGCCAGCGTACTGGTGATACGTGCACCCGTTGCCGCAAACGGATGGCCCACAGCAAGGCTACTACCGTTGACGTTCATCTTGGATAAGTCGATGCTGCCCATGGCCTCATTGCGACCAAGCGCATCCCTACAGTAGGTTTCGTCTTCCCAGGCTTTAAGCGTACACAGAACTTGTGCTGCAAAGGCTTCATGAATTTCGTAGAAGTCGAAGTCTTGTAAGCTCAAATTGGCACGCTGAAGCATATCGCTCACCGCGACGGTTGGCGCCATCAGTAAGCCTGCACCCTCAACGAAATCGACCGCGCCGGTTTGCGTTTCAGTGATGTAGGCCAGAATCGGCAGACCACGTTCCTTTGCCCATTCCTCGCTGGCAAGTAATACACCTGCTGCTCCGTCGGTTAACGGTGTGCTATTGCCTGCGGTGAGAGTACCTTTCTTCGATTTTTCGTAAGCTGTACGTAACCCAGCAAGTGCTTCCACGCTGGTATCAGTGCGCATATTGTTGTCACGCAATACACCTTCACAGGGAATTAGCAAATCATCATAAAAGCCTCGCTGGTAAGCTGCAGCTGCATTCAAATGGCTGTTTACAGCTAACTCGTCTTGAGCTTCTCGGCTTATCTCCCACTCCTGCGCCATAAGCTCACAGTGCTGGCCCATGCTCATCAAGGTACGCGGTTCGTTAACAGAGGGTGGTACCGGCTTAAGCTCTTTTGGGCTAAAACCCTTAAATAAAGACAAGCGAGACTTCATGTCGCGTGCTTTGCCTAACTTGACTAATCGCGTCGCAAATTTTTTCCCGAACGAAATGGGCACATCACTGACCGTATCAGTCCCGGATGCGATCGCACTGTCAATTTGACCGGTGGCAATTTTTGCAGCCGCAACCGCTGCCGCCTGCAAACTTGTGCCGCAGGCCTGTTGCATGGTTAGCGCTGGTGTTGCAGCAGAGAGTTTGGTGCTCAACATGGCTTCACGCGCAAGGTTCCAATCTTTAGAGTGTGAGATAACTGCACCCGCATTCACCTCACCCAATTGCTCCCCTTCAAGCGCATATTTATCAACAATGCCATTGAGCACGGTTGATAACATTTTCATATTGGATAAATTTGCATAAGCAGAGCCGCTGCGACAAAACGGAATACGTAAGCCTCCGACGACGCAAACGGGCCGGATAGTTTGATTAGCCATTGGCATTTTCCTGTTTACCCTGTGTTGACAGGTAGTTCATTGGGCCGCCAGTAAATGGCGCGAAACCTGTTCCAAAAATAATACCGGCATCGAGAAGCTCATCGTCTTCCACAATACCATCGGCTGAAACAGCCTTACACTCATCAAGAAACGGTTTCATCAATCGCTTGGCAAGTTGATCGCCATAAGCGTTGTCTACCGTAGCAGGGCGTCGATCGGCACGGCCCTTTTCCCAGACATAAAAACCTTCGCCGGTTTTCTTACCCAGCTTGTTGTCGTCAATCATGCCTTGTAACAAGGCACGGTGTGCGTCTACATCACCTTTCGCCAAGGTTTCTGCAACCTTGATACACACATCAAGCCCCACAATATCGGCAAGCTCTATAGGTCCCATTGGCATGCCAAATCGAATCGCTGCTGCATCAATGATTTCCTTATCAATGCCTTCCATTTTCATCGAGATAGCTTCCATAAGATACGGTGCTAACACACGGTTAACCAAAAACCCTGGTGAGCTCTTGGTGCGCAATGGAAAGCGATTAATCTGTGAGCAAAACGCGGCACCTTTTACCGTCCAGTGTTCTTCAGTATTGCTGCCATAGACAACTTCGACCAACGGCATTTTTGCAACCGGATTAAAAAAGTGTAAACCGATTAAACGTGATGGCGACTTAAGATCTTTTGCTAAGTCTTCAAGCGGCAGCGCTGAAGTATTAGTCGCCAGTACGGCATGATCGGCCATGTGCGGTTCTAATGCGGCATACAGTTCTCTTTTTGCGTCTGCGTTTTCATAGATTGCTTCGATAATGACATCGGCACGCGCCACACCTTCTGCCGCAACATCGGGCATCAGCCTTGCCATGGCAGCGGCCACAGCTGGAGCAGACTTAAGACGTTTTTTAAACAAGGCTTTAGCACGTTTCAGCGCAGGTTCTATGTACTTCAACTCGCGATCTTGCAAAGTCACCTGCATACCCTGTAACACACACCATGCGGCAATATCGCCACCCATGACACCGGCACCGATGACGTGCACGCGCTTAACGTTAAAATCTTCAGATTTACCCAGTTCCTTCATGCGTTCGGTCATGAAAAATACCCGGCGTAAATTGCTTGCTGTTGGACTTAGCATCAGTTTGCCAACCCGCTCGGCCTCGCCTTCAAACATGCGGCTGCGATTATCACGATGCGTTTCCCACAAGTCGATCATTTCGAACGGGGCTGGGTAGTGTTTCGGGTTGGCTTTTTCTGCCGTCTTTTTTCGAAGCATGGCTGCGATTGCTTTACGCGCAGGCTTTGAATTAGTTAACTTTGCGCTAAGCGATGGGCCACGACTCTTACGCTTTTTTATAACAGCACGCCGCGCCGTCCACTTAAGGCTGCCAAATTCATCGACCAGCTCATCGATGATGCCCACACCACGCGCAGCCGATGCACGTAACATGCGACCGGTTAACATCAGCTCCATCCCCTTCAAACCACCCACTTTTTCTGTCAACCTGGTGGTGCCTCCCAGCCCTGGAAAGATACCCAGTTTAACTTCCGGAAAACCCACTCTGGTCTCGGGGACATTAAGTGCAATGATGTAATCACAGGCCAAAGCAAGCTCCAACCCACCACCGAGACAAAAGCCATGAATTGCAGCAACAGTGGGGCACTTTAATTTCTCTAATCGCGCAAATACGGCTAGGCCATCACGAATTTTTGCACTCGCCTCTTCCGCAGAACTAAAGTCAGAAAATTCGCGAATATCAGCGCCAACAATAAAGCTTCCTGGCTTGCCCGACTGTATAACGACACCGCTTAACTCAGCGCTCTCGGCATAGTCCATTAAATCGTTGAGCTCATTGAACACCGCTTCACCTAATGAATTAGTGCTCTCACCTTCAAGATCTAATGTTAGCCAGAGAATGTCACTGCTATCGTGCTCTGCCTTCCAATGGGTGTATTGCTTCAATTCGTGTTTGCTCATAATTGACTCAGTTCGACTCAGTTCGACTCAGTTGACCAAAGGCCAAAGTAAAATTAATTAATTTGCTGCAAAGCTATAGTAACAAGCTAGCCGTAAGCAAATACAGCCATTGTCAAAAAGTTAAGCTGGAAGATACAAAGGTTTGAGCTTTTTGACGATCTGCATCCCATGCAATATCCAGCCTGATATCAGTATTACTGATGGATTCAATTTTCCAGCGTAAACCAAGTCCAACCCGCAAGCGCTGCTTCAGCAAATTAAACTGGCCGCGCTGATAAACATTTCCCAGATCCGCAAAGCCAAGCCAACGCCATTGAGGATAAGAATAAAATGCGCTGAGGTATTCAACATTCAGTAAGGCCATCAAATCACCACTGGCGCTGTTGGATTCCAGGCCGCGCAACAGCTCGCCACCACCGATATTAAAATGATGCTCACCAAACGGGGCACCATCACTCAGCCCAAGCCGCCCCTGCACATTAAGATTACGCAAGCCGCTCTTGAGTGGCAGGGACCACCGGCTATATATATCCGCCCGCGTGTAGCTGAAATCTGACCCAGTGCCGG
>CAYSZH010000234.1:0-5323 GCA_964435305.1 uncultured Granulosicoccaceae bacterium
TTGTACGGTGTGGGCATCGCAGCGGTTGGCATGTTGGCCACAGTGGGTATGACTATGGCGTTGGATGCCTACGGTCCGGTTGCAGATAATGCCGGTGGTATCGCGGAAATGTCAGGCCTCGGTGAAGATACGCGAAAGATCACTGATGGTCTTGATGAGGTGGGTAACACGACTGCCGCTATCGGTAAGGGCTTTGCGATCGGTGCAGCAGCGCTGGCAGCACTGGCCATCATTGCAGCGTTCGTAGAAACAATGAATGCGAACAACGCTGACTTTACGCTGGAGCTGTCTAACCCGATTGTGTTGGTTGGTCTGTTCATTGGTGGCTTGCTTCCATTTCTGATATCTGCAATTACGATGACAGCCGTTGGTGATGCAGCCATGGAAATGATCGAAGAAATTCGTCGCCAATTCAGAGAGATTCCAGGTCTGAAAGAGGGCAATGCGGAACCGGACAGCGATCGCTGTGTGGATATCGCCACTACAGCCGCTTTGCGCAAAATGATCCTGCCTGGTGTTATCGCTGTAGCAGCGCCGCCATTGGTTGGGTTTATTCTTGGCGCAGAAGCACTGGGTGGCATGCTAGCCGGTTCTTTGCTGGGTTGTATTTTGCTCGCGCTGATGATGGCTAATGCCGGTGGTGCCTGGGACAATGCTAAAAAGTATGTTGAAAAAGGCAATCTGGGCGGCAAGGGGTCAGAGACCCATGCGGCGGCGGTTATTGGTGACACAGTGGGCGATCCGTTTAAAGATACCTCCGGGCCATCAATGAACATCCTGATCAATGTAATGGCGATTGTTAGTCTCGTTATCGCGCCAATCTTGTAAGTTATTTGAACCAGGATTAAATCAGTATGATTTTGGGGCGCAGATGAGCGAGGTGTTGTAGCCGATAGCCGGCTTACTTATGCTTATATGAAAGCGCAAATTATTCGCTGATTTTCGTAAAACAAAAGGCCTCGCAAGAGGCCTTTTTGTTTGTGGTGTAACGACTCTTTGTCGTTTAGTGGCGTTATTTGTACGTTGCAAAGCCTTATACTTTCGAGTGTATTCCTCACGCTGAGCGTCACCCTGCTATGAACATTGACCAGATTCCCGTCGGAATCAATGCACCAGAAGACATAAACGTCATTATAGAAGTGCCCATTGGTGGAGAACCGATCAAGTACGAGCTTGATAAAAAATCCGGTGCGCTTTTTGTTGATCGTTTTCTATACACCCCAATGCGGTATCCGGGCAACTATGGTTTCGTGCCTCATACCCTTTCAGAGGATGGCGATCCAACTGACGTACTGGTGTGCAACACGCGGGCGATTGTGCCAGGTGGTGTCATTAATTGTCGCCCTATTGGGGTTTTGGTAATGGAAGACGATGGGGGGCAGGATGAAAAGCTGCTTGCCGTACCCACCGGGTCTATCACCCAGCGTTACGAGAATACACGCGATGTCAGCGATCTTCCGGATATCACTCGCCAACAAATCGAGCATTTTTTTACACACTATAAAGACCTTGAGCCAGGGAAGTGGGTGAAGATTCAGCATTGGGGTGATGCAGAAAACGCTCGCCAGCTGTTGCTAGAGGCTATGGCTCGCGATTCTGGTTAGGGTTTTGACGTGTGGCTGGCGGATTTCTTGCTACTAAACCCGTAGCGAAACCTCACACAAAATAGCCTCGTAATGAACATCAGTCAAATCTCGGCCGGGATCAATTTACCCAACGATATCAATGTCATCATCGAAGTTCCGGTTGGTGGTGAACCGATCAAATATGAGATGGACAAGGCTTCAGGTGCGTTGTTCGTCGATCGGTTTCTGTATACGCCCATGCGGTATCCCGGGAATTACGGATTTGTGCCGCACACGCTGTCAGAAGATGGCGATCCAATAGATGTTCTTGTGTGCAATACACGTCCGCTACTGCCGGGTGCTGTTTTGAATTGCCGGGCCATTGGGGTGCTGGTGATGGAAGACGATGGCGGGCAAGATGAAAAAGTGATCGCCGTACCATCTGAGCGCGTGTCGCATCGCTTTGTTGATATCAACACCTACAGTGATCTACCCAGTATTTCGCGCCAGCAGATTGAACATTTTTTTCAGCACTACAAAGATCTGGAACCTGACAAGTGGGTCAAGATCCAGCACTGGGGCGATGTTAACGAAGCGAAGAGTTTGATTATCGAGGCATTGAACCGCGCTGGTGGAGAAGAGTACTCACGCGCAAGCTAGTGTAGAGTACTTAGCATCAGAATCCGTAGCTAAACGAAATCGATGTATCGGCATCGTCTACAGGTTCGCTTCCGTCGACTTCAATCCTTCTGGTTCGATAGCTTACCTTGACAGAGCCGCTGGGTACTCGTAATGATATCCCAGCTTCCGCTGTCGATTGTACAAGCGATTCGCCTGAAAAAATATCCGCATCAAGCTCCAGCTTCAACAAGCCCGATAGTATTTGAAACAGGCCAAGGCGTGCGAGTGCGATGGTTTCTTCGGTGCTATCTTCCATTTCAATGACGCCGGTATCGGAGACGCTGATAAACGGATTGGAAAACTCGATGATACGTTGGCCAAGCCCCGCCTCAGCGAATATGCCTGTGCTGTCGCTAGCTGCCAATTGCACCCCGAACCCGCCTAAAACAGTGGTTGAGCGGTCAATAGCGAGTGGCCTGTCCTGACGCAGGCTGGCTTCAGCAAATCCGTAAATTCGCTGGGAAAACCAATACCGCGGTTTGTAGCCTAATTCATAACTGCTTTGGTTTGAATCAGAGCGTATCCAGTCTGCATAAATGAAGTGACTGAGTGGACGTTGATTGTTACTCAGTTTTAAACGCAGCCGTGTGGCTGATCCACCATCTTGAAGAACGGTACCGCCTTCCAAGCCACCGTCCCAGTCAGCTGCAACTGAGATAGGCAGTAACATAGTGGCGGAAGCAAAAACAATAGCCTTGATCGTGTTCAATGCGATGGTCCTGTTGCTTTGGAATAGGGTTGACAACAAGAGTGTAGCAGTGTGAATTGCAACTGACCGCAAAGAGAATGAATGTATCAGTCTGTTTAACAATTAACGCTATGTAACGTGCCTGCTTATATTACAGGTAATTTCTCTGCAGCTCGCGTGGTTAGTAACTCAGCCCCATGATCACGAATCACGATATTTTCCTCGTGTACCATTATCATTCCGTCGCCATAAGGCAGGCTTGGTTCGAGTGTCAGCACCATACCGGGTTGTAGCCGCGTAGTGTCAAAGTCGGTAAAGGAGGGTGGTTCGGTGAGTTGCATCCCTAAGCCGTGGCCAAGCCGGCCCACATTGGCTTCCGCCTCATTAACACCTGGCATGGCATCAGACATCAATTTAAAGAGCTCGGCGCAACGCATATCGGGTTTGGCATTATCCAGTGCAATTTGGGTTGCCTGCCAAACAATGTCATAGGCTTGGGCGCTTGCTGAATCGGCTTTGCCTATCGCAAAGTTTCGATCATAGTCGCAATGGTAACCATCCCATAAGCAGCCGGTATCCAAAATCACGATATCGCCCTCAACAATCGATCTATCGCCAGGTGGGGAAATGATGTCACGGTAACCACCGGGGCCGGATGCACCAACCAGGTACACACAGTCGTCAGCGCCAGCCTGCAAGGCGTTAATTTTAAATTGTGTGAAGAGGTTTCGTTCTGTCGTGCCGTTTTTCAATTGAGCCGGTACTTCATTAAACGCTAAGTTGGCAATACCGCAGGCATGGCGAATTTTTTCTATCTCGTGTTCAGATTTAATCATGCGTGTATCGCTGATTAAACTGCCTGCATCTATCCAATTAATATTGTTTGATTGAACGCGAAGCGAATCCAGTGTGTTTATTGGTATGCGCGCGTGAGTTTCTCTGCCCATGGGTATCCCCACTGTTGCACTAGCCCCACACAATTCATGGACTGTGCTCAGTACTAGACTAACGCCGTCATCAGTGGGGTGAGGTGAATGCCAGGTTCGGATATCGTCAATCCAGGTTCGGGCCATGCATTCAAGGCCAATGGTGGGGATGACAGCAACGGGTTTACCACTTTGTGGTACCAAGAGAAACCATGGCCGTGTCGGACTTTGCCAAAACTGTGTTAAAAAACCTGAAAAGTAGCGCAGATCTGCTTCTGTACACAAGAGCATTGCATCCATCTGTGCAGTGCGCATCGACCGCTGTATGCGTTGCAGCCGACCTTCATATTCTTCTTGGGAGAAACCCCGGGGGGGCGCTGTGACTGTTGTGTTGTCCCGAAGCATAATTAGTTGTTGCCGTGACTATGCATGATGTTTTGGTAAACTTCCGCATCGGTTGCACCTTCGCATCCAAATATCAAAACGGATGAGTCGCTATTAAGTTCGAGCTGTTGACATAAGCTCTTGTGGTGCATGATCGCCAGTAGTGCGATGAGACCGGGAACGGCACATTCGCCGGCTTCAATTGGATGTGTATGCGCATCAGCATTGCCCAGTAAGCGCATCGCGGGTGCAACCGCACTGTCATCTATAGACAATGCCAGACTCGTACAGGCAGACAAAACATTCCATGCCAGCAATGAAATCTCTCCGCAGGAGAGCCCTGCCATCATGGTTTCATTTTCGATTGGCACAGCGGCTGGTTTGTTACTAAGCAGGCTCTCTTGCACACAGGCTGAAAATGATGATTCGACAATAATCACTTTTGGCATTTGCTCACCAAGGGATGCCCAGAACGCAGCACTGACTGCCGCTGCCAGGCCACCAACACCAGCCTGAATAATAATATGGCTGGGTGCTGCAGGCAGTTGCTCGATTAGTTCTGACACCATCATTGTGTAGCCTGTCATGACATCGAGAGGCACATCTTCGTAACCCGCATAAGAAGTATCAGAAATCACTTGCCATCCGTTTTCCTGCGCCGCTTTTGCACATGCCCGAACGGATTCATCATAATCACCGTCTATGCGCGTAATACTGGCGCCTAATTCGACCATGGCCATTTCGCGACCTTTGCTGACGTCCCTATGGATAAAGATGTGACAGCTACAGCCTGCTTGACGTGCGCCCCATGCAACAGAGCGACCGTGATTGCCGTCGGTTGCTGAGGTCACCGTAATTGAAGCGGCATCGTTACGCCAGTGACCTTCGCGGATACTGCTCATGCTCACAGCAGCGTTTTTAGTATTCGATAATGTGGTCGCTAAATAACGTAAAACAGCATAAGCCCCGCCAAGCGCTTTAAAACTGCCAAGCCCAAAGCGTGCGCTTTCATCTTTGTAGTAAAGAGAAGCAATGCCGGCGTGTTCAGCAATCTGCTCGAGTGCATGTACTGGCGTGGC
>CAYSZH010000235.1:0-5323 GCA_964435305.1 uncultured Granulosicoccaceae bacterium
ATATAGTTGTTATGCGTAAAGCCAGTGGCCATTTGGAATATCTGAGAGACTAGTAGATCAGCCCCATGCAGACCGGAGATCGATTGCTATGAGTTGGGTGGCTAATTTGGATAGATAGTAGATTGATGTCCCACAAGTGCATTGTGGGACACCAACGTGCGAAACCAATGGTATAAAAAGTAACATAATCGCTTCTAAGACATTGTTCTAGATTAATAAATTAAAAGGACTGCTTAAGAAGCAATCTGATTGCATGATCTGCAGCCACAGAGTTAAATGATGAGGTGCATGTATGCACGTTGTTCGTTTTAACTTTGGAGTATCGATGTATGAGTAATCCCACCACTATCACTGCTACCGTCAAATGGTTTGACACCCAAAAAGGCTTCGGTTTTATCAACGGCCCAGACGGTGATGTTTTTGTGCACTACCGAGCGCTGCTGCAGGAAGGTTTTAAAAATCTGCGCGAAGGCGACCAGGTGAAATTCCATCAGCACAAAACTGAAACGGGCCTGCAGGCCTCCGATGTATCTATCGTGCAATCGCAGTAACTTGCACCTCGTGTAGTGCGAGGCGTATATTCCGTTAAGCAAAAAAAAAGGCCAGCTCAAAGAGCTGACCTTTTCGCGTTTGATTTAGAAGGCAGACGCGAGATTGACGAACCGATTGCGCAAACAATCATGGTGGCTCATCTGGGGTTAATTGTAACCACTTTTGAGCAGTTGGCAAACTGCCAAATTCGCAAATTCTCGCGTTAGTAATGGAGAGAATTTGCACCAAATCTGTAACCAACTGGAATTATTCGCCGGCTCACTGCCGACGAAGTCGTATTGTACGAACGATACGACAATTGGTCTGCGGATACGTAATGTCGAGCACGCGTTGCAGCACCGCTACGTTCAACCCAATCACCCGAATTCCAAGCTCTGGCTGGTCTATGACATCGACCGGCCTACCTGCGTATCTGAGCTTACCGACGACCTGTTACTGCCTGCCCCGCACTTCTTTGTACAGAACAAAGTAAACCAGCACGCCCATGCATTCTATGGCCTGGAAACGGCTGTGCACCTCAATGAAAACAGTAGCCAGAAAGCGATTCGCTTTGCCGCAGCTGTGGATTGCGCCCTCACCTCACAGATGGATGCTGATGGTCAATACTCTGGTTTAATCGCTAAAAACCCGGTGCATGGTCATTGGCGTACCTACATGATCAACAGCGAGTCTTACGAGCTCGGAGAGCTTGCAGACTATTTGGATCTCGAGGGCTATGGCGATCGGCGTCGCTCGATGCCAGACACCGGCCTGGGCCGCAACGTCAACCTCTTCAATAAACTTCGATTTTGGGCATACAAAGCTATCCGGCAAGGTTGGCCAGACAGCGAGCAGTGGCATCGAGCGGTGTTAGATCGGGCTACTGGCTACAACACAACTGCCAACCCCCTACCCTATGGCGAAGTGAAAAACACAGCCAAATCTGTCGCCAAGTGGACCTACAAAAATTTCAACAACGAGGCCTTCCGAAAGACCCAGTCATCGAGGGGCAAACGCAAGGGGATGAAACGTCGCGATGCCCTGAAACCAATCGCTCAGCAAATGAGGGCTGAGGGGGGATCTATTCGAGATATCGCGTTTGGTTTGGGCGTGCCTAAATCCACCATTTCCAGGTGGGTGTCCCAAAGCCATATCAGATAGTAGTCCGCTGAAGGCGGAAATTACTGCCAGGATGGTTCTTATACCCCTATTCTCACCATGTGGTGTTCTAAGGGATTTATCCCCAGTCCTTTGAGGGTACGCGTGAGCGTCAGCGAACAAGTGTCGAGTAAGTGGTCAATCCACCAGTAATATTCCCTCTATCGCCCTGCACTATCGTGTGGCTGGACGATCTTGTTTTTGGTCGTAGTTCCGTGAAGGGTCGTACCCTGATCGTTGCTTAGAACGCAAACCAGAGCCTCCAATCCCGGCGAATTTTTTATTAACCGCTTTTGTATGTTGATACTGTGCCCTGCACTGCTGCGTTACCCTGTAACACCTTGCAACCCCAATAGTTACGCCGTTTATGGGTTGCGTGTGACTCCGAATGGAGCATGATGAGACCGGTGTGGGACAGTCTCGTGACATAGCCCTGTGTGCACTTGCCAATGTCCACGCCTGGTGAAAACCTGTAAGTGGTTTTTTCTTAGAGCCAGCCGAGGTGTTGCTCTAAAATTTCGAGCCCCCTTGTCCCTGCTCTTGTGACCACTGTTGTAACACCTGCAACCCCAATAGTTATGCTGTTTGACTGTCGCGTGTGACCGTAAATGGAGCGCGATGAAACCCCTGCGATAGTCGCGTGACAGTGTGACGGTTACACCGTCGCGTACTGTCACATTTCGACACTGTGAGAGTGTTGCGCAACTGGTTACGTCATTATTGGGTTACCCGCCAATGTAACTATCACGCTACCAGTCGCGTGTGACACAACGAGACCCTTGGAGACCCCATGTTTACACTTGGTGAAGCAGCCAAAGAAGTTGGTAAAAGCAAAACAACATTGACCCGTGCTATCTCAGCTGGACGAATGTCTGGTAAGCGTTTGGAAGATGGAAGCTACGAGATCGATCCAGCTGAATTGTTCAGAGTGTTTGATCCTGTTGAGACCCCTGAGACAGTCGCAGAGGTGTCCAACGCAACGCCACGCGACCCCATTGAGACACGGTTGCAACTGTCTCAGGGCGAGACGGTTACACGGTTGCAGAGCGAAATTCGCGAACTCAAGGACAGAGTGGAGGTGGCAGAAGACGACCGCCGCCGGGCAGAAGATGATCGTCGCAATGAAATCAAACGCGTGACAGCTTTACTGACACACGAGCAGGAGACAGGCTCGAAAGCTTCAGATCGGTTAGCTCAGGAAAGAGAGCAGGCGACGTCCATGGCACGTGAGCTCGGCCAGCTGCAGGAAAAAATAAAAATAGCGGAAGAGGGTAGGGTGGCAGCCGAAAATGAAATTCGAAGATTGCACCAGGTGAAGCAACCGAAGCGTTGGTCATTGTTTGGGTAAAAGCTAAGGGTAGGGTGGACGGTTCTATCATCTTAGGTGCAACGTGCTCTCCCCATGACGGCATATATGCGTCATGGGGGAGTTGCAACCATCACTTCAACTTACTGAGTTTTTCTTGCAGGTTGCTTAGAGCAGACGACTTCCTATCCAGCTTTTCTTTTAATATAGTTTTCTCATCATGATCTTGTTCTTCGATGAGTTGCTTTTTTAACTCAGAAACACGCTTTTCAGCGCCACTGATTTTCACTTCCAGTTCTTCTATCTCTTTTACTTTTTTTGATTTTCTCGGTGTTTTCGAGTTTTGTTCAACGAACTGTGTAACTTCGGGACTAAAGTAATCTGTGCCATCAGGACTGTCGTTCATCACTGATGTTACGTATTGAACAACCCCAGGTATCAGTTTTGTTTCTAAGGGATCGTCAATCGGTACGAGCTCTGCGTCGTCACCGAGTTGTTCTTCTAGGATTTTTAAATCTTGACGGAGAGCAGCAAACACCTGAGAAAAATCTTTTGATACTGACAAATTGATTTCTGCTTTAGGTGGTGGAGGCGGTGTTCTTTTTATAAAACTCATCGTTTCTCTCAGTTGGCTGACGTTGTTCAAAGTCTTTATATTGCCTAAACCGGATAAATCGGATTTGTTTCTGAGTTTCTGAATTTTTTTAGAATTTATATTTCATACGTCACTACAAACAGTAGTGACGTATGTCTATAAACCAGTATTTACGCTTATTTCTAAGTATTCGTTGACATTATCTCTACGTGATGGCAAATTTTGGTCAACACCAAATACCTACTACTCCGTGCGATGAAAATAGTAGGGCAGATTAACTTCTGTGTCGTGCACAAAGCTTTTCTTCGTATTTAGAATTAACGTTGAACTGATTCCAATCACACTCTAAGGAGACCCGGTAGGGACCTAAGTTTGAGTCATCGAATCCCACGGATTTGACCTCGGCGGCCACATAATGGCCTGTTACAACACTCTTATGCTTTGCTTCCTTTTGGAAGATTCGGGAATTTATTCTCGTCTGCATTTACCACTGAACTGAACTTTTTTAGTGTTGTAAAACCTACGGACGCATTTGAATCATTCATTCACTTAACATGAAAATTGTTTTGAGTTTTTTCTATTGGCTTAGTTAAGTAATTTGGGCAGCGGACGTATACCGTCCGCTGTTTTTACTTAATTACAAAACTGCTACAGGAGAAGTCTCTATGAGTTTGTCTCACCATTTTCATGTGCTCTGCAAACGCAATTCAGACGGGAGCTATAAGACTCAAAGCAATCGCCGGGATTCACTTAAACACTCGGCCAAAGAACTCAAAGAAATTGGCTTTAATCAGATCAATGGCCTCCATAGTTTGAAGCCTAAACACATAGATTCCCTGGTAAAGCATTGGCAAAAAAAAGACATCAGTAACGGCACAATTAAAAACAGAATGTCCCATCTCCGATGGGTTGCTGAGAAGATACAACGCCCCGATCTGATTGCAAAAGAAAACGCACACTACGGCATTGATAACCGCAAATTTGTCGGTGAAGATAAATCTCTCACCTTTGCCGAAGAGGCGATACGAGCAATCAAAGACCCTTATGTTGCTGCAAGTGCAATGCTGCAAAAAGAATACGGATTGCGGCGTGAAGAGGCGATAAAAATTATTCCCTCCCTGGCTGATCAAGGTGACACTTTGAATTTAAAGTCGACCTGGTGCAAAGGGGGCAGGGCACGCCAAGTGCCGATCCGAACTGACGCACAACGCGCTGCTCTTAATATTGCAAAAGACGTGGCTGGCAAAGGATCTTTGATACCAGCGAATCTGATGTATAAAAATCAAGTGAATGTATTTGAACGAGAAATGAAAAGCGTCGGGTTAAGTCGATCTCATGGAGCCAGACACGCGTACGCTCAGAAACGCTACCTGGAATTAACCGGTCGAGTACCACCCATTCAGGGCGGTGCGAGTTACAGAAATTTATCGAGCGATGACAAAGAAATAGACCGCGATGCTCGCAGACAGATATCTGCCGAACTTGGGCATGAGCGCATTCAGATCACAGCAACATATCTCGGATCTTAGTGAGAAATCCGGTAAAACAATTCTCGTTTTGTAGGGATGTTTTTCCGAATACCTTTACAGATTCTAAGTAAAGTAGTTCCGGTATTTTTAATACTATTTCTGGAAAGAGGGACGGGCCGGATTGTGCCCACAGCTGCCCTTGAGGAGCTTAGACTCGAAGGTCCGCTATCAGAGCCTCAGGGCTGTCATAGTTGTCCGGGTTAA
>CAYSZH010000236.1:0-5309 GCA_964435305.1 uncultured Granulosicoccaceae bacterium
AACCCAATGCCGTTTTTCCGTATTTCGCATAGCACGTAAGACATCCCTTTTAATTAGTGAAAAAATCGACGGCTACTTCTAAATTTCCCGTGGCCGCTCTTGAATGAGCGACTGTTTCCGAAAAAATGGCGCTTTTTGTAGTATCGATTGCCATGGCCGAATTTACTATAACCATGGATGTTTTTACTTAAATGAATTCTACTTTTCTTATGTCGATTTTTACCAAAGCCGAAGCCGAAGTAGATTCTCTTGCCATGGCTAGCTCGTCGATTACCGTATTCAACATCGTTGTAGTATGGGACACCGCCGCTTCTAATTTTAAGATCGGTGCTATCAACATGTATAGAGCCATAGGTATTTGCAGCGGCCGGCAGCATAAAAGCAATGCTCATAAGCAACAACCCTGCGGTGATAACAGATTTCACTAGTTTTGTATTTCTCCACATCATTTTCTTCCCCTTTTCTATTTAATTAAAAACTATCGCTTGTGTGTTAAATATGCTGCGCACTTGACGCAAGTTAGCCCGCATCAATCCAGTTATAAGGTATGAACGGTGAGAATGGCCGTTGTTCCAATTCTTACGCAGCTGTGATATTTCGGATAACTATCAGTAATGAGTAAGTCTGAAGAATGAGCCTGTAGCGCATAAAAATTAGCTCAGGCAAGCCTGAAAACGCCTGTTTCGTGTGGTTGTAGGAGTTTCTGGAGGAAGGGGTTTTGATTCTTACATTAATACGAATTGTGTAAATTTCACACAATATGGACACATAGGTACATCCCCACATACTTCTGATCGCGTACAGTCTCACCAGCCTATTCATAAGTTGCAGTGGCTAAGTTGAAGTTCATTGATTCTGATAGAGTGTTGTTGCGCTGAGCATTTATCAACGCGTTAATACACGATCAACAAGGATGATGATCATGACTATAAAAGACTGGCCCGAGGCTGAACGCCCTCGAGAAAAACTGCTGCACGCAGGTGTTGCAACATTAAGCGATGCAGAGCTATTGGCGATATTTTTTCAAACAGGTAGACCGGGTGAAACCGCGGTTGATTTTGCGCGGAATATTCTTGGTCAATTTGGATCCCTCCAGGCACTTCTGACCAGTGATCAAAGCTGCTTTTGTAATACGAAGGGTTTAGGACCTGCGCGTTATGCCCTGTTTCAAGCATCATTGGAGCTCAGTCGGCGTCATCTATACTGTCAACTAAAAAAAACAGATGCCCTAACATCGCCTAATATGGTGCGTGACTACCTGGCCTTACATTTAACTGGCGTACCTCACGAGATATTTGCAGGTTTGTTTCTGGATAACCGACATCGTGTGTTGGAGTATAAGCAGCTCTCTGTCGGAACAATTGATAGTGCGGCGGTGTATCCGCGTGAGGTGGTTAAGCGTTGCTTGAGTTCGAATGCCGCAGCGGTGATATTTGCTCATAATCATCCAAGTGGGGTGGCTGAGCCATCCGACACTGATGTAAGGCTGACTCGTAAGCTAACTGATGCATTGGCATTGATCGATGTACGTGTATTGGATCACTTGATCATCGGGCAAGGCGTACAGACTTCACTCGCTGAACGAGGGCTTATGTAATTAAACAGAGACTAGAAGTATTAGCTCCTAATTATATTATAGTCGACAACACTGGCAATCTGTCTCAGTTCTTGCCACTTGGGTTGGTATGCGTTCAGTCACAAATAGATCTGCATCGAACAACGAGCTTCGAGCATCTATACGGCTAAAAAAGATGCCGTGGAGACCTCAAGGTTTAGAAAAATTAGCCCGCAGGAAAACACGTGTTGTTGATATACCTTTGGTTGCGATAGGCGGCTTAACACCAGAGCGTGCTAGCGGAGTTTTTGAAGCTGGTGCAGATAGTATTTGTGTTGTCACTGACGTGCAACAGCATGACAATCCTGCTGAACGTGTGGCTCAATGGCTTGAGCTTTGCGCAAAGGCTTAGTTGGCAGTGCGCAGACTAATGTAGATCATCACCCATAATAAGATCAGCCGCCTTTTCAGCTATGCAGCAGGTTGTGGCAAGTGTATTGCCTGACACGAGCGTCGGCATCACAGATGCATCAACTACCCGAAGGCCGGTGACACCATGAACGCTCAATGTTGATGGATCGACAACCGACATGGGGCTATTACCCATTGCGCATGTGCCAACAGGGTGAAATAAGGTACCGGCCGAGCGCCGGATGAAATCATCTAAGGCGTCATCGTCTTCGGCGTCACTACCCGGAGCAAGTTCTGCGTCGCGGTGTGAATCAAAAGGCGTCTGCAATATGATCTGTCTTGCCATCCGAATACCATCCCTTAATATTTTCGTGGCGTTTTTATCTTGCAAAAAGTTGTAGCGAATTTCAGGACTTGCTAATGGGTCGGCGCTTTTTAAGCAAAGCGTTCCGGTGCTATTCGATCGAAGCTGGCATACGTGCATCAAAAAGCCATGAATACCAAACCCCTTTGTGGTTTGAGTGTTTGCAAGGCCAGTGCAGAAGAAAAGCTGAATATCTGGCCGATCAGATCCAGTGGTGGACAGGAACGCTCCGCCGTCAGCGGTGGTGGATGAGAACATTCCCCGTTTGCGCAGCAGCCAATTAAACAAATGCATGGCGTTTTTAGGCAGGGCGCGCAAAGATCCACCGTAAGGCACGGTGTTTTTCGCACGGTATTCCACCGACACATCCAGGTGATCTTGGAGGTTTTGACCAACACCAGGCAAGTGATGCACAGTTGATATGTCGTGTTGATCAAGTTGGGATGAATCACCCACTCCAGAAAGCAATAGGAGGTGTGGGGATGCATAGCTGCCCGCCGACAAGATGACTTCCGTGCCGTGAGTTACACCTGTAATACCGTCCGCTCTGCGCCATGTTATTCCGGTGGCACGTTTGCCCTCGAATAGTATTTTGGTCGCAGTACGCTCAGACAGGATGGTGAGGTTGGACCGGTTTCGGATTGGATCAAGGAAGGCGCTTTCGGCAGTAACGCGTTCGCCACCTTTTTGCGTGAAAGTGTATAACCCAAAACCTTTTTGATGCGCACCGTTAAAATCGGCATTGAATTGATGGCCAGCCATGCTGGCAGCTGTAACGAAGGCCTGAGCTAACGGGTTTACACTGCGTATATGTGCAATATTTAAATCACCGTTAATTCCGTGGTAGTTTGGATCTAACGGAGCGGCGGCACGTTCGTCTTTTGCTGGAAGGTGGTTGTCGGTTGCGGGATCATTCAGTGGTTCAAAGCGCTCTATTTTTCGGAAATAGGGTAATAGTTCGTCATAGCCCCAACCCTCGTTTCCAAGCTCACGCCAGGTGTCGAAGTCTTCGCGTTGCCCGCGTATATAAATCTGGCCGTTAACCAGAGTGCTTCCACCGGAGCCACGCCCGCGTGGCAGTTCGATTTCACGATTATTAAGGCCAGGCTCAGGCTCAGTTTTGAACCACTGCATGAACTTTGGGCCACCCAAGAATCGCAGTTGCGGTGCCATGAATGAAACCATCGCCAATGGTATGCGAATGATCGCTTTACGCGAATTTTGATCTGTTCCCACTTCGACGAGGGCGACACGCGTATTCGGGTTTTCGCTCAATCGGTTAGCGAGAATGCAACCAGCAGCCCCTGCACCGACAATGACGTAATCAAACGTATCCATCGATTTCATTTTTTCCCCCTATCGATGACAGGTGCGCCGGTGTGGCGAGTGCTAATCTTAAACAAATTTGGCCAATCTTGCCCGTCGTTAAGTTTGTGCTAATTTTGGATCCTTATAGTCCTCATATCAGCAATATTGCTGACATCCAATCAAATGAGGAACACAATTTTGGCGCTGACGACTATGTTCAATGAAGGTGGGTTCGAGTTCAGGTATTCGCAGGCGTTGTGAAGAGCTAAAATTGAATGCAAGGTATTCATAGATGAATATATGGAGTAGGCTAAAAACGCCACAATCGGTCAATTGGCTGATGTAAAACCACACTATGGACAAGCCATTTGAATGATTGATAGCGAAACACAAGCCCTGCTTGAAAGACGACAACGATTACTTGGCCCGATGTCCACTTTCTATGATGAGCCGCTACATCTTGTCCGTGGCGATGGTGTGCGTGTTTGGGATGCCAACGGACGAGAATTCCTTGATTGCTATAACAACGTACCGCATGTTGGGCATTGCCATCCTAAAGTGGTCGAGGCCATTCGTTCACAAGCCGCAACGCTCAATACCCACACTCGTTATCTTCATGAAACTATTCTGGATTATGTTGAGCGTTTAACGGCGACTTTTGATAAGTCATTAACTAGCGCCATCATGACTTGCACAGGCTCCGAAGCAAACGATATTGCGTTGCGTATAGCACAAAGTGTCACTGGCAAATCTGGTGTGATTGCAACTGACCATACCTACCATGGCAATACCATGGCCGTTTCACAATTGTCCTGTACTAATCCACCACCTGGCGGTCATTGGCCCAATATTCGTCATGTACCCGCTCCCGATAGCTATCGTGGTGCTCGTTTGGCTACTGGTGAGATGAATGCAAACTCGTTTACCGCATCGGTGCAGCAAGCCATTGAAAGTCTGGATGCGGGTGGTCATGGCATCTCTGCACTCATCATTTGCCCGTACTTTGCCAACGAGGGTTTTCCAGATTTGCCACCGGGTTGGCTCGATGGCGCTGTGGCGGCGGTTCGCAAAGCAGGCGGTGTTGTGATTGCCGATGAAGTACAGCCGGGATTCGGCCGCACGGGCACACATTTTTGGGGGCATCAGTATGCAGGGTATGTCCCTGAAATTGTGACTCTCGGAAAACCCATGGCCAACGGGCATCCGGTAGGTGGGGTGGTTACACAACTTTCGTATCTGGAAGCGTTTCGTCATGATTTCCGATACTTCAATACGTTTGGCGGTAATCCAGTTTCAGCGGCAGCGGCGCTTGCAACACTTGATGTAGTACAAGAAGAAGGTTTGATGGAAAATGCTCGTGTTGTTGGTGACTACGCGCGTGCTGGTCTTTCTCAGTTAGCGAATAAACACGATTGCATTGATGATGTGCGTGGCCGAGGTCTGATGTTTGGGGCAGAGCTTGTGAGCTCTCGCGATACGAAATCACCAGCCACCAATCTGGCAAAACAAGTTGCAAATGGTATGCGTCAACGTGGTGTTATTCTCAACTTTCTTGGTATTCACTACAACACATTAAAAATTCGTCCGCCGATGCCTTTTTCCAAGGCTGATGCAGATCATATGCTCAACGCGCTGGACACTACGCTAACCGACTTGTCTCAATGATGCAGG
>CAYSZH010000237.1:0-5306 GCA_964435305.1 uncultured Granulosicoccaceae bacterium
GATCTTCTCTCTCTACCATTGAGGTAATATCTTCTCTGAAGTCATATAGGCCATAGTTGTTCTGTTGATCTGGCCCACCAGAAATGCGATTGAGTGACAAGGCTATTTCCTCTGCAATAATTTCCAGTTCAACCGCTGAATCTGATTGAAGACCGGCTTCTAAGAACGCAGTAAGCTCATCTGTCTTATTGATTATCTCTCGTGCCTTGACTGCTGTTTGTGTAACGGTACGTTGAACGTTTGCAGTTGCATCTTCCGATTCACTGGCAAGCTCCAGATGTGTAATGGCTTCGGCCGCTGCACGACGCAGCCCATATTCTTCACTGCTATCTGGATCGACGAGCGCAGGATCAACCTCAAATGCTATTTCGCTTAGTAGGGTTTTGGCCTTTGTTAGATCATTGTTTCTTGCAGACTGTAGCAATATATCGCTTTTTGCTGCTACGGATATACTGGCAAGCTCCGCTACCACAAGCAAGCCTTGTTTTTTAGGTGCCAATGGCCAGCCAGTAATGGCATGTCCTACATGTATATGGGAGATAGAAGGAGCAGACTTCGATAAAAACGGATTGGATGAGCCTGACGCACAGGAGTAAAGTGCGACAATACTGAGTAAGAATACGGCGATCAAACCCCATTTACGATTTAACAACATATCTGGTCTCGACTGTTTTAACAAAAATGTTCAAAAAACTTGTTCAAAAAAAGTTTAGCAATTAGTTAATGAGATTCAGTACTGACAACAATGATTCCAACGTTGTCACGTGCTCCACGATCCAAATAGAGTGTGCTGAGCTTTTCAATCATGCTCTCTCTGCTATCAGAACTATGAACTATAGTAAGTAAATCTTCGTCTGACACTTCTTTGTACAGCCCGTCTGTGCAGAGCACGAAGATATCATCCGGAAAAACGGTATAGGTACAATGCTCTAGGTGAATCGCTTTTTCACCACCAATAGCAGCTGTGAGCATTTCGTTTGGTTCCCCTGTGGCCTGGGGATAGCGAATGATGTCTCTATCATCAAATGCGCAACGATGGCTATGATCTTGTGTGAGGTGGCGGAGTTCGCCTTGGCGTATTCTATAAATGCGGCTATCGCCGCACCAGGTGCATACAGCAATTGATGCGTGAAGTTGCAAGGTAGCCACTGTGCAGCCAATAACATCCGCATTTTCTTGCTGTGCCTTGGTGACAAGCCTTTCGTTGCACTCAGATAAGCTCTCTACTATGTCGTTAATCGATGGCCCTAATGCTGAGTTTGACTGATATTGCGCTAAGCTTGCCACAACGAGCTGGCTGGCATAGTCACCGCATTGGTGCCCGCCCATGCCATCGGCCACCACCCATAAGTGCTCCATGTCCAGAGGTAATATAGAATCTTCGTTAAGTGATCGCACCTTTCCCGCATCGGTGTAGCTGTTACTTGTCCAACTCATTTTTCAAATTCCCACGGGGCCGTTGTACTGTCGTCGTCGAATTCCAGCGGTTCGGCAACTGGTACAACCACTTCTTCTTTTTCTATTTCAGCCACAGACTCTGCATTTTCGAACTCTGTCCAGTCTTGCGTAGAGAGCGTGTCGGATTCGTTTTCACCCCAATGATTCTCAGTGTCGATGGCCGGTTCGTCGTCAACGTGTTCAGATGATTGAGCAGCCGCGCTTTTGCTGGGCATCTGGACGGTATCATTCAAATTGAGTGGTTCAGGTGTTTGAACAGGGTCTGCGGTTTGATGATCACCGGACAGGCTGTCGCTTGTGCTCAGATCAGCTGCTTCTGGGCTTACGTCTTCGGCTGAGATTAATATTTCATTAGTATCATCGGCATTCAAAGCCTGATCACTCATTGCGAAATTGACATCCGGAGCCGACGGCCAAAGCCCTGCAAGTAATGCTATTCCACTGTCTACACAGGGCAGGCCAGTGCAAAGTAAAGTATCAGCTTGCCTTGTTGCATCGGCCTCGAGTTGCCAAACAGAATGCATGAATGTGGTTTTTTTAAGTGTATGGTCGATTAGCTGGGTTGCCTGATCTACGGTTAGTTGATCAATCGCGCAATTGCTGCGAAGCGAAAAAGTGTTTTTCTCTGAACGATGTGCTGGTGCATGCACAACTGAAGAATGTTGGCCTGCAGCTTGATTGAGACCAATCAAGGTGTTGTTCAAGGTTTCAAGTTCAGATTTTGCATCGTCCAGCGCTGTCGTTTCACTCAATATGCGTTCAGTGAGATCGGCGAGCGTATCGATGAGTGGTTTATTTTTACTGATCGCACTTATGGGTAATTCACTGGCCGCTACGCTACACACTACACAGAACGGAAATCGTCTTCCGACTTTGTCCTGGCTGGGTACAGCGTATCCAATCCATGCGTCTGTGCCGGCGATATCAGCCGAAAGTGCGAAACGAAACGCTCTGGCATTGTCATAGTGGTTTTGCCAAGAAGGGGCTTGTGTTTGTTGTGCGGTAAACATGACGCTTTGCAGCCAGTCATCCCAGACGTTGACAAAGGTTTGGGGCAAGTTAAAGCGGACAAAATCGCCTCGCTGTGTGGTCTTGCCATAAAAGCCTAGACGATTCACAGGTTCTCCGGTGCTCTAAAGTTTCTGACAGCCACAGAGTTCAAAGGGTTAAAACTACTGGTTGCCCAGCTTAGAGAGACGGGTCGACCACCAAAGCTATAGTCCACAGTGACCCCATTACGAGCACGCTTCTTACTGCCTTGATCCATTAAGCGTAATATTGCCCAGGGGCCACTTAACGAAATACTCGAAGAGGATCCTGGAATAACCGGTTCTACGCGTAAATTAACTTGTGTATTGTTGGTGATGCTGGGCCAGCTGAATGAGGTTGCACCGTTAATAGGCCCATGGATGTACTGCATTTGCGAACCGCCGATGTCCAGTGTGAGCTGGCCAATATCGGCCGACATGGTCAACGCGTTGGGAATGATATCAAACCGGAAACTAGGCAAAGCACCACCTTGCGAGAAAAACGTGTTTTTGATGTCATCAGCGAAGGCGAGCTGCTTCAGGCTGTTGTCGGATAAACAAACGGATGAACCAGTGCCAGTCCATGTCCACTGACCTTGCGTCTTGGACACTACCGAATTCAAGTACGTATTAACAAAGGTATCGACAACACCATTGGGGCCGAAAAAAGCACCAAAGTCAGTGATTGCGATGTCGGTTGTGCCGTTTCGATTTACCGGGTACCGGCTACTAATCGCGCGTTTGTAGTAAGAAAACACATCCGTCTTCCATGCCTGACTGAGTTGCTGACAAAACCCGCCACCGACAACATCGTTTATATCGCCTGTTATACCGTTAACGAGCGAGGCCATAGGTTCTGCCAATCGGCCAGATTTCGTTTCAAGTTTTTGTATGGCGATTGCAAGATCTGTCGCGAGTTTAGGATCGGTGGGGCCACCTGTGCTTTGTGCCATTGGCAGTAGTTGCAGGTTGACTTCAGCAAGTTGTGTTAGTACCTGATCAAGGCGTGAGCCGTTGGTTTCCCAGTTTTCAAGTAGGGTATGCAAGGAGTCAAAGTGCACTGTGACAGGGTCAATAGGCTTGGCAATAGCCTGAGCACTCTCTGCTTGCTCGTTACCGAGTAAACCGGCAAGTTGTGTTTCTCTTGAATTCTCAGAACCAGCTCCATTCGCGGCGTCGGCCTCTGGTAGAAGTGGTTCGGTGAGCGTGGTTTCATCGTCCACAATCACAAGCATATTTTTAAGTGGCGAATCGATGTCAGTTATAAGCGATACAAATTCTGATGCTTCTTTTAATCCGGCAACAGGTTGTAAAGTCATTTTCTGGATAAAGCTTTCCCAGGTGTCGATGTAGTCCGCGTAGTATTGGCTTTCAACTTGCGCCTTTAGTTGTGCTGGTGATACTGCTGCCGCATCCTGATTAAAGAACGGGCCGAGCACCCAGGCATCGTCAGCAAGTGCTGCGGTGATGTTGTCACTGGCCGGAATAAATGCGTCGCGGTAACCCTGTTTTGTAAAAAGCAACGGAATGCTCTGATCGAGCGAGATGTCATCTGAACTTGTAAATACCAGTGCTGTTTCAGGGCCTGCTTTCGCGGTGATTCGATAGAATTGATTGACGTTGGTTTTTGTTGAATTACGAATTCTATTGTAAGCGCGTTGCTCAAGGGGCATATCGGCAGCAATCTGCTGATACTGTGTAATGACACTCTGATCAAGTGGTCTTGGTAACCGGTAAGGGCGTTTTTTAAATAATTGTTCGACATGATCTTTCAAGGCTTGTCTATTGGCTTGCGACGTGTCACCGGGTAAATTCCGATCGAAATCGAAGTTAAACCAGCCGGTTAAAGCATCAGCTTCATAGTGTTCTCTGTCGCCTATCATTTGGTAAGATTTTAATGCTTCAAACAGAAATTCACTGTCATCGTTTTTCGCATGCATTTGATGCTCAAGCCTTACCAGCAGTCTGGGTAGCAGTGCATCAATGAGTAGTTCCTGATATTTGGTCGATGCTACACGGTCCATTTTGTCGCCTTGATATAGACCCGTGCGCTTGAATATAAACCCGTCATCAGGTTCTTCAGAATCGAGGGTGTACCCTAAGGCTTGCACATTGGATAACATCTCGCTGGTTTCCAATAGGTCGAGGCTATCGGCTGCCAGATTATCCACAGATGCGCTAAATGTTTTTGCCGCATCATCTATTCTCGATATGGACGAGCGGTTTTTGGCATAGCTGGTACCCCAAATGGCAAGCAAGCCGATTAAAACGGCGGCGGCGGTGGCTGCGAAGCCTGTTTGCGCCAACTTTAAACGCCTCTCGGTTTTCAGGTTGGTGCCCGCCAACCCTGATTCGCCAAAAATGACGTCAGCAAGCAGTTCATTAATGAAGAAGCTTTTACCGGAGTCAGTACTTTGAGACTGCACGGCCGCCTCATTTACGCCAAAGCTTTTCGATACGTTTTGAATCACTTTTTCTAGAACGGATCCGGTTTGTGTGGCGCTGGTCAGGTATATCCCACGGAAGAGGATTTTTTCAAGCAGGCGGGACTGGCTCATCAGATGTTCTGTGAATAAGTCGATGCGTTTCTGCGCAAAACGTAGCTGCATTGGAAAGCTGTAAATCGCTTCGCGATTTGCAATACTAAGCTCACGGTGCATTTTTTCTGGCGTTTGTTTTTGAACATGCGAGAACAGCGCGTCCAGTTCAGATTTAAGCAATCCGGTTTCGTCTTCACAATCCAAGGGCAGAGTAGTGCCCCACACCTGTCTCCCGCCGGACCAGTTCAGGATCGCCAACACGCTCAAACACACGTTCAAG
>CAYSZH010000238.1:0-5283 GCA_964435305.1 uncultured Granulosicoccaceae bacterium
TGGCCCTGGAGCGACACCTCTTGACATCGGTTGCGTTCCATCTTAATTGTGTAGTACCTCCCTCTACTACACTGTTATTTTGAGCGGTAAAAGTTAGCCTTGGCGCTCCGGTAGCTCGCGCGGTAAGCGGTTGTGAACCTACATCGAGATTTACATCGTTTGATTCATTATTAAAACCACCACTGCCACCACCGCCACAGGCAGTTAAAATAGTTGCAATAAAAACGACGGGTACTGTAGTTAAAATTTTCAATTATAGTTGCTCATTGGATCAATATTATGGATCACTATTGCATGACTAGCCAATAGTTATCGGTCGTGGACTTATATTAAGTATAAAATTCGTTCTTTACTTCAATTTTGATTTTGCCGTTAATTGCTACGTAACGCTATCGAATGACTCTCCAATTTCAAATAATGTGACGACTGCCCTAAAATTTTAATTATCGTGTGGGTGAAATAACAATAAAAAAAATAAGAGCGAGCCGATCTGGTCCAATTCCTAGATGTCTGGACTAGAAAACCAGAATAAAATACCGGTGAGCTTGCATAAAGATCCATTCGACTCTGAAATCAGTTAGTATCCAGCTGAAATATCAGTGTCATAGGAACAATAACCTGTCGACGCAAAAATCAACTCGCACCATCGCTGCATGTCCCAGTTTTGTCAGTGTCTGATCCGATTCCCTGCTGAATTTTGTAGAACTGAAACTGGGTCTATGGCGACCAATCTGGATATAGAAAATAATCTGCTTGAGGCTGCAATACGAGCGGGTGGCTATCGTACGCTAAGCAAAGCCTCCAAGTGTCATATCCCGCCAGAGCAATGGACGGCTATAAAACCCTGATACAGGGCCAGCAGGTCGAATTCGTACAGGTGAAATCGGACAAGGGCTGGCAAGCCGTGGAGGTAGAGCTGATAGCAACTTTACCGGCTTGACGTATATCGCCGCCGTCAGCTGCAGTGTACGTGAGGGCCGATTGCATGATAGATTGCGAGGCATGAGCATTCATGCAATTGGACAACGCGTACACTGTTAGACTGCACGGCTTTTTTAGATTGTTTTTCTACTGACACTTTCGCGTAACCCCAAACTAACGTACCGAAAACAGCCATGGTTGTGATCCACATTGTAAAGTATACATTCACCATTCTCAGTGTTCTTCTCACCTCCCAACCAGACAATTCTACACCATGTATATATGGATTTTGATTCGTTCCTTGTGTAATTTTATGTTGAGCAGTGTGATTAGGCTTAGCCAATTGATAAAGCAGAAATATAGGCTCCAATTTTCTAAGTGGTGTTTCGACAGTTATACCGCTGAAATCCCGTTTTACTAGATTTGTGAAAGTAATAATTTCAGATGGAGAATTATTATTGTGAAATGGGGAGTATTTCTCATCAGTATATGCATGTAGCTGAATAGATGTGCCAGATTTAGCTACTATCGTGCTCTCAACGAAGTCTGCTCGAAGATACTTGTTTAACTCATTATCTTGACGCCATGGAAGAATTTGAATTAGTAATTCCGAAATTAGTGCGCCGCATACTAGTACGGCACCAGATGCTGGAAAGAGCTCAGGAATAAATAGAATCGAATAAGCAGTCCAAAGCACGCCCAAAATAGATAACAATAATATTGGCCATCCCAGATAGCATAGAACGAGATGTCTATTCTTCCTTTTGAAGTACATTTCTTTTAAATCAACGTTTCAGGCCAGTAGGTTTTAGCACTTTTTAATCTAACATAATTGTTTGAGGGCGTCGCAAGCTGAGAAACCCTTGCTGATCACCACAATGTTGTGGTGGATGCAATGATCAACCCATCCAGAAGCATTCCCCGGAGCCACAGAATTTACCAATGTGAGCTTAAATTGGTCGAGCGTTGCAGCATCACGATATTGATATATCTCCAATACCTCGCCATCGAACGTGCCAGCCCAGCCGTCTTCCGCACCTATCATAGTGAATAGTTGCTGTTGGGTTTTAGTGAAACCCAGCGCTTCAAAGGTACCGATTGTTAGCTTTTTGCTAGCTGCATGAACCATCGATGCGCCAATAATTAAAAATACGCAGAGCGTTTTCACCGCAAATCCTAATAGTGCTTGAACTGCAATTACCTGAAAATTGCCTATTCTATTGAATACGGTCGCGGATCGCCGCTAACCGTATTAACCCAATCGGGTTATTACTCGCCTACCGACAGTGCGCCAACACCGCCGGCAGACTTCACAGTAACGACTACAACGGAATCGAAACCATGCAACGCGATAATACCGCGCACCGCTCGTGTGCGCCTGAAAATCACCCTACCCTACCGGTTACACCACCGGAACCGATACCGCCAGAAAGTACGATTGCTCTAGGGCAATCGGCAATCAAAACGGCAATCAAGCGTAAAACGGCAATCGTAATCGCCGGGGCAATCGTGCTGATTGCTCTATTTTACTGGCTGCCGACACTGGCAACAGGCCTCGCATTCGGTGGGGCGCTCTTCGGAATCAACACCCTGGTCGATGGCAGGATGGGAGGGCGTGACCATGATTAATTCACGTTTACCGGCTGCCATGACGTTACTGGCTTATCTTGCTGCCGGACTCGCATTGTCCGTGAGCTGGGCACAACTTCGCCAGGTGCTGAAGATGCAGGGCGGGCTACCGTCCGGAGAATACATCAGCTTTGCGCTACCGTTGGCGATCCTGTTTGGTTCGTGCGTGCTTTGGCGGATGCTCGGGCATCTGTTCAACCGGGCAGCCAGGGCGAGGTCATTCGGAGCGGCACTGGCTTTCGTATTGGTCGGTGCGGTCTGCAACGAAGGTGTGAGTGTCTTTACCAGCGCTATGTCGCTGTCGCTGGGCGTGCACCATCGCATCCAGCAGGACATAGAACAGACAGCACAGCACCAAGCGGCACAGCAGGCGAACACCGCGGCAGCGGCAGCAGCCGCAGCGGCACGGCTGGCCGACAATCTCGCATCGATGCCAGAGCGGTACTACAAACGGGGCAACGAGACCGCAGCGCAACTCGAGCGGTTGCTTGAGGCACAGACCAAACTTGCCGAGCAGTCGGGCAGCGCTTCCGGATCCGCCACACAGAAAACAGTCGTTCAGTGATTCGGCAGGCCAGACCCATTAGCGCAATTAGCAGCTTTAGCACGTTAGCAGAGGCCGGAGGCATCGAAGGCGTCGAAGGCAAAAGAGCGGAACTACGTTCTACAAGCCGAGTGCCAGGCCGGAAGCGCAAACAGACGTTTCAGCGTAAGTACGCAGCAGCGGTGCAAGCGATCGAGCGAGGGGACATATTGCCTGAGGTCAAGCCGGTGTCCGCTTTTGTGGCTTGTAGCACTCGGACTGCCAGTTCAATACTTGCGAAGGCTGTTGATAGTGACGAGCGCTTCACCAGGGACATCCGGGGCAGGGTGATGTTTGCAGAGGTGGCGTAAGTTTTACGGGGCAAGGGATTTGCACCCTGAATCAAACGACGGCTTGTCACACAAATATGAGTCAGTGTTATTTATGAACAAACGAAAAAAAGGCCGCTATCTGCGGCCTTTCATTAACTAAACTTGCACCGGTATTTGCCTGCTCTACAACTCGGCAGATTCGCTAGCATAATTATTAATCAGATCTTTTATTGGATCCGCGCTAACGCTAGCCTTAAACTCGATGACATCGTTTTGACTGCCAAGAACGCGATTCAGATCCACCCGGTCAATCTGGCCGGTATTAGCGAAGTCTTCGCGAATTTTGGCAGCTATCTCTGAAACAGGTGCTGTATTTACACTATCAGTCATTTAAAAAACCTCATCAATACCCGTAGACCAAGCCTTATGTTTAACCCACCGAAAATCCCGGTCGGACGTAACTACAGCCACTTCGATAGTTCCACCGCAAACTGATGGCAGCTGTGAAAATTTCATAGCCTTTATCGTGCCGAATATACAAGAGTAAACGTAATCTATCGCATCTCTGATCGGCAAAACAATACCAGGAGATAAGCTTTGCTGATTCAATATGTGATCTAGTTCCTTTTCTGAACCGGTCCACTGCTTGGAGTCTAGCAGCTGTTTCCTCAGATTCTCATCGTAACCGCGAACTACCCTCGAGGCAATATTAGGGATACCAGCCCACGAGAGCACACCGACATCAATTTTCTGAGGGTTCGATACCGCCGCTTGGTTTGGCGTCATTTCCACCCGATAGGCACCGGGATTTCGGTCCGAGCCGCCCCTGCCGCCAATGTAGAAACCTATAGCAAGATTTTGACTGAGCTCCTGAAATGCTCGATCTTCGTCCGGACTTCTTGAAGTTGGATTGTTCGAATCATGCGAAGCCTTCGACTTTAATGCCCTGAAAGTAGACAGCTCCGGTGAGTTACTTATGTAAGAGTTGTATTTACCCCACACGAATTTAGCCCATTCTTTGGCAACTTCGGCCATATTCTTCTGGGGCCTATTTTCCAGCAAGTCTGCAAATTCAGCCAGCGCAGTCCGGATACTCAGATCTGTTCCGAAAGAACCGAGCCCCCACGTTGCAACACCCACAACGCCCGGTGATCCGACCTCGAATATCTTTTGGTTGTTATTGAAGTGCTGGAAGCCGCGTCCCGGAGCCATATAAGATACGGTGCTATCGGCACCTAAAACTACTCCCTCTGGACTAACATAACACGCCGCTATTGTCATTACTAACTCACTACGAAACTAAGGCTGGGGATATTTTAATTGAAGATGCTCTCCGTGAGAAATATCACCATAAAAATTTAATCCGGGCTATCGAAATTTGCGGTGAGCGTCCCTTACACGTCCCTTACACGTCCCTTGAGAATTCTAGTCAATTTTCCGTTACAGAGGAATGTGCAGAAAATACTATAAAAATAGGGGTTTCAATGGTGGCCAGGGACGGAATCGAACCGCCGACACGGGGATTTTCAGTCCCCTGCTCTACCGACTGAGCTACCTGGCCTAAGCTTTCGCTAGTGGTGCGGACGCACCGGGTATGGATTCAGCGAAGGGTGGTAAAACCACCGCAATCGCTAGCCGACTATTAGACCTATTGGCCGGTCTGGAGTCAAGCGAAGTGTCGCCACAATTACCTGGTTGCAATTGCAACCTGAGAGCTGATTATCGCCAACATGCTGGTTTACTCACTGGGCGGTACGTAGCCGTCTGGCATGTCAGAACCACCACCAAAGAAAAACTTTTCCATCTCTTCTTCGAGGAATTTGCGGGCCTTGGGGTCAACCGGGGTCAGGCGATACTCATTGATCAGCATGGTCTGGT